>JAXIPI010000364.1:0-6563 GCA_045403015.1 Gaiellaceae bacterium | reverse complement strand
GGCCGGAGGGGATAGTACGAGTAGTACAGACCCGGAGAGCCGGGTGCCGGGAGCGACGGCAGGCGGCGGCGGAGGCCGGCTCCGCCGGCCGGGAGCCGCAGCCGGCGAGGGGCGCGCGTGAGCACACGTGAGCGACGGCCGCGCAAGCCGCCCCGCAATCCACTCTGGCGCCCGGCACTGATCGTGCTCGGCCTCGTGGTCGTCCTTCTGGTCGGTATCGCGCTTGGGCGGGCGCTCGAGGACGGGCCCTCGCCCGGTGGAACGCAGACGAACGTCCGGACGCTCGAACCGCAACCACTGCCGCCGGCGGCGCGGACGGTGACAGTCACCGTCACGACCGGCTGAGAACGGTTCAGGGTTTCAGCTTGCTGCAGGTTTGGGTAGGTTCTCTTCGTCGCGATGGCCTCTGAAGGAAACACACCGGCGGCTGCGGCGCAGCCCGAGTGGCTGACGCTCGGCCAGGCGGCAAAGTACCTCGGCGTTGCGCAGAGCACGATGCGCAAGTGGTCCGACCTCGGCCGCGTGTCGGCCTTCTACACCCCCGGCGGCCACCGTCGGTACCGGCGTGCCGACCTCGACCAGTTTCTGGACCGCTCGGGGCCGACCACCGCGCCGAGTGGCTCGACGCGTGGCCCACTCGTGCTGATCGTCGACGACGACGAGCGCCTGCGGGAGTACGTGCGGGTCAACCTCGAGGCCGAGGGCTATTTCGTCCGCGAGGCCGGCGGCGCCGAGGAGGCGCTCTCCGCACTCGGTGAGGAGTCTCCGGATCTGATCCTGCTCGACGTGATGATGCCGCAGGTCGACGGCTGGGAGACTCTGCGGCGGATCCAGGAGCACACCGGCGTCGGCGCGATCCCGGTGATCATGTTTTCCGGGCAGGTGGACGAGCGCTCTGCCGGCGACGCGGAGTCACGCGGCGTGCAGGGCTTCATCGGCAAGCCGTTCGACCCACGCTCGCTGATCGAGTCGACGAAGCAACAGCTGCCCGTGACCTAGGAGGGTTTCCGCCAAACCCTCCTAGAGCTCTTCGGATGCTTGCAACAACCCTGCGCCGATCAGAGCCACGGATGCGGCAAGGCTGATCCAGATGCCGACTCCACGGCCGGCGAAGAAGAACTCGTCGGGGATCGAGATGATCCGAACGAGCACCAGGATCGTCGAGAGCGCTCCGAGCGCGATCACGACGAGGCTCTCGGGCACTGCAGCGGGCAGCTCGACCCCCCAGTAGCGGAGCGCCACGACGAGAATCGCGGCCAGACCGATGAACAGGACGATCTTCCCGATCAGGCCCGTGTTCCACCCGATCACACTCACGTCGACCCCTTCACCCGAACCCGAGTACCAGCCGGTGAGCGCCGACAGAGCGAGCACGAGGCCCGAGACCCAGGTTGCCCGCTCGCCGAGGCCCCAGAGCGACCCGCCGACACGGCGGAGCGCTGCAGGCGGCTCGCCTGCAGGGTCGTGGTTCGGCTCCGTCAGGCGGTCAGGCGTTTCCACGCAGCGCAGTATGGGCATATCGGTCCTGAAAGTCACGCGGGTACCGCGGGACGCCGCCAGCGCACTACACTTTCCGCATGGCCGAGCCTGCGACGCGCACTCCGCCAGGCGATGACGCTCCCCCGTTCGACCCGCTTGCGGTGGACCGTGCGTACCTGCAGGAGCGTGCCCGTCGCCGCGCGCGCAGCGAGCGATCCCGCGCCCGGCGTCGTGCCGGGCTGCGTTTCTGGCTCGTTGTCGTCGTCCTGATCGCCGTCAGCGTGCTGATCACGCTCACGATCTGGCGTGAGGTCGGCCGCCTCTTCGGCCTTTAGAAGATGATCGACACTCGCGTCGACGTCTCCGAGGCGCTTGCCGCGCTCTCGCGGGCCAGCCGTGCGCTCGGGGAGGGAGGCACCCTCGATTCGATCCTGGCTCAGGTCGCCGACGCGGCGATCCGTGGGGCTGGCGCCGAGATCGCTGTCGTCTGGCTGCCCGAGCGGGATGGCTCGCTCGTCGCCCGGCTCGTCAGGGCGTCGTCGAGCGTGCACGCTGCGGAGATCGAAGGCCTCCACGCCAAGTCGATCGAGAGGGCGATGGAGCTTGTGCGCGGGTTGCTCGACACGGACGCCGTCGGGCTCGCCGTCCCCCTCGACGCCGAGGGCCGCGCCGGCGCGCTCGGCCTCGCACGCCGCGCCGGGCCGTTCGACCGCGAGGCGACCAGCTTCGCGATCCTCGCGGGCGACGTGGCCTGGCTCGCCACTCGGCTGTGCGACGACGGCGCCGCGATGGGCCGGGACGTGGGTGGTCCTCTCGAAGTGGCGGGTGACGCTCTCGCGGCCGTTGCGGACGATGAGGCGGCAGCCGTACGTCTGGCGCGCCTCGCTGCGATCACGTCAGGCGCTCAAAGCGCCCATCTCTGGCGGCTTCGCGGCGGCGAGTTGGAGATCGATGGCGCGCACGGCCCGCTGGAGTCGGATCCGAATCTGAAGCGTGTGGCCCAGGCGATCCTCGATGAGCACGGCTCGGTTGCCGTCCAAGGCGACCGCCGGAAGGGCGAGCTCGTCACGCTTCAGCTCGGCGAGCCGCCGCTCGGCGCGCTGCAGCTCCGATTCGCTCCGGGCCGTGCCCCGGACGAGGCCGGTCTCGCTCAACTCGCGAGCTTTGCGGTCCGCGCTGCTCACGCGCTTCGGTCCTCCGAACGCGCGCGTGAAGCCGGCTTCGAGCTCGAGCGGAGCCGCGCGCTGCTTGCCGTCGTCGGCGAGGCCATCGCTCGTTTGTCGCTGTCACACACCCTCGACACCGCACTCGAGCGGCTTGGGGACCTGCTCGGCACAGACCGCGTTGCCGTCTATCTCCGCGAGGACGACGGCCACATCGCCGTCGCCGCGAGTCACGGCGTCGAGGGGCCACACGAGGCCGTCGCTGCGGTCTTGCTCGCCACCGCTCTTGCGTCTCGCCAGGCGGGGGGCGTGGTCGAGGTCGACGATGCCTCGGTGGACGAGCGGCTCGCGCCCGCTCGGGCGCAGGTGACCGAGTCGGGAATCGACTCCGCGCTTGCGCTGCCGCTCGTGGTGGGCGACGAGCCGATCGGCCTGCTCGCCGTCTACCCGCGCCAGCCGCGGCCGCTGAGCGCCAACGAGCGCGCGCTCCTCGTCGCCCTCGCTGCACAGCTCGCGGTGGCCGTGCAGAACGCGCGACTGCACGAGCGGGCGAAGGCGCTCGGCCGGGAGCTCGAGGAGGCGCTCAGCTCGGAGCGGGAAGCGGCCAAGCGGCTGACCGCCCAGTTCAAGATCTCACGCTCGTTCGCGCAGAGTCTCTCGCTCGAGACGACCCTCGACGTGCTCGCGGAGTCGATCGTGACCCTGCTCGGGGTCGACGCTGCCGTGATCCGGATGCCCGACGAGCGTGGGATCGAGCTGACCGCGCGAGCCGTACACGTGAACGACGAGCGCGTCGATTCCGCTGCGCGTGCGTTGCTCTCGCGGCCGCAGCAGCTGCCGCGGCGGGAGCTGCTGGCACTGCTCGAGCGAAGCGAGCCGCTGCTCCTCGACGCCGACCGGGCGGAGGCGCTCGGTGGCGCACTCGCTTTGTTGGCGCCGTTTCTGCGCAAGGGCTCGAGCGCGGCCATCGTCCCGATCGCGACGCCGGCCGAGCTGCTCGCAACGCTGACGATCGTCTCCTTGCATCCCGGTCGCCCGGTCGCCGGCGAGATCGTCGATACGGCACTCTCGATCGCGGGACAGGCCGCACTCGCGATCGACAACGCCCGTCTCTACGCACAGCAGAAGGCTTTCGCCGACACGATGCAGCGCTCGCTCTTGCCGCGCGCAGCTCCCGAGATCCCCGGACTCGAGCTCGGCGACGTCTACGAGTCCGCGGCGCGGCTCGAGGTCGGCGGCGACGTCTACGACTACCTCACCCTCGGTGACGGGCGGCTGGCGGTCGTGCTCGGAGACGTGACCGGCCACGGGGTCGATGCGACGGCCGACATGGCGATGGCCAAATACGTCTTCCGGTCGCTCGCGCGCGAGCACGTCGTGCCCGGCGACTTCCTGGCTGCTGCTAACGAAGTTGTCGCCTCCGAGATCGCCGCAGGGCGCTTCATCACGATGGTGGAGCTCGTGATCGACTCGGTGAAGGGCGAGGTCGCCTGTGCGAGCGGCGGGCACCCGCAGCCGCGCCTCGTTTTCCCGGACGGCACGGTCGAGGGCATCGCGGCGCACGGGCTGGCGCTCGGGATCGACGCGCCGCAGGCCTATGAGACGGTGACCGCGGCCTTCCCGCCGGGTGCGACCGTCGTCGTATACACGGACGGCGTCGTCGAGGCGCGGCGCCGCGGCGAGCAGTTCGGGATCGAGCGGTTAGACGCGCTGCTCTCCGAGCACCGAGCGCTGCCGGCGCAGGAGATGGCGGAGACGGCACTCGTCGCGTGCCGGGAGTGGTCGGACAACGGGGAGTTGACCGACGACTTCGCCGTGGTCGTGATCAAGCGTCGCGAGACGTGAACCGCTCCCAGTTCGCACTCGCCGCGCTCGTCTTCGGCGCGGGCACCGGCTCGCTCGCGACCGAGATCGCCGCGTCGCGCTTGCTGGCGCCCTACTTCGGCTCGTCGACGATCGTCTGGGCGAACCTGATCGGGATCGTGCTCGCCGCGCTCGCCTTCGGCTACTGGCTCGGAGGACGCCTCGCCGACCGCCGGCCCGAGCCGCGCCTGCTCGGCTTGATCGTTCTCGCGGCGGCGGTCTGTGTGGCGATCACGCCGTTCGTCGCCCGGCCGTTTCTCGACGCGGCAGTCGGGAATCTCGACGACGCCTCCGCCGGCGCCGTGATCGGCTCCTTTTTCGCCGTCCTCCTCCTGTTCGCGCCGGCCGTCGTCGCGCTCGGGATGGTCGCGCCGTTCGCGATCCGCCTGGCGATCACAGACGTCGCAACCGCGGGAGCCGTGGCCGGTCGCTTCTACGCGCTCTCGACCGCCGGCTCACTCCTCGGCACGTTCGTTCCGGCGCTGATCGCGATCCCGCTCGTGGGGACGCAGCGGACGCTGCTGGGCACGGCGGCCCTGCTCGCGCTCTCCGCCTCATTCCTCCTCGGGCGCCGTGTGCTCGTCGTCGCCGCCGCGCTCGCCGCTCTCGTCGCGCTCCCACCCGGCGTGGTGAAGGCCGAGCCCGGGCTGCTGCACGAGGAGGACTCGCTCTACCAGTTCATCCAGGTCGTCGAGCGTCCCGACGGTCACCGCCTCCTCAGGCTCAACGAGGGCGTCGCGGTCCACTCCGTCTGGCGGAAGGACACGGTCCTGACCGGAGGTGTGTGGGATGCGTTCCTGGTGCTGCCGCCGTTGCTCGACAGGCCGCTTCGCTCCGTTGCCATATTGGGCAACGCAGGCGGAACAATCGCACGCGCTCTCGGGAGGTTCTATCCGGAGGCGCGCGTGGACGGGGTCGAGCTCGACCCTGCCGTGAGTCGCGTGGGGCGGCGCTGGTTCGGCATGGAGGACAACCCGCGCCTCACTGTGTACGACGCCGACGCGCGCCCGTTTCTCCGACGCACGGACGAGCGCTACGACCTGATCATCGTCGATGCCTACCACCAGCCGTACGTTCCGTTCTACCTCGCGACGCGGGAGTTCTTCCGGCTCGCGCGCGAACGGCTCGAGCCGGGTGGGATCCTCGCGCTGAACGTCGCGTCGGTGCCCGGTGACGAGAGCCTCCTCGACGGAATCTCCGGCACGCTGACACACGAGTTCGACCGAGTGGCGGTGTGGCCCGCACTGCGCTTCAACAAGATCCTGATCGCCTTCGACGAGAAGCGGGCGCTTCGGCCCGAGATCGTGTCGAGGGGACCCGCCGCTCTTCGGCCGCTGCGGGAGCTACTCGCGCGCCAGATCCGGCCCGTGACCGAGAAGGCGAAGCGGCCGTGGACCGACGATCGCGCGCCGGTCGAGTGGGTCACCGACCGGATGATCGTCAAGTACGCGGCCAGCGGCGGCGAGCTCGACGAGGACCTTCTCCCGACCGCGCCGTGAAGCTTCTGAGAGGAGACGGGCCGCTGATCCGCGTCGGGCACCGCGGCGCCGCGGCGCTGGCGCCCGAAAACACGCTGGGCTCCTTCGAGGTCGCGCTGGCGCACGGCGTCGATGCGATCGAGTTCGACGTGCTCGACCTCGCTGATGGCCCGCTCGTGCTCGCTCACTCGAACGACCTCGCCGAAGTCAGCCACGGCGCTGCCGTCGGCACCGTGCGCGACCGCTCGCTCGCCGAGCTGCACGAGCTCGCTCCGCAGCTCCCGACACTCGACGACGCGCTCGACTTCCTTGCCACGCGAGATGTGGCGCTCCATGTCGACCTGAAGCTGACGACGCGGCTCGATGAGCTGGTTGAGGCACTCGGACGGCACGGCCTCGTCGAGCGAGCCGTTGTCAGCTCCTTCAATCGCGAGAGCCTTCGCGCGGTGGCTGCGCGCGGGCCGGCGATCCAGATTGGGTTCACGTACCCGGAAGACCGCTACGGCGTCTCGCGGCAGCGCGCATTTCAGCCGGCGATCCGCCTCGGCACGCTTGCCCTGCGCCGAGCGATCGTCGCGCG
>JAXIPI010000251.1:0-4347 GCA_045403015.1 Gaiellaceae bacterium | reverse complement strand
CGCTCGCCGCGGCCGCCTTCGGCGCCGGCTGGCTCGCGAGTGCGCGCAGCGACGACGTCCAGGCCGAGTTCGTGGTCCCGATGGCGGGCACCGCGCAGGCGGCGGGCGCGACCGCGTCGATCGAGCTGCTGCCACAGGACGAGTCGGGCAACTGGCCGATGAACGTCCTCATCCGCGGGCTCACGCCGAGCCGCGATCGGTCGGACTTCTACGAGCTGTGGCTGACGAAAGATGGAAAGCTCGCCGACCCCTGCGGCCGCTTCACACTGCACAGCGGCCTGACAAGGGTCACGCTCAGCGTCCCGTATGGCTTGCGCCGGTACGACGGCTGGGTCGTGACCCGGCACGGCTCGGACGTGCCGCTGCTCGCAACCTCAGTGACCTAGGAAGGCTGCCAGAGCTCGATCCGGTTTCCTTCCGGATCGACCGCCCAGCCGAAGCGGCCAAACTCCTGCTCCGCAACCTTCTCGTCGACCTCCGCGCCCGCGTCGCGCAGCTGGCTGAGCATCGCGTCGAGATCGTCGACGCGGTAGTTGACCATCACCTGCTGCTCGAGTGGCCAGTAGCCGGTGTCGCCGGGGAAGATCGACCAGACGGTCGAGGTTCCGGGCACGGCCTCGAAGACATGGCCTCCCCACTCCGAGATCTCGACCCCGAGATTGGCCGCGTACCAGGCACGCAGCGCCTCCGGGTCGCGAGCCCGGAGGAAGATGCCGCCGATCCCGGTGACGCGTTCCATGCGTCAGGGAGCCGTACGGTCGTTCGCGACGAACGCCGCGTGCGTGATCGGCATCCGCTCCGCGAGAAACTGCTCGCAGGCGTCGGCGTAACGGCGGATCTCGCGCTGCGCGGTCTCTGCCGCCCGGAGCGAGACGAAGTTCATCAGGGCCCTCGCGTTCACTGTCCAGTAGAACTCGGTGTAGGCGCCGACCGGGATCACGGAGCGGGCGAGCTCCCGCGCGACCCCCTCCTCGACGAGGCGCGTGTACGTCGCGTAGGCCAGGTCGTAGACCGCCTGCAGCTCCTCTCGCGTGCGCTCCGCGAGCTCCGGCTCGACGGGCTCGAACGAGTACGCGCCCGGCTTCCCCACCTGGCTGCGGACGTCGTCGGCGTCGGGAATGTAGAAGTCGTCGGTCGCCTTCGCATATCTCATGCTGAACTCGTTGAAAGAGCCAATACGGTGACGAAACCATTCCCGCGCGACGAAGATCGGGCAGCGGATGTGGAATCGGAACGAGTTGTGCTCGAAGGGTGTGTTTCCGCACCAGACTGCGTAGCCGTTTCGCCTGACATAGAGCGTGCTGTTGGGAACCTCGACGCAATGAATCTGACCGTCGTACCGCTCGACGCCCATGTGTGAATCTGCTTGCTCCCGTGTTCGACACAGGGCGGGCCGCGCGTTGCGCTCGTTGTAGATCGTTACGCGCCAGCGTGGCTTCGAACCGAAGTGTCCGTCGCCCGGCGGCACATTGTGGGGCCGGACCGTCGCGCTACGTCCGATTTTGAGCGCGAGCACTTGAACCGAGTCAGCGAGCTTACGGCTCGTCGTGGAGTAGGTCTGCGGCTCCGCTCTCCCCGGCCGCTTGAGTCGAGAGCCGTCCGACTCGAGCAAGCCCTCGTAAAGATGCGCGAGCTCGTCTGGCGCGAGTTCAAGGAGCCCGCTCGGGATGACCTTCTCTGACCCTGCGTCGTAGCAGGACGCGAACAGCGCGCGAAGCTCCTTACCGACAGGTACCGCTCGGTGCCGGTTCTTCCAGAGCCGTAGCTCGAGCCCGGCTTCGCTGACAGTGCGATCGAGGAACGCGATCTCGCGCTCCTTCCTGAGATTGAACTCAACGTAGTTCGACCCGGCTAGGTTTCCGTCGCCGATGAAGAACCCGAGCAGTCGCAGCAATGGGCCTGCCGGGAAGGCTGTGCGATCGAAACGCAACTCCTTCACGGGCGTGCCGCTCCATGCCGCCGTTGTCAGGTGACGGTGTGGCCGCCAAAGCACTGCGTGCGCCGGCTGTAGGTGAAACCGCGGCGAGGTTCGCCCTTCGCGCGTCGTCATGCCTGCGGTGAGAACTCGATGGTCGGGAGTCACAAGCAGATCGAGGCTCATACCTTTGAACCCGATCATGTGACCGTTGTAGTCCTTGCGAACAAGCCGCAGCGCCGGCTGGTATTCGAGCCGTCCATGCACCGACCTTGTCGCGAAGAGCTCTTCGCCGGTGACGTCCGGCCAGCGCTTCCACCCCTCCCCGGTGAGAACCTCGGTTGCGTCGTCGTAGCATCCGTGGCGGTCGCGCATCAGGAACCGGATCAGCCCCGCGTCCGCGTCGTCAACCTCCTCGCGCCGGCGCGCGAAGCTGACCCGTGCAGCGTTGACGACCGAGAGATCGTCTGCCATCGCCGCGTCGAGACGGACGAAGCCGTGGTCGAGAACGGGAATTGAGGCGTCGGGTATCACTTCGGTGGTGATTGCCACGGCTGTCGAGGCTACCGCGGTCCCCGGACGGTAGTGATTACCGCTCTGATCGGCACTTCGGGCTGGTCCTATCCGTCCTGGCGACCGGCCTTCTACCCGGAGGGGACGGCAAACGAGGACTTCCTCGCCTACTACTCCCAGCGGTTTCCGTCCGTCGAGCTGAACTCGACCGGGTACCGGCTTCCCTCGGAGGAGCAGTTCGCGCGCTGGGCCGCGGCGACCCCGGACGGGTTCCGCTTTGCGGTGAAAGCCTCACCGCAGGCGCTGCGATCCTTCGGCACATTCGAAGAGCGCGTCCGGATGCTCGGCGACAGGCTCGGCCCGGTCCGCGTCGTCGTCGAGAGCCCGCGCGACGACGGCCTGCTCGCCCTCCTGCTCGGCTCCACCGACCTTCGGCTGGCGCTCGACCTGAGGGACGAGAGCTGGGCCGGCGCCGACGTCGCACCGGCCGTCCGGGTCGGCGACCGCGACGCCGACGCGCCGTTCCGGTATCTCCGCTTTCGCGAGCCGCCGTACTCCGAGGAGCAGCTCGCGGCGATCGCGGCGACGATCGCGCCACTGCTCGAGCAGGGACTCGAGATCTTCGCGTACTTCCAGCACGAGGACGCACCGACAGCCCCCGCCTACGCCGCACGGCTGCTCGAACTCGTCGGTGCGGACAACCGCTGATCAGCCCTTCGGCCGACCTGGTCGGCCCAGTTGTCTGGATGGCACGCACAAACGGAAATTCTGGCTAGACTTCGCGGCGTAAGTTCTTTAGAGCGCGTACCTGCGGTGCCAAAACACCTCTCTTACCGTTCGTGAGTTAGATGGTAAGGAGGTGTATTTCCATGGCAACAGGAACAGTCAAGTGGTTTGACGATGCGAAGGGCTTCGGCTTCATCGCACCGGAGGACGGCGGTAAGGATCTCTTCGTCCACCACACCGGCATCGGCGGCGAGGGCTTCAAGTCCCTTTCCGAGGGTGCGAAGGTCGAGTACGAGTCTCGCGAGGGCCAGAAAGGCCCCGAGGCGTTCAACGTCGTCGCCGTCTAGGTGATGCTTCCCGTGCGCCGGCCCGGTTTCGACCGGGCCGGCGCGGGATCTTTTTGCTAGGAGAACGTTGCGTCCGTGGCCGCCTTCGCCGCCCTCTCCGCCAGCGCACGCGCCGCGTCGACGCGCTCGTCGCCGGGCAAGGCATTGATCCGAACGAGTCGGGCTCCGATCGACGTCGCGGCCGCGGCGAGATCCGCCCCGGCGGCCGCGTCCCCCGTCACGTTGGGATTGCCTTCGGCCGCGACCAACGCCGCCAGCTCCGCGATCTCGGCCGCGACCTCGGCGAGCTCGAACGGGATCGCGATGATCCGCTCGACATTCTCGTCCGTGCGTGCGGCCATGAAGGCGCCGTAGGCCTCGGCGTCCGCATCGGCCAGCGGTTCGACGCAGGCCCGCAGCTCCTCCGCCCGGCCGACGACCTCGGCGCGGCGCTTCCACTCGTCGGACGCGAAGCGCGCCGCCATCGCCGTGAGGCCGGCGGCCAGCGAGGCCACGATCGCCGCGACGGCACCACCCCCCGGCGCGGGTGTCCGGGCGGGGACCGCGTCGAGGAACTCCTTCAGTCCGCCGCCGAGAAAGCTAGAAGAGGCCAACGGTGCGGCCGTCCTCGTCGATGTCGACGTTGAAGGCGGCCGGGTTGGCGCTCAGGCCGGGCATCGTCTGCATCGTTCCGCAGAGGGCGACGAGCCAGCCGGCGCCGGTGTAGGCACGGACGTCCCGCACGGTGACCTCGAAGCCGGTCGGCGCGTTCGTCAGCGAGGGGTCGTGCGAAAGCGAGAGGTGCGTCTTGGCCATGCAGATCGGCAGCGTGCCGAGGCCGCCGGCCGCGAACTGCTTGATCTTGTC
>JAXIPI010000400.1:0-7646 GCA_045403015.1 Gaiellaceae bacterium | reverse complement strand
CAGGACGAGGAGCACGCCGGTCGCAAGGATCGCGGAGAAGATCAGGTTGGCCGCGAGCGCCTCGAAGGAGCCGATCCGCTCCCCGAACCGGCCCATCACCGCGACCTGGATCGAGCCGGCGAGGCCGGCCACCAGGGCAAGTGATGCGGCGGCGGCGGTCCCTCCTCCCATGTCGGACGAAGCTATACGCTCCCGCGGTCCCAACGAGAGGAGTACAGATGGTGCGAGCGGTGATCCAGTATCAGGGCGAGCCCGACCCAGAGCGCTACGCCCGGCATGTCGAGGAGTTCGTCACCAAGGTTGACTGCAACGCGTTCCGGCACGGGAAGGCGTTCGGCGCGCCGTTGGGCGAGCCGGCGTTCGGGTACTACGCCGAGTTCGAGTGGGACGACATGGACGCGTTCAAGACGGCCGTCAGGACGGAAGAGTTCGCAGCGAGCGGCAAGGACGCGATGGAGATGGGCATCCCGTTCTCGGTCACCTTCACCGAGGTCGCGTGACCGAGCCCGACGAGCCTCGCCCGCTCTCACCGGAGGAGCTCGGCTTCGAGCGGATCGTCTACGAGAAGGCACCGCCGCGCGCCACCGTGACCCTCAACCGGCCGGAGGTGCTGAATGCGTTCGACTTCCGGATGTTGCGCGAGCTGGCGCGAGCCTTCGAGGACGCTTCCTGGGACGACGAGATCCGGGTCGTCGTCGTCACCGGCGCCGGCCGGGCTTTCTGCGTGGGCGCCGACCTGCGCGCCTGGGGCGAGGATCTGCTCGGCAACTCGAAGGAGTACTGGAAGTGGTTCGGCGCGTTCATGGACATGCACAACCGGCTGCGGGAGATCGGCAAGCCGACCGTCGCGCGCGTGAACGGAATCGCCGTCGGCGGCGGGAACGAGCTGCAGATGGCGTGCGACCTCGCCGTGATGGTCGACGGCGCCTTCATCCGCCACGTCGGGCTCGAGCACGGCTCCGTGCCCGCCGGAGGCGCGACCCAGTGGCTGCCGATCATGGTCGGCGACCGCCGGGCGCGAGAGATGATCCTGCTCTGCGACGAGGTTTCAGGGCCCCAAGCGGCCGAGTGGGGTCTCGTCAACTGGACCGTGCCGGCCGCCGAGCTGGACGCGAAGGTGGACGAGCTGGTCGAGAAGCTCTCGAGCAAGCTTCCCGAGACGACGCGCTACGCGAAGCAGCAGCTGAACTGGTGGCGTGACATCTCGTGGCACGAGACCGTCGGTCACGCCCGCGACTGGCTGGCCTTGTCGATGCACGGAGACGAGGCGCAGGACGCGATCAAGCGCTTCCTCGACCGCAAAGGTTAGGCTCGGCGCATGAGCGAGGTGCTGACGTCGCGTGAAGGTGCGGTCCTCACGATCACCCTGAACCGGCCCGAGGTCTTCAATGCGTTCAACGCCGCGCTGCATGCGGCGCTGCGAGCCGCGCTCGAGGAGGCGGCCGATCCGGACATCCGGGCGGTGGTGATCACAGGTGCGGGCCGCGGCTTCTGTGCCGGGCAGGACCTGAAGGAGTTCCAGGAGGTCGCGGGCTCGATCCGCGAGCGGCTCGAGGAGACGTATCACCCGAACATCCGCCTGATCCGCGGGCTCGAGAAGCCGGTGATCGCGGCGGTCAATGGGCCGTGCGCCGGCGCGGGCCTCTCGCTCGCTGCCGCCTGCGACATCCGGATCGCCGCCGACGTTGCGACGTTCGTCCCCGGCTTCATCGGGATCGGCCTCGTCCCCGACTCGGGCGGCTCGTGGTTCATCCACCGACTGCTCGGCTTCGCCCGCGCATTCGAGTGGATGACGTCCAACAGGAGGCTGACAGCGTCCGAGGCGCATGCCTGGGGGCTCGTCTCCGAGGTGACCGAGGCCGACCAGTTCGCCGCGCGCGCGGCCCAGGTCGCGGAGACGTACGCCGCGCTCCCCACGCGTGGCGTCGGACTGACGAAGAGGTTGTTCGACCACGCCTACACAGCGTCCCTCGAAGCACAGCTCGAGCTGGAAGCCGAGCTCCAGCAGGAAGCGACCGGAACCGCCGACTTCAGAGAAGGTGTGACGGCGTTTCTCGAGAAGCGGCCGCCGCGGTTCAGCGGCAGCTAGGCCTGCCCGCACGCGCCGCAGAACGGCGCGCCGATCCGACGGGGCGCTGCACAGTGCGCGCACGCCGCCCGCACCTCGCGACCGCAACCCTCACAGCGCGGATTGTCTCCGACGGGGAACCCGCAGTACGGGCATTGCTGTCGCCGCACGCGCCGCAACGGCAGGCGACGAGCCAGATACCGCTGTAGCAGCCAGAACGCGACGACCGTCGCTGCGGCGCCGATCAGCGAGAGCAATAGGATCCCGGCGTCGAACGGGTCGAAGTAATCGGTCAGGTAGTCGGCGGCGACGACGAACGCGAAGGCAGTCGCGAAGAGCACGACGGAGAGCGAGAGGGGGAACCAGCGGGAGCCCTTTTCGCGCAGCCGGGTGAGCAGCAGGTATCCGGCGAGGACGAACAGGACCGCTGCTCCCGTACGCAAGAGAAAGACAACGAGCTCCTGCCGGTCGCGCCGCTTCTCGACGTCGCGGCTCAGGCGTTCCTGTGCAGCGCTCGCCGCGGGCCGTGCGGCGGCTTCAGCGCGCGCTGCCGCCCGTTGGGTTGCGCGCGTCTGCTCGAAGGCGGCGCCGGCGGCCCGATACTGAGCGCGAAGCGCTCCTGCCGGGTCGCCCGCGTCGAGTGCCGTGCGATATGCCTCGCGTCGCAGCTCGAGCTCGTCCCGCGTCCGGCGCACCATCTCGGTCGCGCGGGCGCGGCGCTGCTGGGCTTGGTCGAACGTGCGGATCGCCTGTCGCTCGGCCGTCGACGCGTCGCGCAGCGGTATCGCGTCCCGCACCGTGTCGTCGATTTCCTGGTAGGCCCACACGCCGCCGATCAGGAGGAAGATCGCGAGCACGAGCGCGAGCAGCTTCTCGCCCTTGGTCGACTCGAGCTGCTCGACATCGACCTCGGTGCTCATCTCACGAGGTCGAGAATCTCGTCTTCCTCGGGGAAGCGGCCCCTCTGCTGCTTCGAGAACACGAGCTCACCGCCGGCGACCACGTCGAACTGGCTCTTGAGCCCTTCGGCGATCGTGGCGGGAATTCCGTTCGCGTTCAGCACGGCCGCGAGACTCGCGGCCCGGCGGTCGTAGCCACCTCAGACGGGGCAGTACTGGATCTCGACGGCCACGACCGGACTGTACCCCGGTGCCACAGCCGGCAATCCTTCAGACGCTCGGCCGGTGGCGTTCGACGATCGCTCCGAGGTCGAGCGAGGACGGAAGGGTGCCGAAGACCCCTCCCGGCCGGTCGAGCCGCGAAGCGCAGAACGCGTCCGCGATCTCAGGCGCGCCGTGGCGGACGAGCAGCGAGCCCTGGAGCGAGACCGCCAGCTGCTCCAGCAGCCGCCGCGCGCCTTCCTCTTCCGGCTCTGCGAGCTCGTGCTCGAGCCGCACGATCGTCGCGTCCAGTCGCGCGTCTGCGCCTTCGGCGAGTCGCACCTCGGCGAGGAATGCGTCGGCGCTTTCGGGCTCGCGTGCGAGCGCGCGCAGGACGTCGAGCGCATTCACATTCCCGGATCCTTCCCAGATCGAGTTGAGCGGGCTCTCACGGAAGAGGCGCGGCAGCTGCGACTCCTCGACGAAGCCGTTGCCGCCCAGGCACTCGAGCGCTTCAGCGACGAGTGGCGGTGTCCGCTTGCAGATCCAGAACTTGGCGACGGCGGTCGCGAGGCGCCGGAACGGCGCGTCCGCCTCGTCGAAGGCGCGCGCCAGGCGAAGCGCCGTGACTGTCGCAGCCTCCGATTCGACGCACAGGTCGGCGAGCACGTTCCGCATCAGCGGCTGCTCGACGAGCAAGCGGCCGAACGCGGATCGATGCGCCGCGTGGTGCGTTGCCTCGGCGACTGCGCGTCGCATCAACGCCGTGGAGCCGAGCACGCAGTCGAGCCGCGTGTGGTTGACCATCTCGAGGATCGTGTGGAGGCCGCGGCCTTCGGCGCCGACGAGCTGCGCTGCGGCGCCGTCGAGGGCGATCTCGGCCGAGGCATTGGACCGGTTGCCGAGCTTGTCCTTCAGCCGTTCGATCCGGAAGCCCGCTTGCGGGCGCTCGACGAGGAAGCAGGAGAGTCCGGCCGGCGCCTGGGCGAGCACGAGGAAGGCCTTCGACATGGGCGCCGAGCAGAACCATTTGTGGCCGTCGAGTGACCAGGCGTCTCCGTCGGGACGAGCGGTCGTCTCGTTGGCGCGGACGTCGGAGCCACCCTGGCGTTCGGTCATCGCCATCCCGCAGAGCGCGTCGCCGCTCGTCAGACGCGGGATCCACTCCTCCGCCAGATCGGGCTGCGACCGCAGCGCCGGCACGGCGGCGAACGTCATCGAGAGCGGGCAGCCGACGCCTGCCTCGACCTGCGCGAGCAGCATGAAGAGCGCCGCCCGCGCGACGTGCGCACCGGGCCGCTCGTCGACCCACGGGAGTGACTGCACTCGTGCCTCCAGGCCGAGCCGGAGCAAGGAGTCCCACGCCGGATGGAACTCGATCTCGTCGATCCGCTCGCCGTACCGGTCGTGCGTCAGGAGCTTCGGCGGGTGCTCGTTCGCGAGCCTGCCCCACTCGAGCGGCTCGCCGCCGAGAGCCTCCCCGAACGCGGCCACCTGGTCCTCCCAGGGAGCGCCACCTTCACGCCGGAGGCCCTCGACCAGCGCGGTGTCGGCTCGGAAGAGGTTGTAATCCTCGAGCGGAGGCGGTTGGTTCGCCGTTCCTGCGCCTGCGATCGCCATGTGAGCATTGTGCCCTTGTGGGGGATAGACGGCTGTCCATCTCGCGCGGACCATGAGTCGGTACGAAACCTGCCGTCGTTGCCCCGGGGGGTTCCATGATTCGGTTCGCGCTGGTTCTCATCGCTTGCGCCTCTGTCGGACTCGGCTCCGCGAGCGCCACACCGCGAGCGCCTTCAACGGCAAGTGAGGCTCGGGTGTTCTCGGGCGGCGCCGGAGCCCGGACGCTGCCACCGATTACGGTTACGGTGCCCTCGACCCTCCGCTGGACGAGCAGCGGCCCGGCGTTCCTCGTCGCCACCGACACTGCGCTCGGCGGCTCGATCAGCTCGCAGGCTGCCAGCGGCGCGACGTATCTGGAGCCCGGCACCTACCGCCTGACGCTGAAGGCCTGGGCGGCCTGGACGATCCGGATCGTCGCCGGGGTCGAGCGCCCGCGGTCTCTCGGCGGCGGGCTCATCGGCTTCCGCGGCAACGGCAGTCGTGAGCTGCCGCCCTTCACCACCAAGCGCGGCACCAGCCTCATCTGGACGAACACCGGCGGGCTCTTCAGCATCGACAGCGGCCTGTGGACTCTCAGGGTTAGCTCCGCGGCCAAGCGTGGGAAGCGCCACATGGGCCCCGGTGTCCACGCGTTCGCGGTCAACGCGAGCGGCACGTGGACGATCGGGTGGAAGCCCTGAGCGGAGGCGCTACGCTCCGCTGGTGATCGACCGCTCGCTGTTTGGCCAGGAGCACGTCCGCCGCTACCGGGAGACCGACGGTGAGGTCGGCTACATCTGGAACGGCGCGCCCACGCTCCTCCTCACGACGACCGGCCGTCGGACCGGCGACCCGACGACGACGCCGCTCATCTTTGGCCGCGACGGCGACGACTTCGTCCTCGTCGCCTCGCAGGGCGGTGCTCCCGCGCATCCCGGCTGGTACCGCAACCTCGCGAAGGAGCCGGAGGTCGAGCTGCAGGTGAAGGGCGACCGCTTCCGCGGGCGCGCCCGCACCGCCGAGGGCGACGAGCGGGAGCGGCTCTGGCGGCAGATGGCCGAGATCTGGCCGGACTACGACACGTACGCGACCCGCACCGAGCGCGAGATCCCGGTCGTCGTGGTCGAGCGGCTCGAACCCTAGGCCGCCCTACCGGCGCCGGGATGCGTGCTTTTCTCACCAGCGGACTTCGGCGCGCACTCGGCGACGGCGCCCTCGACTGGCTCCAACCCCTTCCCTCCGAATCGCCACTCCTACGCGAAGCGGCGATTCTCGAAGCCTGTGACGGTCGTCGTGTCGTCCATCTCGGCTTCGTGGACGAGCATCAGATGGCTGCCAAGAGGTCGGAAGGGCTCTGGCTTCACGACCGAATTGCCACTGTCGCACGCGAGCTGGTCGGGCTCGACGTCGATGCTGCAGGTGTGGAGGAGGCACGCGAGCTCGGCTTCGAGGCCTACGCGATTGACGCGCAAGATCGGGAGCGCGTCGCCGGCCTGTCGATCGGCCGCTTCGAGACGATCGTCGCCGGTGAGGTCATCGAGCACCTGGACGCCCCCGGCCCGTTCCTCGAGGCGATGCTCGATCTTGCCGCCCCCGACTCTTGCCTTGTCCTGACGACGCCGAACGCCTACCGGTGGCAGAACTTTCTCACGCCGTTCTCCGGCAACGAGCTGATCCACCCTGACCACACCGCGTGGCACAGCCCGAGCACGGTCAGAGTGTTGCTCGAACGCTCCGGCTGGCGGGTCGATCGGATCGCCTTCTACCAGAACCCGCGCGGCGCGCGCGGATCCGGGTCGCTCGCCTTCGCGCTCAACGTGTTGCGGTCGCTGACGACGTGGTTCGGTCAGCGCTGGCCGTACTGGTCAGACGGCATCATCGTCTTCGCTCGACCCCGCCGGTAGCTGTTCTTAGAGCGTCTTGAACTGCTCGAACGGCTGCCGGCAGCTGTCGCAGTAGCGCAGCGAGCGGCACGGGGTCGGGCCGAAAATGTTCTCGAGGCGCGTCTCCGTCGAGTTGCAGTAGGGGCAGCGGTGCACAGCCTTCTGCAGCTGGAGCAACGTGGGCGCGTCCTTGGCTCGTGCCGCCGGCGGCGCGAACCCGGCCTCGCGCAGCTTCTCGCGGCCGGCAGGAGTGATCTTGTCGCTCGACCACGAGTCGTCGAGCAGGACGTCGACCTGCGGCTCGCCTCCCATCGCGGTCACCGCTTCCTCCATCTGCCGGCGCATCGCGTCCAGTGCCGGGCAGCCCATGAAGGTGGGTGTGAAGCCGATGCGGACCTGTTCGCCGTCGACCGCGACCGTCTTGACGACGCCGAGGTCGACGAGCGAGATGACCGGGATCTCCGGATCGGGAATCCGGGCGAGCGCCTCCCAGACGCGCTGGACGGTTACAGGCTGGGCGGTCACCATTGCGCACCCACGGGCGCCGATCGGCGCACGATCGTCATCTCGTTCCACAGCTCGGCGAACTCCGCGCCGGGCGCGGAACGCTCGATCGCCTCGACCTCCGGACGTCCCATGCGCTCCGCGAGCAGCGGCCGTAGCTCCGGCTCGAGCACGCCGAGCGCGTACGGCCAGAGCTCGTCGGCCGCGTCCCGGTAGCGCTGCTCCTCGCGCAGCCGCTCGAGCCACATCTCGGCGTGCAGGCGGTGGTAGACCTCCTCGCGCTCGATCTTCGCCGCGATCCCGGCCAGCTCTTCGTCCTCATGCTCCTTCAGCCGCTCGATCCGGATCGCATCCGCGGTCTCGTAGAGCACGTGCCGGGCGATTGTGCGCGCCCAGTCGGGCACGAGCCGCAGCTGGATCAGCGGCGCGCAGCGGTACTCCTCCGGCGCGCGGTCGAATGCGAGCGCATCGGCGTCGGTGTCGAGGTCGCGC
>JAXIPI010000139.1:0-10581 GCA_045403015.1 Gaiellaceae bacterium | reverse complement strand
CCGTGAGGACAAGCTTGCGGACGAGCTCGGGGTGCTTGACGACGAGGGCCTGGGCGATGAAGCCACCGAGGGAGAAAGAGAAGATGTCGATCTTCTCCAACCCGAGAGCTTTGATGAACGTGTAGGCGTCGTCGGCCATCGCCTCGACACTGTCGGGTACCTGCCCGGTGGACGCGCCAACCCCCTTGTTGTCGAAGGCGATGACGTGCCGGTTCGTCGCGATCGGGTCGATGATGCGGGGATCCCAGTTGTCCAGCGTCGCAGCCAGGTGCACGAAGAACACGACGGGAATGCCGCCCTTCGGGCCTAGCTCCCGGTACGCGTAGGTCGTCCCACCGGCGGTGATGGTGCGCGTCGGTGCGGTCTTGTACGACGTCACCACGCCGACTCGCGCTTCTTGCTCCCTATGTGTAGCGCCTGCGGTCATGATCTCTCCTGAGTCGGTTCCTTGAAGAAACCGACTATACCAGGTGGTCAGTTCCTTCACAAGACTGACCTGATACTCTGGAATGCATGCTCAAGCGCACCTACGAAGGCCAGGACTGTTCGATCGCACGCGCCCTCGAGATAGTCGGCGAGCGATGGACGCTGCTGATCGTTCGGGACGCTCTGCTGGGACTGCGTCGATTCGACGAGTTCCAGCGAAATCTCGGAATCGCGCGGAAGGTTCTCGCCGACCGTCTTCGCTGGCTGGTCGACGAAGGAATCCTCGAGCGGGTTCCCTACCAAGAACGGCCGAAGCGGTACGAGTACCAACTGACCGCAAAGGGCCGCGACCTTCACGTCGCGCTCGTCGGCCTGCGGCAATGGGGCGACGACTACTGCAGTGAGAAACCGCCGCTGCTCGCGCGCACAAAGAGCGACAAGAAGCCCGTGATCGCCGCGCTCGTCCCGAAGCGCAGTGACCATCTTCGCCTCGAAGAGGTCGAGTTCGTGCCCGGACCGGGCCGCGGCTCCAGGTAGCCAGGTCCTCTAAGTCGAGCGACGGGCTCCGAGTAGGCTCAACGACTCGAATCGGGCGTAAACCCGCGGGCGCTGCTAGTCGTCTGCATCGGCCATGGGAAAGAGCAACGCAATCCGCGTGCCAGATCCCGGACTGCTCTCGAGGACGATTCCGCCGCCACTCGCCTTGATGATCCCGGACACCGCGGCTAGTTCTAGGCCACGCCCTTGGAACTTCGTCGAAAAGAATGGGTCAAAAATTCGCTCTTGGGTCTCCTCATCCATTCCTTCCCCGGTGTCAGTCACCTCAACGATTCCGTAGTGGCCAGGTCCGAGATCGCTGCCGAGCGCGCAAATGGCAGCTCGGTCGGCGTCGACGCGGCAGTGACGAATGCTGATGGTGACCGTCCCGCGTTCGCTGCTGGCCTCGAGTGCATTGGTGAGGATGCACGCGATCGCTCTCTCTAGTTGCTGTGGATCTGCGAGCACTCTTATCTCGTCCACGTCGTCAGCCGGCTTGGATTCAAAGCAGATCCGTGGATCGGAGCCACGCCGCTCTATCGCCCCCCGCGTTGCGGCAGCCAAGTCGACTGGCGTCAAGACCTGTCTAGTCTTGCCCGCATAGTCCAAGAGACGTTGGGTCAGCTGGGCAGCTTTCTGCGCGGAAATCTCGATCTCTCGAAGCATGCTTCGCTCCTCCTGCCCCAGCGAAGATTCCTTGAGGAGCGTGGCGTTACCGAGGACTGCCGTCATGAGGTTGTTGAAGTCGTGCGCCACGCCTCCAGCGACTATGCCGAGCGTCTCAGTGCGTTTGGCGTGCTCAAGCTCACCACGCAACACATCGCGCTCGCGCTCTGTCGCCAGCCGTTGGGTGGCGTCTCGAGCAACTGTGGCTGCGCCGACGATCGTGCCGTCGGCTAGGCGGATAGGCGAATTTGTGATGTCGACATGAACTCGGGTTCCATCCTTGTGGATCCGTTCTGCGTCGTGCAGATGGATTACTTCCCCCGCGACAAGCCGCGCGAGAATCATGTCGAGCTCGTCTTTGTCGTCGAGGAGGCGTGAGATGGGGTTGCCAATCATCTCCGCTTCCGTGTAGCCATAGAGACGGGTCGCGCTCGCATTCCAGTACGTGATCGTCCGGTCAAGCCGGCTTCCGATGATTGCGTCATCGGAGGCGTGGGCAAGAGCGGCGAGCCAGTCGAAGGTACTGGTCAGCATTTCACCACCCGCTGTGTAAGAGCTCCGTCGAGCATCTTCCTTTGTGATCGACCGGTTGCGGCGCGGCTTGACGTGCGAGGGTCGTCGCTTCCCGCAGCGTCGGTGACTTCAGCCACACGTGCTCGCAGCGTGCACTCCCACACAATCGGTGTGCACGCGCATCCAAGCGCGGAGGGCCTGCGCTGGGCAAGACTCCGAGCCCGCCCAGTCTTTGGCGACGCGCGCAGCCTTCTGCCCGCCTCGCTCGAAGGCGCAGTGGAGAGGAGGCAGCGATGGAGTCGAGCATCGGGATCGTGGGCTCCGGTGTGTCCGGACTGCACCTCGGCCTGTTTCTGCTGGCGAACGACGTTCCGGTGACGATGTACGCCCAGCAGGAGCCGGACGAGATCCGGCGGGGTCGGCTGCTGAACACCGTTGGCCACCACCATCACACGCTCGAGCGGGAGCGGGTGTTGGGCGTCCATCACTGGGATGCGGCCGAATATGGCTATGTCTGTCACCACCACTGCATCCTGGGCGAGGAGGAAGTGCGATTCCGCGGCGACTTCACCGATCCGTCATCGGTCATCGACTACCGGCTGTACCTCCCTCGCGTAATGGAGGATTTCCAGGAGCGCGGCGGCGAGCTGGTGCCCATGCACACGGTTGGCGTCGAGGAGGTCAACCGCGAGTCATCCCGGCACGATCTCATGGTGATTGCCGTCGGGCGGGGAGGGATCGGAGAGCTGTTCCCGCGGCGTGACGACAAATCCCCTTACGACCGACCGCAGCGCCGGCTGTCGGCCGGGATCTACAACGGCATCACCTACTCGCAACCGAAGGGCGTCAACATCCACTTTTCGCCGGGCCACGGCGAGCTCCTCGAGTTGCCCATCTACTCGCACGACGGGTTCGCGACAGCGTTGCTCTTCGAGGCCATCCCAGGTGGCGACGTAGAAGAGCTCGCTGAAGTCCAATGCGACGAGGACCCGGCCGCCTACGACCGGATTGTGCTCGAGAAGCTCCGTCGGCACTTCCCGATGGCGTTCGAACGCGTCGATCCCACCGAGTTCGGGCTGTGGTCCCCGCGTGACCTCCTGCAGGGCGCGCTCACTCCGATCGTCCGCCGGGACTACGCGCGCCTGGACAGCGGGCGGTGTGCGCTCGCCGTTGGCGATTGCCACGTCGTGGTCGACCCCCTGATGGGACAGGGCGCCAATTCGGCGTCGTACTCCGCCTGGACGATCGGCGAAGCGATCCTCGCAGATCACGTGTACGACGAACGCTTCTGTGAGCGCGTGGCTCGACGGCGCGAAGAGTTCGTCATCAGCGTCGCCGAATGGACGAGTCTGATGCTCAACCCACCGCCGCACGTGCTCGAGTTCATCGGCGCGATGGCGAGTGACAAGGCGCTGTGCGACGAATTTACGACCAACTTCAACCATCCTGACAAGCAGGTCGACGTGCTCGGCACCGCCGAGCGCACGCGCGCGTTCCTCGAGATGCGCCAGGCGGCCGCGGGGACCCGGGGGTAATGATGCACCGTCTTCTCACGCTCTACCCGCAACCTTCCGACCCAGACGCCTTCCGCGCGCATTTCGAAAGCACGCACCTGCCGCTGGTCGAGAAGTTGCCCGGGCTGCGCGGCTACGGCTACGGGTTCGAGCTGGCAGCGGTCGCCGGCGGGGAGCCGCCGTACTTTTGCACTTTCGCAGGCGATTTCGACGATGCTCAAGCGCTCGACGCAGCGCTCGCCTCACCGGCGGGTGAGGCCGTCGCCGCCGATGTCCCTAACTACGCGACCGGCGGTGTCATCCTGCTGCGCTACGACGTTCTCGGCGGAGAGCAATGACTGAGATTGGATCGAATCACCGGGTCCTCTGACCGTCACACCGCGCATCTCCTTGTTGCACAACGCACGGCTCTTGATCGGCAGCGCACGTCCTTAGGTGCAACGCAGGCGCACCCTTCCGCCCGCCTCAGAATCCCAGTCCCGACGCGGGACACTCGCCGAGTGGCGAGCCCGCGTCAAGCCTATGGAGTTTCCGCGCACAGGGAGAGGATCAAAATGTCCACACCGCACAAGAAGCTTTCAGGGGTGAGTGTTCGCAGGGCTGCCCTGTTGCTGCCACTGGCCGCTCTCGCCGGGGCCTTGGTCTCGGCACCCGCGGTGACCGCGCAGGCATCAAATGCCGTCACTGTGCCCGCCGCAACACTGACGGAGATCAACGTTCCTGGGACGTCCCCGATGTCGGCGACGGCGGTTGACCTGGCGGCTGCCGGCTACACCGCGCGCGAGTTCTACGCCGCAGGCCAAGCCAACCGGTACACGGGAGCGGCCGCCAACACGTTCACGACCGCCACCGTCCTCGACGGCGGCAATCCGTACCGCACGCGGGTGATGGTGCGATACCCGAAGCGGAACAAGTTCAACGGGACGTTGGCCGTCGAGTGGACCAACGTCACAATCGGTGTCGACTTCGAGTTCGCCGCGGCCGAGGCCTGGGAGTACCTCCTGCGTGAGGGTTATGCGGTCGCCGTCGTTTCTGCGCAGCGCGTCGGCGTCGAGCGGCTCAAGACATGGAGCCCTGCACGCTACGCCGGACTCTCGGTGGATGCGAACAAGTGCAATCCCCTCGGCACGCCCGTTCCCAGCGGCACATCGCTGTGCACCGGGGACCCGCTCTCCTACGACATCTTCGCGCAGATCACCCAAGCACTCATGAACAACGCTGGGGGCCAGGCCGCGCCGATGCCAGGCCTGCGCGGGAAGGACGCGATCGCCATCGGTCAGTCCCAGTCGGCCGGTCGGCTGGCCATTTACTACAACACGATCCAGCCGCTGCACAACCTCTTTGGCGGAATCGCGTTCTGGGACCGGTCGGGCCAGCTCCGATCCGACCTGGCCGTTCCGGCGATCAGCGTCAACTCCGAAGGACTCGGGGGCTCCGTCGGGGGCGCTGCGTGGACGACATCGGAGTACACACGCAAGTGGGACGTCGCAGGCTCGACGCACGCGTCGCTGTACGGCGCGCAGTACATCGAGGCGATCTCGGCGCGCGATATGGCGATTACGCAGTTCAACGGGGTGCCAAAAACGTTCTTCGCGTGGATCAACACCAGCCCCCTCATTCCCAACGGCCCCGCCTGTCTCAAGCTTCCGCCCTTCACCACGGTGGACGTCGACCTGGTCTACAACAAGGCAATCGATTCTGTCCGCAACTGGTACAGAGGAGGGGGACGCCCGCCGCCCCTTCGCGAAGCTTCGTGACTACCCCGGCAGGCACTGTCGTTCGTGATGCGGAAGGCAAGGCGGAGGGCGGGATCCGTCTCCCACAGTTCGTCGTGCCGATCGCGGATCAGGGGGCGCTCAACGGGACCCTCTTCCCCTGCAACGTGTCTGGCTGGCACCGCTACTACACCAAGGAGGAGCTGAAGGCGATGTACGGCACTCACGGCCGCTACGTTGCGAAGGTGGTAAGGGCCATGTATCCGCTAGTTGCAGAAGGCTACGTGTTGCCGGCTGACGGGCGAGCTGCCGTTGTCGACGCCGCACGGTCGGACGTCGCGAAGTAGTCGCCTAGGGCGGACTTGCTCACCGCGCGTCGGTTCCCCTAACTGCCCGATGGCCCTCCCGTCGGGCAGATAGGGGAGGCCGGCTGCTTGTCCCCTCATTGTGGACGGCACATCACACGCAGAGGTAGCCGCCATCGACCGGCAACACCGCTCCGGTCACGTACCGAGCCGCTGGCGACGCCAAGAAGACAAACGTGTCGGCAACCTCGGGGGTCAACCCCCACCGACCGAGGGGGATTCGCGCCAAGACTGTTCGGTTCGCTGTCGCATCGGCTCTGAGAGCTGCTGAGAGTGGGGTCTCGATCCAGCCGGGCGCCACGGCGTTGACCCGGATGCCGTCGGTCGCGTACTCGACCGCGAGCGACTTGGTGAGCTGGTTGACCGCGCCCTTGCTGGCTCCGTACGCCGGGCGATCAGCGGCGCCGAACACCGAGTACATCGAGCTGGTCAACGCGACGCTGCCCGTCGCGGCCCTCAACAGGGGGCGGGCGAGCTCGCACAACCGCATGCCGGAGACCAGGTTCACGTCGAGCACGCGCTCGAACGTGGCGAGCTCGTACTCCTCGCGGTCCCGGCTGATGCCCGCACACACGATCAGCACGTCCAGGGTCGAAAGGGAAGCGATCACGGACTCCGCGACGCCGGCATCAGTGAGGTCGGCCTCCCACACCCGCACATCGTCGGTCGGCCCGCCCTCCACGTCTCGTGCAGGCAGGCCGACTGCCAGGACCTCCGCGCCGAGCTCTGCGAAGCGGGAGGCAGTGGCTGCGCCGATGCCCGACGTCCCTCCGGCGACGAGCACCTTGCTGCCTTCGAAGAGATCAGGTGTCCAAGTCATGGGGTTAAGAGTTAGTCGACGTCGATCTCGACGTTCATGTCGCGGAGGAGATAGGCCGAGCGGAGGAGCTCGGGCTCGTCCTTGAGCCGCTGCGCGGGTCCGTGGTAGCGGATTCGGCCGCCTTCGAGAACGTAGGCGTGCTCGGCGAGCCCGAGCGCGACGTGTGCGAACTGCTCGATCAGCAGGACGCCGACGCCGCTCGCGGCCGCGGCCTCCAGCGTCGGGACGAGCCGCTTGACGACGACGGGTGCGAGTCCGAGTGAGAGCTCGTCGACGAGCAGGATCCTGGGCTGCGAGACGAGCGCCTGCGCGAGCACGACCATCTGCTGCTCGCCGCCGGAGAGCAGCCGGGCCAGGCTTGTCCACCGTTTCTCGAGCTCCGGGAAGAGCTCGAGCGCGTAGTCGATCCCGCTGGTCGCGTCCGAGCGGCTGAGGGCATAGGTCGCGACGCGCAGGTTGTCCTGGACCGTCAGCCCGGGAAGAAGGCGCCGTCCCTCAGGGACGACTGCGACGCCGGCCGTGCGCACGCGCTCGGGCCGGCCGCCCGTGAGGTCGAGGTCGCCGAGCAGAACCCGTCCTCCGCTCGGGCGCAGCAGTCCTGCGACTGCCAGAACCAACGACGACTTGCCGGCGCCGTTGGCGCCCAGCAGCGTTGTCACCTGGCCGGGTGGGATCTCCAGCGAGACATCTCGCACGACGGCACGTCCACCGCGCGCAACCGAAAGTGCGTCGAGTCGGAGCCCCTCGCTCACAGCTCCTCTTCCGTCCCCAGGTAGGCCCGCATCACGTGCCCGTTCCGCAGGATCTCGGCGGTCAGCCCGGAGGCAATCAGCTTGCCGAAGTCGAGCACAGCGGTCGTTTCGCAACACGCCGAGACGAGGCTCATGTCGTGGTCGACGAGGACCACGAGCGCACCGAACTCACCCGGGATCCTCTTGATCATCTCGCCGAGCCGCTCGGTCTCCTCGTCGGGAAGCCCGGCGGCGGGCTCGTCGAGCAGGACCACGCGGGGATTTCCGACCACGGCGCGGGCGACCTCCACGAGCCGCCGCTCCTGCACGCCGAGCGCTCCGACCCTGGTCTTCGGTAGCGCTTCGAGCCCGACGAAGTCGATCGCGGCCAGCACATCGGCCCGCCGCGAGGCGCGCTTAGCACCGGAGTGCTCGTGGATCATGGCGATGTTGTCGAAGACCGAGAGCCGTTCGATTGCCATCTCTGTCTGGAACGTTCGCCGGAGTCCCCAGCGGGCGCGCTTGTAGTCGGCCAGCTCGAGTAGGTTCTCGCCGAGGGCGGAGATCGAGCCGGCCGTCGGCTTGACGAAGCCGCTGAGGACGTTGAGGAAGGTTGTCTTGCCGGCGCCGTTGGGGCCGATCAGGCCGCAAGTCCCGCCGGGGAAGACGACGCTGATGTCGTCGATCGGGGTTACGCCGGCGAAGCGCACAGTCAGGTCCTGAACTTCGATCACGGCGCCTTCTTCTCCGCTGCCGCCTGCTCGCGCACGCGGGCGGCGACCAGCCGACCGAGCCGGGCGAGATCCTTCGGCAGCTGATCCGCAAGCCCGCCGGGTGCCGTGAGCAGCACCTGCAGCAGGCCGGCTCCGAAGAGGATCAGGAGCAGGTTCGAGTTCCAGCCCCATTGCGCCTGGAAGAGGAACGGTACGAGTTGTTGGAAGCAGCCGGCGATGATCGCGCCCCAGAGGCTGTAGATGCCGCCGATCAGGGCGGTCGCGGCGAGGATGAGCGAGTCCTGGGTCTGGAAGGTGATCGCTCGTGGGACGCCGACCTGGGCTGCGAGGAGGCAGCCGGCGACGCCGGTGATGAAGGAGGCGAGCGCAAAGGCCCAGAGCTTGTAGAGGGTGATGTTGACCCCGGCTGCGAGCGCCGCCGGTTCGCTTTCGCGGATCGAGGCCCAGGCGCGGCCCGGCTTGCCCGAGACGTGCAGCAGCACGAGCAGGAACAGGATCGCGGAGACGACGACGGTGTAGCGGTAGTAGGCGGTGTCCGCCGTGGCCAGGGAGGGCCGGCGCACCGGCGGCGTACTGGTGGTGAGCTCGCCGGTCAGCGACCTTCCTTTGAAGCCGCCGCCGCCGTTGGGGAAGTCGATCGCCGTCAGGGCGACGGTAGTTGCGCCGGCGAACATGAGCGTGATCAGCGCCAGATAGAGACCGGAAAGCCGCAGGGCCGGCAGGCCGACGAGCACCCCGATCGCGCAGGTAATCCCTCCCGCCGCCAGCAGGAGCAGCGGGAAGGGGAGCGAGGTCGCGTAGGCGAGGCGGGTGCCGACCCAGCAGCCGACTGTCAGCAGCGCCACCTGGCCGAGCGAGATCATCCCCACACGGCCGTAGAGGATCCCGAACCCCAGCGCTGCGACCGAGTAGATCGCGACGCTGGTGAAGGTCGTGATCCAGTCCGAGCCCAGGATCTCCGGCAGGACCCCGATCGCGAGCGCGAGAAGAACGAGCGCGACCCCGCCGTTGGCGATTGTCCGCCGCTCCAGCGGCGGCGCTGCCGGTGCCTCCACTAGGCGGTCGCCCGCGCGAAGGTGACGACCCGGCGTCGGGAGAGATACAGGAGCGCGGCGATCGCGAGCACGAACGGCGCGGCGGAGCGGTACGCGGAGACCGACGCATAGGGGCTGAGGACCGACTGGGCGAGGCCGACGGCGAGGCCGCCGCACATGGTTGCCCAGAGCGACCGGAGGCGGCCGATCAGGGCTGCTGCGAGCGAGGAGATGACGAGGAAGGTCAGGGCCGAGTAGTCGAGCGAGGTGAGCAGGTCGGGGAGGATCAGGCCGGCCGCCCCGCAGGCGAGCCCGGAGCCGAACCAGGCGGCGGCCTCGACGCGACGTACCGGGACGCCGAGGGTGGCGGTGATCCCGCGGTCGTTCGCGAGCGCCCGCATCGCGGTGCCGAGCTTGGTCACCCGCAGGAAGATGCTGACGGCGGCGGTGATCACGATCGCGAGAGCAAGCGAGATCATCTGGGTCAGGTTGACGGTCGTCTCGAGGATCTCGTAGCGGTGTTGCGTGGTCGGGAGAGGGAGGAAGCGTGCGAAGGCGCCGCCCACGGGCGCGAGCCAGGACATCACGCCGAGCAGGATCAGCGCCAGGCCGAGGGTGCCCATCATCTTCACGAGCGGGTCGCGCCGCGCGAAGGCGGGGCCGAAAACCATTCCGTAGAGGAGGTTGACGACCCCGCCGAACAGGACGCAGACCGAGAACGCGAGCCATTCGGGAGAGCTCGTGTGGTTGATCAGCCAGTACGCGATCAGGGCGCCCGCGGCCCCGATTGCGCCGAACGCGAGGTTCAGCACACCGGTGGCCCGGTACAGCACGACCAGCCCGACGCCGGAGAGCGCGTACACGCCTCCGAACGCCAGGCCGATCACGATGAACGGCTTGATGAACTGCCACTCGACGCCGAACACGCTGAACGCGAGCACGTCAATCACCGAAGCCCCCGAACACCGTGATCCAACGTCTGTCGCTTCCCTAGCCGGTGTTGAGCTTGAACTTCTTCTCCCAGATCCGCGTCTGGGCGATCGACTTGTCGACAGCGGCGATCGCGAAGCACCTCTCCTTCACGACCACGTCGCCCTGCTTGTAATCGACGGTGATGTCCCAGTTGTTGGGGATGTGGTACGGGAGCTTGCCGACGTAGAAGGGCTTGCAAAGCATGTCCGTCTTCTGGTTCTTCAGGTTCCGGACCGCGTCGTTGTACGACTTCGCGGTGATCGGCCCCTTGATGCTGAGCAGCGCGTTGGTCGAGAACTTGCCGACCAGGAAGCCCATCTGCGCGAACGCCTGCGGGGCGATCTTCGGGGCGTACTGCTTCAGGATCTGGAACATCAGCGCCGAGTCCGGCCCGACCTTCGGATCGACATTGCTGAACTCGTTGTTGATCCAGAGGTGCCCGTCGAACTGCGGGAACTGCCCGGCCATGAACGTATTCGCAATCGGAGTCGACGAGCCCCACTTCACCTTCTCGACGATCCCCTGCGCGATCGCGGCCTTCATGAACGCCGGCG
>JAXIPI010000300.1:0-7108 GCA_045403015.1 Gaiellaceae bacterium | reverse complement strand
CGACAACCTCGACGAGGTGATCCGAGTGATCCGCGGCGCCGACGACACCGATGCGGCGCGCGAGGAGCTGATGTCGCAGTTCTCGCTCTCCGAGATCCAGGCGACGGCGATTCTCGACCTGCGCCTCCGCGCCCTCACGGGACTCGAGCGCAAGCGCGTCGAGGACGAGTACGCCGACCTCCAGGAGCGGATCGCCGAGCTTTGCGCGATCCTCGGCGACCCGGCTCGGATCGACGCGCTGATCCGCGAGGAGCTGCTCGAGATCAAGTCGATCTACGGCCAGGGGGACGACAGGCGCACCGAGATCATCGCCGCCGAAGGCGAGTTCTCGCTCGAGGACATGATCGCGGAGGAGGACATGGTGATCGCGATCACGCGCTCGGGCTACATCAAGCGCCTACCCGTCACCTCCTACCGCGAGCAACGGCGTGGGGGCGTCGGCGTGATGGGCATGGATCTCAAGGACGAGGACTACATCGAGCACCTCTTTGTGGCCTCGACGCACGACTACGTCCTCTTCTTCACGAGCGTGGGCAAGGTCTACCGGCTCAAGGTGCACGAGCTGCCGCTCGGGTCGCGCCAGTCGAAGGGCCGGGCGATCGTCAATCTGCTTCCTTTCCGCCAGGACGAGTCGGTGCGCGCGGTGATCGCGACCCGCGACTACAAGGAGTCGAGGTACCTCGTCTTCGCGACCAAGAAGGGCGTCGTCAAGAAGACCGAGTTCCTGGCCTACAACACGCCGCTGAAGGCGGACGGGATCATCGCGATCAAGATGCGCGAGGACGACGAGCTCATCGGCGTGCGGCTCTCCGCCGGAGACGACGACATCCTGATGGTCTCGCGCGGTGGCCAGGCAATCCGCTTCCACGAGTCCGACGTGCGGGCCATGGGCCGCGACGCCTCGGGCGTCCGCGGCATGAACCTTCGCAGCGGCGACGAGGTGATCTCCGTCAACGTGGCCCAGGACGACGCCGACCTGCTCGTCGTGACCGAGAACGGCTACGGCAAGCGGACGGCGCTGCACGAGTACCCGGTCAAGGGTCGCGGCGGACTCGGTGTGAAGACGGTTCAGTTGACCGACGTCAAGGGCAAGCTCGCCGGCGCCCGCGTTGTCCGCGACGGCTACGCCGTGATGCTGATCTCGACGAGCGGCACCGTGATCCGGATGCCCGTCGAGGACGTCAAGCGACTCGGACGCTCGACGCAAGGAGTGATCGTGATGCGCCTGCGAGGCGACGACGAGCGCGTCTCGAGCCTTGCGCCGGTGGTCGAGAGCGAGGGCTCCGACTCGACCGTCGAAGCTGCGGCCGACGCGGCTGTCGAGGCCGGGATCGAGCCGCTCGCCGAGCCGGACTTCGACGAGGATGGCTTCCCGCAGGCCGCGGACGACGGCGACTCTGAGCCTGACGAGTAGCGCTACAAAACCTCACCTTTTCTGCCGGACTCCCTTCCCAAACACGGAAAAACCGTGTATATCTTTCTCCTGAGGGGTCGTGGCACGCGTCGATAAAGGGATCAGCATGGCTTACAACACGCAATTGAACATTCTCGAGCCGGTGAACCTGTCCGAGCACCTGGACAAGATCGAGCTCTATCTCGGCCAGGTCTGCCAGATCGCCGGGATCTCGAAGATGCAGCTCGACTACTGGACGAACAAGGCGCAGATCCCGACGAAGGGCAAGAAGCAGCGGATCTACGACATCGAGGCGCTGGAGACGGTGATGCTGATCAAGCAGGCCAAGGACAAGGGCCTGAACCTCGGTGCCGCGATCGAGGCCGCTCGCCGCTTCCGCAGCGCGAACGCCCCGCTGGGCTAGCTTTCGATCGTTCCGCCGCTCCCGGCCGCCTTGCCCATCAAGGTGGTGAGGATGTCGATCGGCGCCGGGAAGACGATCGTCGTCGCGTTCGTTGCGCCGATCTCCAGCAGCGTCTGCAGGTAGCGGAGCTGCAGCGCCATCGGCGACTTCGCCATCACGTCAGCGGCGTCCGCCAGCTTCTGGGAGGCCTGGAACTCGCCCTCGGCGGCGATGATCTTGGCGCGCCGCTCGCGCTCGGCCTCGGCCTGCCGCGCCATCGCCCGCTGCATGCCGGCCGGAATCTCGACGTCCTTCACCTCGACGATCGAGACCTTGACCCCCCAGGGCGAGGTCGCCTCGTCGATGATGCTCTGGAGGATGGCATTGATCTTGTCGCGCTCCGAGAGCAGCTCGTCGAGTGAGTGCTGGCCGAGCACCGAGCGCAGCGTCGTCTGAGCGATCTGCGAGGTCGCGACCATGAAGTTCTCGACCTGCACGATCGCGTTCTTCGGCTCGATGATCCGGAAGTAGGCGACCGCGTTCACTCGGACGGGCACGTTGTCCTTCGTGATCACCTCCTGCGGAGGCACGTTGAGGGTGATCGTGCGTAGGTCGACCTTCACCATCCGGTCGATGATCGGGATCAGCAGGAAGAGGCCCGGACCCTTCGGCTCGGGCAGCAGCCGGCCGAGCCGGAAGATCACGCCGCGCTCGTATTCGCGTGCGACCTTGATCGCGGCAAACGCGAACAAGAGGACGATGAGGACGATTGCGGCAAGAGCGATCAATGCGACGGACACGTCAGGTCCTTTCGGCCGTGAGGGGAGGAGCGGGCTCAGCTGATCCTACGACGAGCTGGAGGCCCTCGGGATCGACTGCCTCCACGACGACGCGCTCGCCGGGCGCGAGCGGAGAGCCGTCGCGGCTTCGAGCATGCCAGAGCTCGCCGTCGACGAAGACGAGCTCTCCGCGCATCTCTCCGGGCTCGCCGACGAGCCGGTGGGCGCCGACCGCGGCTGGCATCCGCCGCACCTTCACCGCCTTCGTCAGCGCGAAGCCGAACAGCAGCGTCAGCATTCCGGCGATCGTCACCGCGACCGGAAGCGAGACCTGATACGCATCACCCGCCGGGTCGAAGAGCATCAGCGCACCGATCACGAACGTGATCGCACCCGCGACTGCGAGTGCGCCGTGCGAGACGACGAACGCCTCGGCGACGAAGAACGCGGTCGCGAGCAGCATCAGGAGCAGGCCGGCGATCGAGACGGGGAGCACCTGGAGCCCGTAGAGGCCGACGATGAGCGAGATCGCTCCCACGGTTCCAGGGAAGATGAGCCCTGGATTCCACAGCTCGACGACGATCCCGATCAGGCCGATCGAGAGCATCAGGGCGATGATGTTCGGGTCGATCAGCAGGTCGAGGAGCCGCTTCCAGGTCGACATCTGGATCCGTTCGATGGTCGTGTCGGGCGGGGTCGAGATCGTCAGCCCCTTCGGCTTGGTGGTCATGCCGTCGATCTGGCGGAAGAGGTCCGGGTAGTCCTTCGCGAGGACGTCGATGACGTTCCTGGCGAGGGCTTCGCGGGCGCCGAGGTTCGTCGCCACAGTCACCATCCGGCGCGCGACGGGGACATTGCGGCCGTGCTCGCGCGCGAGCTCGCCGATGTAGGCGGCCGCGTCGTTCACGACCTTGCGTCTCAGATCCTTGGAGATGTCCTCGCCACCGATCGAGATCGGGGTCGAGGAGCCGATGTTCGTCTGCGGCGCCATCGCCAGCACATCGGCCGACATGCCGATCACGGCGCCTGCGGAGTCGGCGCTCGCGCCGGAGGGTGCGACGTAGACGATCACCGGGATCTTCGCCGCGAGGATTCCCTTGACGATGTCGCGCATCGAGGAGCCGAGGCCCCCCGGCGTGTCCATCTCGATCACGACGGCCTCGAAGCCGTCCTCCTCGCCACGGTGGATCGCATCGAGCAGATACTCCTGCGTCACCGGATTGACGTCGTTCTCGAACTCCGCGACGAGGACCTTCGGCGGTGTGGCTGCGGAGGCCGAGCCCGAGAACGCAGCGGCTGCGGCAAGCGCCGCGAGTGCGATCAGACCCCGCGAAAGGGGAGCGTTCAAGGCACTGGAAAGTCTACGCGCGGCCGCGGTTCTGGAAGGAGTTGTCGAGCGCGGCGCGCAGCCCGACCGCGAGCGCACCGGTGAGAACGGCCGCATCGCCGAGGCTCGACACCTCGATCCGAGGGGGATACGGGAGCCAGCGGGAGAGAAGGTCCCGGGTCGGGCCGAGGAGGAGGTCCGCGTTCGCCCCGATGCCGCCGCCGAGAACGACGAGCGCGATGTCGGTGACGGCCGCGACCGGTGCAAGATGGAGCGCGATCCGCCGCGCCTCCTCGTCGACGACCTTCTGCGCGATCGAGTCGCCGGCGCGTGCGGCGGCAAAGATGCTGCGGACGTCGAACGGCGGCTGGAGGGTCGTCGCGGCTCCGTTCTCGGCGACGAGTCGCGCGGCGAGCTCGGAGACTGCGGCGGCGCACGGATCGATCTCGTCCGCGCGGCCGGCGGCGACCAGGTCGACCTCACCGGCCGCGCCGTGGCGACCGCGATGCAGCTCGCCGCGGAGGATGAGCCCGGCGCCGAGGCCGGTACCGACCGAGAGGAACACGAAGTCCTCCACCCCGCGCGCCACACCCTGCCAGCGCTCGCCGACGGCCGCCAGGTTGATGTCGTTCTCGACGGCGACGGGGAGACCGAGCCGGTCGCGAATGTCGTCACCCCACAGTCGTCCCTCGAGGCCGGGGACGTTCGTCGCGAGCCGAAGTTGGCCGGTGTCCACGTCGACAACGCCGGGGACGCCGACCACCGCACCGTCGATCAGCTCCGCGGAGAGCCCGCACGATTCGGCGAGCGAGTCCCGGAGGCCGCCGATCGCTTCGATTGCCGCGTCGGCGTCGGCTCCGCCGAGCTCGACGTCCTGCCGTGCTCGCACCTCGCCGCGCAGGTCACAGATCGCGCCGCGCAGGAAGCGGGCGCCGAGGTCGAGGCCGAGGACGAGCGCGGCCTCCGGCACGAGGTCGAAGAAGACAGCGCCGTAGGTGGGCCGGCCGGGGTCCGGCGCGGTCTCCTGCACGAGCCCCGCCTCGAGGAGCGACTGCAGCGCGAGCGAGACGGTCGGCTTCGAGATGCCCGCGCGGCGTGAGATCTCGGCGCGCGAGATTGGAGCCCCGGAGCGGATCGTCTCCAGCACCGTGCGCTCGTTGAGGTCCTTCAGCAGTGGCGGGATGGCGGCGGCTCGACGCATCTGGTCAAGAACCTTACTCGTTTTGCCAGACGATCCCAGCCCTACTTGACTTTTGAGAGCCAGAAGTTCACAGTCGCGTTCGGAAAGTTAACTAACCTGCCCACGGGCCGCTCGGCCTGGCTGGGAGGGACAGGGACGCGATGACGTCCGGATACTCCAGAGGAGGGCTCAGATGAAACGCATGGCGACGATAGTCGTCCTGCTCGCGGCACTCGCACTCGTTGCGGTGGCCGCCGCGGCCGTGTCGGAGGATGCGGCGTCGACAGCACCCACTGCGAAGGCCGGCTCGGCCGCCGAGACGCTGACGGTGTGGGTCGGATGGAGCGCCCGTGAGCTGAGCGAGTTCAAGAAGGTCGCGGCCGAGTACGACAAGAAGAACGCGGCGGTCACGGTCAAGGTCGTCGGCGGGATCAACGACGACAAGATCATCGCTGCCCTGCGCGGCGGAAATGCCCCGGACGTCGTCAGCTCGTTCACGTCCGCGAACGTCGGCATCTACTGCCCGTCCGGCGGCTGGATCGACCTCGGCCCGTACCTCAAGCGCGACAAGGTCGACATGAACCAGTTCCCGGCGGCGACTCTCTACTACACGCAGTACAAGAACAAGCGGTGTGCGCTGCCCCTGCTCGCCGACGTCTACGGCTTCTACTACAACAAGGCGCTGTTCGCGGCGGCCGGCCTCAAGGGACCGCCGAAGACGCTTGCGGAGCTGACGACGTACGCGAAGAAGCTGACGAAGAAGAACGCCGACGGGTCGCTGAAGGTCGTGGGCTACAACCCGTTCTTCGGCTTCTACCAGAACACCGCGGGCGCCTATCAGCCGTCAGTGAACGGCAAGTGGTTCGACAAGGACGGCAAGTCGTCCCTCGGCAAGGACGCGGCCTGGCAGAAGTTGCTGCGCTGGCAGAAGAGCCTGGTCGACTACTACGGCCACAAGAACCTGGTCAAGTGGAATGCGGGCGCGGGCGACGAGTTCTCCGCCTCGCACGCGTTCGAGACCGGCAAGCTCGCGATGATGATGGACGGTGAGTGGCGCGTTGCGTTCATCGCCGCCGAGCATCCCGAGCTCAAGTACGGCACGGCGCCGATGCCCGTGGATGCCTCGGTCTCGAGCCGCTATGGCTCGGGCTACATCAACGGCACGATCATCGGCATCCCGAAGAACGGCAAGAACCGGGACGAGGCCTGGAAGTTCGTCAAGTACATGACGACCAACGACCACGCCCTCGCGCAGTTCTCGAACGGGATCCGCAACGTCCCCTCGACCCGCTCGTCGGCGACCTCGAAGGAGCTGAAGCCTGACGCGAACTTCGCGACGTTCACGAAGATCTTCGTGAGCCCGAGGTCCGCGACGATCCCGGTAACACCCCTCGGCTCCGCGCACCTCGAGACGCTCACGAGCTTCCTGGCGAAGTGGCAGGCTGGGAAGGTGAAGGACCTACGCTCCGGCCTCGCCGAGGTCGACAAGCAGATCGACGCCAAGCTGAAGCAGTCCGGCGGCGGAGTGCCCTAGCCATGGCTTCGGCCGCGACCGAGGCGGGACCCGCCGCGGTCGCGGCCGACCGCCGGCGAGCCAGGCGCGGCGCCAACTGGCGGCGCCGGGCGACCGTGCTCGCCTTCCTGTTCCCCTGGGTCGTCGGCTTCAGCGTCTTCTTCGGCTACCCGCTCGTGATGAGCGCCTGGCTCTCGCTCCACAGCTACGACCTACTCACGCCGGCGCGCTGGGTCGGGCTCGCGAACTACCGCTACATGTTCGGCGACGACCCGCAGATCTGGCCGGCGATCTACAACACCCTCTGGCTCGTCGTCTTCGCGGTCCCGCTGACCGTCCTGTTCGCCTTCGGGATCGCGATGCTTCTGACGCGGGCGCGGGTCGGCGGAAGTGCGTTCCGCACGGTCTTCTACCTCCCCGCGCTCGTGCCCCCGGTGGCGGCGACGCTCGGGTTCGTGTACCTGCTCAACCCGTCGACGGGCCCCGTGAACGTCATCCTCGGCTGGTTCGGGA
>JAXIPI010000240.1:0-5245 GCA_045403015.1 Gaiellaceae bacterium | reverse complement strand
CACGGATGGCCAACGCCTCCGTGCCAATTCTGTGTCAGTTCCTAGACGACGAAGTTCACGAGCTTGCCCGGAACGACAATCGTCTTCCGGGGCTCGCCGCCGTTCAGGTGCGCCTGCACACGCTCGGAGGCGCGCGCGAGCGCTACGAGCTCGTCCTCGCCGATCGACGCCGGCACCTGCAGACGGTCGCGCAGCTTCCCGTTCACCTGCAGCACGACTTCCACCGTGTCGCGCTCGAGCATCGAGGGGTCGGCCTCGGGCCAGGGCGCCTCCCACAGACGCGAGCCTCCGAAGCGCTCCCACAGCTCCTCGGCGATGTGAGGCGCGTAAGGCTGGATCAGCGAGACGGCCGTCTCGGCGGCGAAGCGGGCGGCAGGGTCGTCCGGGGCGCGGGCGATCTCGTTCACCAGCTCCATCACCGCCGCGATCGGAGTATTGAAGGCGAAGCGCCTGTCGATGTCGTCGGTCACCTTCGCGATCGTCTGGTGCGCCTTCTGCGCTAGAGGGCCGGAGGGCTGCTCGACGCTCTGCTCTTCGACACCGTGCTTCTCCGCCTGCTCGAGCACGGCGCGCCATAGCTTGTTCAGGAACCGCCAGACACCCTCGATCCCGGAGTCGTGCCACTCCATGTCCTGGTCCGCCGGGCCGAGGAAGAGCGTGAACGTGCGGACCGCGTCGGCGCCGTAGTGGTCGGCAAGCGCCAGCGGGTCGACGGTGTTGCCCTTCGACTTGGACATCTTCGCGCCGTCCTTGTGGATCATCCCCTGGTTGAAGAGGCGCGCGAACGGCTCGCGGAACCCGAGGAGGCCCATCTCCTGCATCACCTTCGTGAAAAAGCGCGCGTAGAGCAGGTGCAGGATCGCGTGCTCGACCCCGCCGATGTACTGGTTGACCGGCAGCCAGTAGTCCGCGATCTCGCGCGAGAACGGCTCTTCGTCGTTCTTCGGGTCCGTGTAGCGGATGAAGTACCAGGAGGAGTCGACGAAGGTGTCCATCGTGTCCGTCTCGCGCTTCGCCGGCCCACCGCACTTCGGGCACTCGACGTTGACCCAGTCCTCGGCAGCCGCCAGCGGCGAGCGGCCCTTCGGCAGGAACTCTTCGATCTCGGGCAGCACGACGGGCAGCTGGTCGTCCGGCACCGGAACGAGACCGCAGCGCTCGCAGTGGATGATCGGGATCGGGCAGCCCCAGTAGCGCTGGCGCGAGAGCAGCCAGTCGCGCAGGCGGTAGCCGATGGTCGCCTCCGCCTCGCCGCGCTCGGCGAGCCGGTCGACGATCGCCTTCTTCGCCTCCGGCGCCGGCAGGCCGTCGAATCCCTCCGAGTTGACGAGCACTTCGTTCTCGGTGTGCTCGGAGTACGCGCCGGCTTCGGGCACCTCGCCGTCGGCGGGCTTCACGACCGTCCGGATCGGCAGCCCGTACTTGACCGCGAAGTCGTAGTCGCGCTCGTCGTGCGCGGGGACGGCCATGATCGCGCCCGTGCCGTACCCCAGCAGCACGTAGTCGGCGATCCAGATCGGGATCTCCTCGCCGTTGACGGGGTTGATCGCGTAGCGGCCGGTGAAGACGCCGTCCTTCTCCTTCTTCTCGCGCTCGACCGCCGAGCGCGCGCCCGCATGCCGAACGTACTCGCGCACTTCATCTGAGTCGGTCAGCTGCGGGACGAGGGGGTGCTCGGGCGCGAGCACGAAGAAGGTGGCGCCGAAGAGCGTGTCCGGCCGGGTCGTGAAGACCGGCAGCTCCTCACCGGATCCGGCGACACGGAAGATCACGCGCGCACCCTCGGAGCGGCCGATCCAGTTGCGCTGCATCGTCAGCACGCGCTCCGGCCAGTGCTCGAGCGTGTCCATCTCGTCGAGCAGCACGTCTGCGTAGTCGGTGATCTTGAAGTACCACTGGGTCAGATTCTTGGCCTCGACCTCGGCGCCGCAGCGCTCGCAATGGCCGTCGATCACCTGCTCGTTCGCGAGCACCGTCTGGTCGACCGGGCACCAGTTGACCAGCCCCTCCTTGCGGTAGGCGAGTCCCCGTTCGTAAAAGCGGAGGAAGAGCCATTGCGTCCAGCGGTAGTAGGCGGGATCGTGCGTCGAGATCTCACGGTCCCAGTCCATCGCCCAGCCCATGCGGTGCATGCCCTCGCGGATCGCGGCGATGTTGCGCTCGGTGGAAATACGCGGATGGACGCCATCGCGGATGGCGGCGTTCTCGGCCGGCAGGCCGAACGCGTCGTACCCCATCGGCCGCAGAACGCGGTAGCCGCGCCGGCGACGCAGATGGGCGACGACGTCTCCGATCGTGTAGTTGAGGACGTGCCCCATGTGCAGCTCGCCCGACGGGTACGGCAGCATCTCGACGACGTACGTCTTGTCGCCTTCGATCTGGCCGGGCTCGGGATTTGGCGTGTGGAAGGCGCCCGCGTCCTCCCAGACACGCTGCCAGCGCTGCTCGATTTCTCTCGGCTGGTACTTCTCGGTCATCGCGGTCTCCGGATACAAAAAAGCCTCTCGCGCGAGAGGCCCAGAGGAAGCTTTCGCGGCGTCGCCACGTCGGCCTCCTGCGCTACGGAAGAAGCTCCGTTCGTGTCATTGCAGCACAATCTAGCAAGTGGGATTGCCAGCCGCCTCCATTTTCGCCGCCGGCCCGGAGCGTGATCGGCGCATTGCGCTGACCTTCGACGACGGGCCTGCGGCCTCGACGGAGGCCGTCCTCGACGTGCTGTCGGCCGAGGATGTTCGGGCCACGTTCTTCATCGTCGGCGGCTTCGTGGCCGGCCGGGAGGCGACGCTGCAGAGGGCGAATGCCGCGGGACACGAGCTCGGCGTCCATGGCTTCAACCACTTCAATGCGTTGCTGATGCGGGAGCCCGAGACGCTGTCGCACGAGCTGGGCGCCTGCGCCGACGAGCTCGAGCGTGCTGTCGGCGAGCGGCCTCGGCTCGTGCGACCGCCGTTCGGAGGCGACGCCGGCCGCACCGCGCGCGCGGCGGCCAAGCAAGGACTCGGTCCGGTCGTGCTCTGGACCGTGCTCTGCTTCGACTGGGACAAAGAGGTAGGAACGGAAGCGATCGCGGAGCGCGCCCTCGCCGAGGCGCATCCCGGGGCGATCATCTGCCTGCACGACGGCGATGGAAAGGATGCGACCGTCACCCGGGACGTAACGATCGCAGCGCTGCCTGCGATCGTGCAGGGCCTCCGCGGCGACGGCTACGAGCTCGTGACCGTCTCGGACCTGCTCGGATGATCGCGCTCTTCCCCACCGGCTCTCGCGTCGAAGGCGGCGTCCTGCAGCTCGCCGGGCTCGCCGCGACGGAGCTCGCAGAGCGCTTCGGGACGCCGCTCGTCGTCTACTCCGAAGCTGCCCTGCGGGAGCGGGCGCGCATCTTCCGGCGCGCGGTGCCCGATGCGCTCATCGTCTACGGGACGAAGGCGTTCCCGAACGTGGCGGTGATGCGGCTGCTGGCCGAGGAGGGCCTCGGCGCCGACGTGGCGTCGCTCGGCGAGCTGGCGTTCGCGCGACGCGCGGGGATCGATGGCGACCGTCTGATCGTCCACGGGAACAACAAGTCCGACGAGGAGTTGCGCGCCGCGGCCGAAGCGAGCGCGCTCGTCGCGATCGACGCGCTCGACGAGCCGGCGCGCGCGGCCGAGGCCGGTGTCCGCCGGGTGCTCGTCCGCGTCACGCCGGGCGTCGAAACCGAGACACACGAAGCGATCCGCACCGGCCATCGCGGCTCGAAGTTCGGCCTGGATGCCGACGAGGCGCTTGCCGCGATCGCGGCGGCACGCGCAGCCGGGCTCGAGGTCGAAGGCCTGCACGTGCACGTCGGCTCCCAGCTCGCGGACGGCCGCGCACACCTGGAAGCGGTCTCGCAGCTCGGTGCGTTCGCCGCACGCTGCCGCGACGAGCTCGACTGGACACCGGCACTCGTCGACGTCGGCGGCGGCTTCGGGATCCGGCATGTCGAGGAAGAGGCTGAGCCGCCGGTGGAGCAGCTCGTGCGCTCCATAGCTGACGCGGTCGCGAGCGAGTGGGCGACGAGAGGATTCCCGCCGCCGCGCCTCGTCTTCGAGCCCGGCCGCTCGCTCGTCGGCCCGGCCGCGTTCACGCTCTACCGCGTCGGTGCCGTCAAGCGCGCGGGCGACACGCGCTATGTGGCGATCGACGGCGGCATGTCCGACAACCCGCGGCCGCAGCTCTACAACGCCCGCTACTCCGCCCTGCTCGCAAACCGGGCCGAGGAAGAACCGGCAGACGGCCACTTCACGATCGCTGGGAAGCACTGCGAATCGGGTGACGAGCTGATAGAGCAAGCCCTGCTGCCCGAGCCCCGTCGCGGAGACCTGATCGCGGTCCCGGCCACCGGCGGCTACACCCTCTCGATGAGCTCGAACTACAACGGCGTCCCGCGGCCGGCTGCGGTGCTGGTTTCGGACGGGAAGGCGCGGCTGATACTCCGACGTGAGACGGTTGACGACCTTCTGTCGCGGGAGCCGGAGTGAACGAGCGCGTCGTCGAGATCTGGAGCGACTACATCTGACCGTTCTGCCGCGCGAGCCAGCCGACGGCCGCGTGGATGGAGCGCCAGTTGGGCGCCACGGTGACCTGGCTTCCGTTCGACCTTCATCCGGAGTACCCGCCGGAAGGACTGCCGCGGGAGCAGCTGATCGCGCGCTACGGCCCCGAGATGACGGAGCGGATCCGGGCGTTCTTCGCCGCCCGCGGCCTCGACTACAACCCCAATCCCGACGTCGTTCCGAACTCGAGGCGCGCGCAGCAGCTGACCGAGCTCGCCCGCGACCTCGGCCGGCACGAGGCGGTGCACGACCGGATCATGGACGCATCCTGGAGCGAGGCCCAGGACATCGGCGACCTCGGCGTGCTTCGCCGCCTCGCCGTTGAGCTCGAGCTGCCCGCGGACGACGTCGAGGAGGCCCTGACGAGCGAGCGCTACCGAGACCGGATCGTCGACTCGACGCGGCATGCCGCGTCCATCGGTGCAAACGCCGTGCCCGCATTCGTGCTCGACCGCCGTCTCCTCGTGCTCGGCGCGCAACCGACCGAGGTCTTCGAGCAGGCCTTCGCCCAGCTCGAGGCGGCATGAAGGTCGTCGACGAGATCGTCGACGGCTTCGGCTGGATCCAGGAGGAGCGCGCGCATCGGACTTCCCATGCGCTCGCGGCCGACGGGCGCGTCTGGCTCTTCGACGTGATCGACGACCCCGAGCTCGACGCCCGGGTACGCGAGC
>JAXIPI010000164.1:0-4406 GCA_045403015.1 Gaiellaceae bacterium | reverse complement strand
CTCCGAGCTCCGCGCCGAGTTGGCGCGTGGTGAAGCCCCGGCACCGCAAGCGGCACCACTTCGGGTCGCGGCGCCCACGCCGCCGGCGCCAATCGCTCCGCCTCCCGCGCGGCCGAGGCCCCAGATCCCGGTCGTGCCCCGCAAGCCACCCTTCTGGAGTCGCGAGGTCATGGTGCCCCGGCTCGAGGCGGCCGACCTGCTGGGCGCTCGAGGGCTCGCCCTCGCCGGCGGGGTAGTGACGCTGCTCGGCGTCATCTTCTTCTTCGCTCTGGCCGCGAGCAATGGCTGGATCGGTCCGGTCGAGCGAGTGCTGCTCGGCGCGATTGCCTCGGCGATCGTCTTCGCCGCCGGCGTCCTTGCGCACGCTCGCTACGGCCGACTTCACGCGGCGGTCGCGGCCGCCGGTGCAGGCATTGCCGGCGGCTACGCGACGCTGCTCTTCGCCGCAGCGCGGTACGAGCTGATGCCGCCGCTCGTGGCCCTGGCGCTGGCAGCGGGAATCGCGGCGGTCGCAGTGGCGCTCTCGCTCAGCTGGTCGTCCGAGGTCGTCGCGGGCTTCGGCCTGATCGGCGCGATGCTCGTTCCCGTCTTCGCCCTGCTCGACGATCAGTCGACGGCCACCGGGACGGGGTTCGTGGCGCTCGTCTTCCTCGGCGCTGCGATCGTCGGGATCCACCGGCGCTGGGACGTCCTGCTCATCGTGGCCGGCGGAGTCAGCGTGCCGCAGCTTCTGACCCTCGTGTACCAGGAAGGCGAACCGGCGCAGGCCCGCGTGCTGGTTGTCGCGGCCAGCTTCTGTCTGCTCTACCTGGGCACGGGGATCGCGAGGCAGCTTCGTACGGCGGGACAGCAGCTCGACGGCATCGCCAGCGCCTACGCCGGCGGCAACGTCGCCCTCACCCTGTTCTCCAGCTTCGTCCTCCTCGCGGGCGACGCGCGCGGAATCGCCCTCGCCGCCGCGGCTGTCGTCTACGGCGCCGTCGCCGTTGCGAGCTGGCGGCGCGAGCTCGAGCTGTCGGCGCTCACCACGGCCGCGGCCTCTGCGCTGGCTGCGGTCGCGTTCGCACAGTTCTTCGACGGACCGGCGCTCGTCGTCGCGTGGGCGGCTGAGACCGCCGTGCTCGCCTGGCTCGGCCGGCGCCTTGCCGACACGCGCTTCCAGCTGCTGGCGCTCGCCTACCTGTTCCTCGCGGTTGGATACACGCTCATTGTCGAGGCGGAGCCCGACCTGCTCTTCACGCGGGGGGCCGACTACTTCGCCGGCGTGCCCGCGCTCCTCGCGGTCGCGGTCGGCGCTGCGGTGTACGGCCTGCTCGCCCGCAAGTGGCCGCCGCCGCGCGGGCTCGACTCGATGCCGACGTTCGTCCGAGAGATCGTGGAGGACCTGCACGTCCAGCGCCCGATTCTCTCCCTGGGCTCGCTGGCCGTCGCCGGAGTCCTGGCGGTCGACGCTGCCTCGCTCTCGTTGCTCGGGCTCTTCGGCCGGCTGAACGTCGACCCCGCATTCGACTGGGGGCACGTGGCGGTGACCGGGCTTTGGTCGCTCGTCGCCCTCGTCCTTCTCGCGATCGGCGTTCGCGGCGCGCAGCTGCTCGAGATCGGTGGGCTTGCCGTGCTCGGCGTCACGATCGCCTCGTTCGCCGCCTTCACGGTGCCCGAGCTCGATCACGTCAGCGGCTGGTCGGCTCTCATTCTCGCCGCCGCGTGCGCCTCGGCCGCGCTGCTCTACGGCTTGCTCGAGGTACGCCCGCTGCCTGTCATTCCGACGGCCGCTGTGACGCTGAGCGCGCTCCTGTCTGGATTCGCTTCCTACCAGCTGCTCTCGTCCGACCGGTTCGGCTACGGGCTGCTCGCGGCGGCGGTAGCGCACCTTCTCGTGGCGACTGCGGTCTGGTGCAAGCGCGAGCTCGCGAGCTGCTTCTGGGTGGCCGGCGCCGTCCTGGCGTTCTTCGCCGCGGATAACCTGCTCGACGGAACCTGGTTCGTCTTCGCTCTGGCCGGCGGCGCCGTCGCGGCCGCCCTCCTCGGCCGGATCCTGCTCGAGCCGCGCCTCTGGCTCGCGTCGGCATCGCTCGCCGTGATCGCCGGCGGCTACACGCTCGACGAGCTCGCGCAGCCGGGCGACTTCGTCCACGCGAGCAGCCTCCCGGCCGAAGGGGTTCCGGCGCTCTTGCTCGTCGGCGCCGCGCTCGCCGCGCTGTATCTCTCGCTGCGTCGCTTCAAGCCCACGGACGAGCTCGACCGCTGGGTCGACGACCGCGTCGAGCCTGTTCGGCTCGCGCTGCTCTGGATGCTCGCCGGACTCGGGCTGTACGCCGCCTCGCTTTCGATCCTCGGCGCCGCCGAGGCGCTCTCGTCGGCCGGCGAGACGACCGAGTTCCAGCGAGGGCACACCGCCGTCAGCGCCTTCTGGGGCATCGTTGCCTTCACCGCCCTCCTCATCGGCCTGCGCCGCGGGCTGCGAGTACTGAGGCTGGCTGCGCTCGGGCTCTTCGCGCTCGCCCTCGGCAAGCTCTTCCTCTACGACCTGAGCACGTTGAGCTCGGTCAGCCGCGCGCTCTCGTTCCTCGCTGTCGGCGCCGTGCTTCTGCTCGCCGGCTTCTTCTACCAGCGGCTCTCCTCGGAGGTCGCGCCGAGCTAGTCGTTCGCCGGATCGCCGGCTGGGAGCACGTCGCGCGCCCACTCTCGGCGCTTCCAGTCCGGCACCGGCGGCTCGCAGTCGACGCGCGGTACGAAGCGCGAGCGCTCGACGAGCTGCAGCCTGTGGATGTAGCGCGGACAGTTCGGGAAGACCTCGGTCGCGCGGACGCGGACGATGCACTGCGCCCGCGGGTACTCGCCGAGGAGCGGGTCGTCGGGGTCGATTGAGGCGACGCCGTTCAGCCGCAGCCGCTTCTGCCCGTCGAAGTCGATGAAGAGCAGGCCGACGCGCGCGGTCTCAGCGATGTTCCCGAGCGAGAGGTACATCCCGTTCCCATCGAAGCTCGGAAACGCGATCGTCTGCTCGTCGAGCACGCGCACGAAACCCGGCTCGCCGCCCTTGTAGGAGGACTGCGGTGCGCCGTCCGCGTCGACCGTGGCGAGGAAGAACATGTCGCGCGCCTCGATGAACGCGCGGTCGTCGTCGTCGATCGCGTCGTGGACGATCCGCTCCTCGATCCGATCCGCCAGCCGCCGCGTGTCGAATCGATCCTGAAAGGCGCGATTGCCCTCGTGGTACAGCGGCATCGCCTCATCATCCGTCGCGTGCGGGCTCACGTCTACATATACGTTCTCGTCGCGCTGGCAGCCGCCGGCTGCGGCGGCACTCAGGGAGGGGAGATCGACGGGAACGGGGAAGGCACGATCGTCGTCGCCGCGCTCGGCGACTCGATCACCGCGGGCTCGCCCGACTGGGATCCCGACCCTGAGGTGCGCGCGCGAATCGGCGACAAGCTCGACGAGCAGAGCCAGTGGGAGTACTGGGCGGCCCGAACGGACGAACGGCTCCGCTTCCGCAACTGCGGTGTCTACGGCGAGCGCACCGACGAGATCGCCGAGCGGCTGGAGGCGTGCGCTGTCGGCGCCGACGTGCTCGTCGTCCAGGGCGGGATCAACGACATCGCGCAGGGCTACGGCTTCGAGCGGGCTGCGAAGAACCTGCGCGCGATGGTCAGGCGCGGCAAGAACTTGGGGTTGCGCGTGACGGTCGCGAACACCCTTCCCTGGAACGCCGGCGGACCGGGCACCGAGGAGACGATCAACAGGCTGAACGAGTCGATCGACGACCTCGCGCGCGAGGAGAACGTGCCCGTGTTGCCGTTCTACGCAACGCTCGAGAGCCAGGACCTGTCCGGGCGGATGCGTGACGAGTGGACCTCCGACGGCGACCACCCTTCGGTCGAGGGCTACCGGCGGCTGGGAGAGCTCGCCTTCCGCCTGCCATGAGCGAGTACGGCGCCCGTTCGATGACCGCGACGCTCCGGCGGGTGCTCGTTCGCCCGCCGCAGCAGGCGGATGCCGAGCGCTGGCAGGAGTACGGCTGGCGCGCCGAGCCCGACGTCGCCGCTGCGGCGGCCGAGCACAAGGCGCTCCGCGAGATCCTCGAGCGCGCGGGCGCAGAGGTGATCGTCGCCGAGGGCCACCACGGGAATCCGGACGCGATCTACACCTACGACCCGCTGCTGGTTGGCGAGGAGGGTGCGGTGCTGCTCCGTCCGGGCAAGGACGGGCGCCTCCGCGAACCGAGTGCGCTGGAGGCCGACCTCGCGCGCGCCGGCGTTCCGGTCGTGGCGGAGATCAAGAGGCCCGGGACGATCGACGGCGGCGACACGCTCTGGCTCGACCGCAAGATGCTGCTCGTCGGGCGCGGCTACCGGACGAACGCCGCCGGCGTCGAGCAGCTCGCGCGCGCGTTCCCCGACGCC
>JAXIPI010000180.1:0-4193 GCA_045403015.1 Gaiellaceae bacterium | reverse complement strand
GGTCCGATGCACATGCACTGCTCAGTCAGCTGAAGCAGGTCTGCAACCACCCGGAGATGGTCGTCGCGTCCGGCCAGCCGCTGGACGGGCGCTCCGGCAAGCTCGATCGGCTGCTCGAGCTGCTCGAGCTCGTGCCGATCGGCGACAAGGCGCTTGTCTTCACGCAATACCCCGGGTTCGACCGGCTCGTGCCGTACCTCGAGCAGCAGCTCGGGAAGAGCGTCGGCTTCTTCCACGGCCGCCTCAACGCCCGGCAGCGCGAGGACTTGCTGGCCTCGTTCGCCACCGAGGAGGGTCCGACGGTGCTCGTGATCTCGATCCGGGCCGGCGGACGCGGCCTCAACCTGCCGGCCGCGAACCACGTCATCCACTTCGACCGCTGGTGGAACCCGGCGGTCGAGCAGCAGGCGACCGATCGCGCTCACCGGTTCGGCCAACGCAAGCACGTATACGTGCACAGCCTCATCAGCACCGGCACGCTCGAGGAGCGGATCGACCAGCTGCTCGACTCGAAGCGGGAGCTCGCCGAAAGCGTGATCGCAGGTCGTGCCGAGGACTGGCTCGGCGACCTCGATCTGGGCGCGATCCGGGCTGCGGTCGAGCTCTCCGTCGACCCGTTCGAGGAGGAGGCCGCATGACCGAGCGCCTCGGAAGAGGACCGTGGGCGCGGCTCCTCGTGGGTGCAGTGCTTCCGGACGAAGGCTCGTCGCTGGCCGAGCGCGGCCGCGTGCTGGTCGAGGAGGAGGCCGTTCAGGACCTCGTCGTGACTGCCGGAACCGTGGCCGCGCGTGTCGGTCAGTGCGACGTGACGATCGGCGCCGAGCCGGTGCCCGCGCGCATCTGGGCGGCGATGACGCGCTACGCGCGCAGCAACTCCCAGCTCGAAGCAGCGGTCGAAGGGCGCGCGCAGTCCGTCCAGCTCGAGCACCTGATGACCACCGATTGGGAGCAGCCGCTCGTCCCCCGCACGCGCGCCCTCGTGCGCGAGTGCAGCTGTGGACAGGCAGGCGGGTGCGAGCATCTCGCCGCGCTCGCCTACGCGTTCGCGCGAGAGATCGACCGCGATCCGACGATCCTGCTGCGCTGGCGCGGCTGCGAAGCCCAGGAGGAGATCGAGCCGGCGGCTCCTGCCGCTCCGCGCGTCATGCCGGAAGACGCTTGGGAGGCCGGGCCGCTGCCGAAGCCGCGCCCGCTCCGGCCGCTGCCGACGGGTGCGGTGCTGAAGCGCCTCGGCACGAGCGGCCTGCGCGTCGGCGGGACCGACCTCGCAGAGCTGCTGCAGCGGGCGTACGCGTCATTCGCCGCCTCGGCTCGCCGCTAGCCACGCGACGCGGGTTGCACCGAGCCAGGTGACAGCACGCTGGCCCAGGCGAGCGTTCTGACGGCCGCCACCCGAGCGATCGGCCTAGCGAACGATGGCGAACGAGTCGCTGCCGCTGTCGCTGCGGTCGGATAGCGACACGGTCTTGATCCCGAGGCGACGCTGGCCCGGTCGCCAGACCGCCACAACATCGTTCCCGTTGCTCTCGCCGAGGAGGACGAGTCGCCCGTCGTCCGTCCAGGCCATGCTGGTGCGCTTGAGCGACACGAACGCAGGCATGCCCGGCAGTTGCGTCAGCTTCCCCGTCTCAGTGTCGAGCAGCCAGACGTCGAGAGCCTGATTTCCCCCTCCGTCCCAGGCGGGAACTGCGAACGCGAGCGCGACGAAGCGGCCCCGTGGATCCACCGCGGGCTGGTCGCGGAAGCCCAGGATGCTCGGCCACGGCAATCGGCGCGTCGCGCCGGTCATGCCGTCCAGCAACGTGAACTGCTTCTCTGGCCCAGCCAACACAAGCTTCGTTCCGGCTACCGCCCAGACACCCCACCGGGTCTTGAGCACCGCCCGCCCTGTAAGCGGGTCGAGCACCCGTGTGCGGCCGACAATAAGTCCCAGCAAGCCTCCACTCGGATCGCTGACCGTCGCGCACGGGAATCGTCGGGGGGCGCGGATCCGCCGACCTTCCAGGGCAACCTGACGCAACGTGCAGCCAGACGGAAGGGCGCTCTGGATCCAGACAGTACGGCCGTCACCCGCTGACCAGACATTGGCTCCCGTCCCTAACTGCGAGACCCGCCCTACAGGACCCCGGACGGCATAGATACTCGCTCGCTGCCAGCGAGAGGACGCGACCACGACCGCTGCGCGTCCGCCGACTCCGACGACCCGGAGAGTTCCACGGCTCATCGCAGGAACCCCGGCGACCGGGATCACCTTGCCGGTGTCTACGTCGAGGACGAACGGCGGGTTGTCGGCCACAACTAGCTGCAGACCTGTCTTGGTCGGAAGAGCGCCCCCGGCCAGCGGCACCGGGTCACGCGCTCGTTCCAGACCGGATGTCGTGGCTCGGGCCGTCAGGCCGATGCTCGCCGTGAGGCTCAGAGCGACGATGATCGGGACTGCGATCCGCATACGCCTCATCAGGCGGTTCTACACCTCCGAGACACTCAGCGTTCCCGGTTCGCCGAGCAGATTCGGGCCAGCAAGGTCCAGATAACCAGCGGTCCGCTCAGAGGACATTCCGCAACTCACTGTCCCATTCGACCTTAGCTCTCACCAGGGGGCGATTGTTGCCCCGCCCCATTCCTCGGGGGCGACGTCGCGCACGGTCTGCGTCAGTTCCCAGCGGTGGCCGCCGAGATCCTCGACGACGCCCGAGCGCTCACCGTACTCCCACGTCGTCAGCTCCTCCACGACCCGTGCGCCCGTTTCACGCGCTTGTGCGAATGCCGCATCAACGTCCGGTACACGCACCTTGACGATGTGCGTCACGCCGTCGCCGCTTGGCGCAGCCCGATCCGCACCCGCTTCGGCGACGACGACAGCACCGTCTGTGCCGACGCGTAACTGAGCGCGGTGCCCGTCACCAATCCGCACCCGTTCCCCGAATCCGAACGCCGATTCGAGCCATGCGACCGCCGCGCGGACATCCTCGTACACGAGCACCGGCGTCACCGTGGCAGGCGGCGCAGAACGATTGATCAACATGACGGACAGGCTAAACGGGCGTCCCACCTTCGTCAGGCGACATTGCTGGACGCTGGCCCAGCCGAGACCTACAGGCGCTCAGCCTCGTCCAGATGCTCGTTGGGAAGGCCCTTCCGAGCGCCCAGAACTTCGATCCCGTTTGAGCCTTTCTTCCGCATCGAGGTCGAGGACGATCTTGCCGCGCCGTTCCTCCCCTCGACGAGACGCTCGATTCTAGGCGTCGACGGCTAGGAACCACCGCTCCGGCGAGTCCACGATCGGCGCGCTCCACGACCGCCACGCCGTCGGCGTCAGCCTGAGCGTGACGTCGTCCGACGCGCGGAGCGCGGCGTCGATCGGGCCGTCGAGCGCTGTTGGCGCGAGGTACCGGCGCCTGATGCGGGCGTTGATCGACTGCGCATCGCCCTCGCGCAGGATCTCAACCGGGCCTGACCCCGAGACCCAGTGTTCCCGCCCCGGCTCGCGTGCGTCGACCACGACCGAGGCCGAGAAGCTCCGCTCGACGTTCTTCACCTTCCGGCTTCCGGACGACGACGCGAAGTAGAAGCGGTCGTCCTCGAACAGGAACCAGATCGGCGTAAGGTGGATGCCGCCGTCCGGACCGTGGGTCGCGAGCACTGCGTAACGCCGCCCGCCCAGGAAGGACCGCAACTCGTCCGTCAGCTCGCCCACTGCCGGAAGCCTCCCTCCGAGACATAGGTCACACGCATTGCCCCGATCTTGCCGAAGTTGCGGATCGCAGCGCCCTCGGAGGACACTCCCAAACGCTGGCCCAGGCAAGCATGATCTCCTCGCAAAGACCCGACGGAAACGGAGGAGCGCATGCGCCGCCTGAACTTCTTGGAAGACGAGCCCTGGGATGAAGTGGAGGACGACAAGCGTGTCCGGTGGTTCGGGCACCCGTTCGGGACCGACCAGCTCGGAGCGTCGCTGGTCGAGTACCCGCCGCAGGCACCGGGAGGTCCGATGCACATGCACTACGGCGTCGAGGAGATGTTCTTCGTCCTCAGTGGAACGCTGACCGTCCGCACGCCAGAGGGAGAGGAGGGGTTATCACCCGGCGACGTCGTCTACTTCCCGGAAGGCCGGGACGGGCTGCACACCTTCTCGACCGCCACGGATGAGCCTGTGAGGATGCTTGGCATCTCGACCAAGCGGTTCCCAGATG
>JAXIPI010000335.1:0-3968 GCA_045403015.1 Gaiellaceae bacterium | reverse complement strand
GAGCCACCCTGAACTGAAGGCCGAGCAGGCCTACGTCGACCACGCGTACGCCTGCCTCGAGCGGATGCGCGACGTCGTCGTGCGTGCTGCCGACGCCGCCGACGGCGAGGTCGCGCAAGCTGCGCTCGACGCGTGGGCGGCGAAACGGCTCGCCACCTTCGAGGACGCCGAACGTGGCCTCCTCTTTGGCCGGCTCGACTTCGAGGCGGTCGAGCGTGCGCTCTACGTCGGCCGCCGCTGGGTGCACGACGACGAGGGCGACCAGATCGTCGTCAACTGGCAGGCGCCCGCCGCAAGGCCGTTCTACACGGCAACGCCGCAGGATCCACAGCGCGTCACGCTCCGCCGCCGCTTTCGTGCGCAAGGACGCAGGCTGCTCGACATCGCCGACGAGGCACTCGACGGCTCAACGCTCGACGGTGCGAGCGTCGGCGACTTCCTGCTCGAGGAGCTGGACCGGAGCCGGGAAGGCCATATGCGTGACATCGTGGCAACGATCCAGGCCGACCAGTACCGGCTGATCACCCATGCGCCGGACCGTCCGCTCGTGATCCAGGGCGGGCCGGGCACGGGCAAGACGGCGGTCGGGCTCCACCGCGCCTCGTGGCTGATCTACACGGAGCGCGAGCGCAATGCCCGTAGCCGGGTCCTCGTCGTCGGGCCGAACCGCACGTTCATGGAATATGTCTCGCACGTCCTGCCGGCGCTCGGCGAGGACAGCGTCGAGCAGCTCGCCGTCGGCGACCTCGTCGCGGGCGTCACGCCGGTCGGCGTCGATCCGCCTGCCGTCGCCCGCCTGAAGGCCGACACGCGCTTGGCGGAAGTGATCGCCCGCGCGGTCGAGCTGCGGCTCGTCGCTGAGCCCGAGGAGCTGATCCTGAAGCTCGAAGGGGAGTACATCCGTGTCCGCGTCCGCGAGCAGGAGCGGCTCCTGAGCGAGATCCGCGAGCAGCACGGCACGACCGCAGCTGCACGGGAGCGCTTCCGGATGGGCATCGTCCGCAGCTTCTACTCCGAATACGGCCGCGTCCTCCAGGGCGCCGCGGTCCGCGACGGAGAAGAGGTCGAGAAAGCGCTCAAGTCGAGTGGCCACCTCGCCCGCGCCCTCGACCGCGCGTGGCCGGCGGTGACGCCCGAGAAGCTCGTCCGCTCGCTCTACACGACTCCGGCGTTCCTGGGAGCCGCTGCCGAGGATATCCTCGACGAGGACGAGCGGAGGCTCCTGCGCCGGCGCGGCGCGGGGTGGAGCGACGCCGACGTGCCGCTGCTCGACGAGGCGCACGCGCTCGTCGGGTCGCCCGCGCGCACGTACGACCACGTGATCGTCGACGAGGCGCAGGATCTCTCGCCGATGCAGCTGCGGATGATCTCTCGGCGCGCCCGCGGCGGCGCGCTGACGATCCTCGGTGACGTCGCGCAGGGAACGGGGGCGGTCACCTACGAGGGCTGGGACGAGGTCCTGCCACACCTGCGGCACGGGGACGAGGCGGCGGTGGAGGAGCTTCGCCACGCCTACCGGGTGCCGCGCGAGATCATGGAGCTCGCCCTGCCGCTCCTCGACACGATTGCGCCGGGGATCGAGCGGCCGCTTGCCTACCGGGTCGGAGGCTTGGAGCCGATCTTGCGGCAGGTGCCTGCTGACGCCCTCCTTCGCGAGGCGTACGGGGAGGCGGCGCTGCTGGCGCGCGGGGACGGCTTGGTCGCGCTGATCGTTCCGGACGAGCTCGTCGAGCCGGCACTCAGCCATGAGAGCGCCTTCGACAGCATCCCGCTGCTCACGCCGCGCTCCGCCAAGGGCCTCGAGTTCGACCACGTGATCGTCGTCGAGCCGGCCCTGATCGCGGCGCGCGATCAGGGGCTGCGCGAGCTCTACGTCGCGCTCACCCGACCGACGACCACGCTCGTCGTCGTCTACGCCAGGCCGCTCCCAGTTGAGCTCTCCCTGCCGCTCTGAGCAGCCACGGGGCGAGTGCCAGCGCGACGATGTCGAACCAGACGTAGCCGGACGCCACCCCGCTGGGCGGGTTTCCCTGCGGCACGCCGGTCCCGGGGATGACGGCCGCCCACTCCCAGGTTCCGATCGCCGTGCCGTAGAGCTCCAGCCACGCGACGACGAGGAAGACGCCGGCGTAGACCTCTGGAGCGCGGCCGCGGACGAGGTAGATCGCGAGAACCGCGGCGCCGATCGCACCGCCGACGTCCGTACGTGGCAGCACCGTCACGCCCGCGATCCCCCAGGCGACCACCGCGACGAGCGCGAACCTGACGAGCAGCTCGTGTCGCCGTGCCGCCCAGACGGCGAGCGATGCTCCCGCGAGGTAGACCAGCCCGTGACACGGCGGGACGAACGACGGCAGGTTCTCGAGCCGGTAGGTGTAGACGCCCCAGATCAGCGAGCCGACGACCTCGGCGCACGTGGCAACGACGACGACCACGAGCGCCTGCGCACGCAACAGCGGCGAGACACCGCGGACGGCGAGCACGAGCGCGATCCAGGCTGCGAGCCCGAGCAGCAGCTGCGCCCGCGCATTCACCTGCGTGTCGACCGCCAGAAGCACGCCGATGAAGCAGATCAGCGCGCCGGATCGGAAGAGCGGGGACGACTTCAAGCCGACCGCGAGCGTAACAGCGGTTGGAAAGCGCCCGGGAACGTGCTATCACCACTGTGACCGGCTCTCCGGTCTGCGGCTGTAAAAAGGGGTTCCGGTTGCGACGCCACCTTTCAATTCGGGTACTCGACGAGGCGGCCGCACAGCGCGCGGTGCGCGCCGAGCCAAGCCTGACCCGGATGCGCCTGCTCCAACGCGCTGTCGTCGGCGGTGGAGGGATCATCGCCGGCGGCGTGCTCCTCGGAGGCTTGCCAGAGGTCTCGCCGGCGGCCCGGTCGAAGGCACAGGACGTCAAGATCCTCAATCTCGTGCTGCAGCTGGAGGAGCTGGAGGCGGCTTTCTACGCGGACGCCGAAGCGCGCGGCGCGCTCCGAGGCGAGCTCGCGGAGTTCGCGCGCGTCGTGGGCGAGCACGAGCGGGCGCACGTTGCCTACCTCCGCAAGGCACTCGGAAACCAGGCGGGCGCGAAGCCGAGCTTCGACTTCGGCAACACGACGGCCGACAACAAGCGCTTCGCGGCCGCTGCGGCGATGCTCGAGGACACCGCCGTGGCTGCCTACAACGGCCAGGCGGCGAACCTGACAAAGCCTGTCCTGAAGGCGGCTGCGACGATCGTCTCGGTCGAAGCTCGCCACGCGGCGTGGATTCGCGACATCGTCGGCGAGCCGGCGTCCCCGCAGGCAACCGATACCCCGGCCACCGAGCAGCAGGTAAGGAACGCGGTTGCGCGGACCGGCTTCGTGAAGGCGGGCGGATGATCCCCCAACTTCCCTCCGATCTCGACCTCAGCCTCGATCAGCTCGACCGTGACGGCGCCTTGCGGGAAGCGGCCTCGCGGCTCCCACGCGGGCGGTTACTCGCCGCGGTCGCGGGTGCCGCGGCGGCGTTCGGCGCGGCAGCGTCGCCTGCTCGCGCGGCGGTGTCGAGGGGGGATGTCGCGATTCTCAACTACGCGCTCTCGCTGGAATACCTCCAGGCGGCCTTCTACACCGAGACGGAGCGCGTCGGAAAGGTTGCCGGCCAGGCGGCGCGTGCGGTACGTGTCGTCGGCGCCGTCGAGCGCGCCCATGTAGCCGCGTTTCGCGACCTGCTGGGGGCGAAGGCGATCAAACGCCCCGCGTTCGACTTTCGCGGTGTGACCGAGGAGCAGCAGGCGTTCCTGAAGACCGCTGTTGCCTTCGAGGATCTCGCTGTTGCGGCGTACAAGGGCCAGGCACATCTGATCAAGTCCGACGCGGTTCTCGCGGGGGCTGTTTCGATCCACTCCGTCGAAGCTCGGCACGCGGCGTGGATGCGCCATCTCTTCGGCGTCCGGCCGGCCGCGACGCCATTCGACTCGGCAAAATCGAGCGGGGAGAT
>JAXIPI010000329.1:0-3790 GCA_045403015.1 Gaiellaceae bacterium | reverse complement strand
CGCGACCTGCAGAACGAGGCAGCGAAGATCTACGTCGACCCGGGCATCGTCAGCTACACGGTCCAGCTGGCGACGGCGACTCGCGAGCCGGGCAAGTACGGCCTCGACGAGATGGCGCCGTACATTTCCTACGGGGCGAGTCCCCGCGGGCCGATCAGCCTCGTCCAGTCGGCCCGGGCGCTCGCATTCATCCGCGGCCGCGACTACGTCGTCGTCCAGGACGTCGAGTCCCTCGCGAAGGACGCGCTCCGCCACCGGCTCGTGCTCAGCTACCAGGCACTCGCCGAGCAGGTGGACGCCGACAGGATCCTCGACGCGGTGATCAAGAAGGTGATCGCGCCGGAGCTCGACCTGAGCAGGCGGGTGACCGCGGCTTGACGATCGCTCCCGAGACGACCGCGTTTGCCCGCACGCCGGACCGGCCGGGGCCGGGGGCGCTGCCGGAGACGCTGCTGCGGGCGCTCGACCTGACGATCGGCCGACGGATCGAAGGCATGCTCGCCGGCGACCACCGCTCGTCGGTGCTCGGCGCGGGCAGCGAGCTCGCCCAGGTGCGGCCCTACATCCCCGGCGACGACGTGCGCCGGATCGAGTGGAACGTAACGGCCCGGACCGGTGAGACGCACGTCCGCATCGACCTCGCCGAGCGCGTGCTCGTGACGTGGCTCGCGCTCGACGTCTCGGCCTCGATGTCGTTCGGGACGGCCGAGCGAAGGAAGGCCGACGTCGCTGAGGGTGTAGCGCTCGCTCTCGGACATCTCGCCAGCCGGCGCGGCAACCGTCTCGGTCTCGTCGGCTTCGGCGACGAGCAGTCACAGGTCATCCCGCCCCGCGCGGGCCGCGCCGGGATGCTGGGCCTCCTGCTCTCGCTGCGACGCGAGCCCGTGCTCGAGGGAGGCGGCGCAACGTCGCTCGGAACGGCGCTCGGGCTCGTCTCCCGCATGGCGAGGCAGCGCTCGCTCGTCGCCGTCGTCTCCGACTTTCGCGGACCGCGCGACTGGCGCCTGCCGCTCCTCCAGCTCGCCGGCGGCCATGACGTGCTCGCCGTCGAGATCCGCGACCCGCGCGAGGAGACGCTGCCGAACGTGGGCGAGCTCCGCCTCGTCGATCCCGAAACGGGGCGGCAGCTCCGTGTCGACACCGCCAGTACGAAGCTCCGCGAGCGGTTCAAGGCGGCCGCCGCCGCGGAGCGCGCCGAGGTCGCACACGAGCTCACGTCGCTCGGTGTCGGCCACGTCGTGCTCTCGACCGAGGGCGACTGGCTGCGGCCGCTCGCACTGCACCTGCGGCAGCGTGGAGGCCGCAGGTGAGCTTCCAATGGCCGCTGATGCTGCTCGCACTGCTCCTCGTCCCGCTCGCCGGGGGCGGGTACGTGCTGCTCGAGCAGAGGCGGCGACGCCAGGCAGCAGCCTTCGCGAACCCGGCTCTCGTCCCGAATCTCGTCGGTCGCAGCCCCGGCCGGCTGCGCCACGTCGCCCCTGCGCTGGCCCTTTTCGCGCTCGCGGCGCTCGCGACCGGTCTTGCCCGCCCGCACGCCAAGGTCTCGGTGGAGCGTGAGGAGGCGACCGTGGTGCTGGCGGTCGACACCTCCCGCTCGATGGTCGCGACCGATGTCCCCCCGAGCCGCCTCGCGGTCGCGCAGCGCGTAACCCGACGCTTCCTCGACAGCCTGCCCAAGGGCTACCGCGTCGGCATGGTCTCGTTCGCGCAGGCCGCCTCGACGGTGCTGCCCGCGACGTCGAACCGAGACGCGGCGAAGCGGGCGCTGGCCGCCCTCCGCACGGGTGACGGCACCGCGCTCGGCGAGGGGATCGCCCGCGCGCTCCAGGTCGCGCAGCGGGTCAGAGTCGACGGAACGCGGCGCCCGCCGGCCTCGATTCTCGTGCTCTCGGACGGCGCCCAGACGCAAGGAGTGCTCGAGCCGCTGCAGGCGGCGCAACGGGCGAAGCGACTCAAGATCCCGGTCTACACGGTCGCCTTCGGTACGGCGGACGGTGTCGTCGAAGTGGTCGACGACAACGGCTTCACGCAGCGCGTGAGCGTGCCGCCCGATCCGCCGACGCTGCGCCAGGTCTCGCAGACGACGGGCGGCCGGTTCTACGCGGCGCCCGACGGCGCGCGGCTGAACGCCGTCTACGAAGAGCTCGGATCGCGCCTCGGCCACGAAACGAAGGACCGGGAGGTCACCGCGGCCTTCGCCGCGACCGGTGCATTCCTACTCCTTGCCGCGGGCGCCATCTCGGCCTTCTTCTTCGGGAGGTTGCCGTGAAACGTCTCCTGCTCGCCCTGCTGCTCGCCGCTGCCGCCTCGGGCGTGGCCTCGCCGGGCGCCGAGGCCGGACGGGAGTGCGACGGATTGCTCGTCTGCATCCCCGTCGCCGGCCCGTGGGTTGCGGTGAACGGCGGTGCGACGCCCACCTACTACCAGCTCTCGTGCCCCGGCCGCGGGCAGGTGATCGGCGGCCTCGACGCCGACCGCGCCGGCCCGCTCGAGATCACGTTCCTCGGCAGCCTTGGCGGCCCGATCAGCCCCGGCGTGACGACCCAGCGAGCCGCGGTCTTCGTCGTGCGGACGACGCGTGCGCTCGCGGGCTTCCGGCCGCTGCTCGGCTGCATCCCGGCCGGCGGCGGTGGCGGCCGCGGGCAGACGTCCTACGAGCCGAAGCGGAAGCTGACCGCTGCCGCGCCACCGGTCGTCGACGCCACGATCCGGCGGGTCAAGAACGTGCGATTGAAGGATCAGCAGACCGAGCGGCTCTCGCACTCGTGCCTCGACGGCGAGCGGCTGCTCGCGTTCTCGACCGCCGTCGCCTTGCGCACGCGGCGGCCGCCGTCGCTCGCCGCACTCGGTTCCGTCCGTGCGACGGCCCGCCGCGCCCGACGCGGTGTCGTCGTCGACGTCCGCTCCGGGATCACCCGCCCGGTGGGCACGCGGATCGAGGTCCAGATCCACGCCATCTGTGTCCGGGGGCCCAGTTGAGGAGGCCCAGTTGAGGAGACCGAGTTGACCTTCGCGTCGCCGCTGCTGCTTGCCGGGCTGCTGCTCCTCCCGCTGATCGTCGTCGGCTACCGGTTCCTGCAGCGCAGGCCGAACCGATATGCGGTGCGCTACACGAATCTCGAGGTGCTCGCGGCGGTCGTCGACAGCACCCGCTCGTGGCGCCGCTACGCGGGGCTGGCCCTCTTCCTGCTGGCGCTCGCCGCGCTCCTCGTCGGCTTCGCCCGCCCGAGCGTGAACCGCCTCGCCGACCGCGAGGAAGCGACGATCGTGCTCGTGATCGACGTCTCCGGCTCGATGCAGGCGAAGGACGTCGAGCCGACGCGCCTCGGGGCCGCGCAGAAGGTTGTCCGCGACTTCCTGAAAGGGCTCCCAGAGCGCTTCCAGGTCGGGGTCGTCTCGTTCTCGGAGACCGCGGAGGTCGCAGCGCCGGCGACCGCTGACCGGCAGCTCGCAATCGACGCGATCGACTACCTCTACCCCCAGCGCGGTACGGCGATCGGAGACGGGCTTGCGCGAGGGGTCGAGGTCGCGCGCGCCGCCGAGGCGGGCAACCCCGGGCAGAGGCGACCAGCCGCGATCCTCCTGCTTTCGGACGGAGCGCAGACCGAAGGGGTGCTCCTGCCGCAGGAGGGAGCGGCGCGTGCGAAGTCCTTCAAGATCCCCGTCTACACGATCGCGCTCGGCACGCCCGAGGGTGTCGTCGAGTTCAACCGCTTCGGCGGTACGCGGATCATCCCCGTGCCCCCCGACCCCGCGACGTTGCGGCAGATCGCCGCAACGACCGGCGGCC
>JAXIPI010000185.1:0-4735 GCA_045403015.1 Gaiellaceae bacterium | reverse complement strand
CGCCGCGCGTGAGCCGAAGGCGGCCGGGGGCGTGAGGGTGACGTGGGTCCAGCCCGAGGATCTCGTCGGGCATGAGCTCAGGCAGGCCCGGGAGGAAGGGAAGGACGTCGACGATGTGGAGCGGCGCTGGTTCGCGGCGGGTGGAGCGCCCGCGCCGGGCCGGGGCGCGTCGCAAGAGCCGGTGCCGGAGGAGCTCCGCGCTCTCGCCCTCGAGCTGCTCGACGAGCTCGACGAGCTGCCCCAGCCGCTTGCGGCGAGTGAGCCGGGGGTCTTCGAAGAGATCCTCGCGGCTGCAGACCCGGCCGAGCCGCAGGAGCCACGAGACCTGCGCGAACGGATTGCAGGCGCCTGGCTCGGCCGCGCCGCCGGCTGCGTGCTCGGAAAACCAGTCGAGAACATCCCGCGTGAAGGCATCCGCGCCATCGCGGAGGCGACGGGCAACTGGCCGGTCGAAGGGTGGTTCACGGCGAAGGGTCTGCCGGAGGAGGTGTCTGAGCGCTGGCCGTGGAACCGCGCGAGCCGTCCGACCAGCTTGGCCGAGAACATCGACGGCATCCCGGAGGACGACGACCTCAACTTCACGATGCTCGGCGTGGCGCTGCTCGAGCGCTGCGGGACGGGATTCGACGCGCTCGACGTGGCAAGGATCTGGCTCGACTACCTGTCGCCCGGCCGGATCTTCACCGCGGAACGGGTGGCGATGCGCAATCTGCTCGAGGCCTACCTGCCGCCGGAGACCGCGACGCGCCACAACCCGTTCCGCGAGTGGATCGGCGCGCGGCTGCGCGTCGACGCGTACGGCTGGGCCGCACCGGGCGATCCGGTCGCGGCGGCTCGGATGGCGTGGGAGGACGCCCGCGTCAGCCACACGGCGAACGGCGTCTACGCGGCGATGTTCATGGCTGCCGCCCACGCCGCGTCCCTCTCCGAGTCGTCCGCGACCGCATGCGCCGACATCGGCGTCTCCGTGGTGCCCGCGCGCAGCCGCCTGGCCGAGTCGCTGAAGACAGCCCGCGAGCTCGCCGGCGAGCGGTCGTGGGAGGAAGTCGTGGACGCGCTCTACGCCGGCTACGGCCACTATCACTGGGTGCATGCGATCAACAACACGGCGCTCACGGCCGCCGCGCTGTATGCCTTCGACGGCGACTTCTCAGGCGGCATCTGCGGCGTCGTCCAGGCTGGTCTCGACACGGACACGAACGGCGCCGCGGTGGGGTCGATCCTCGGCGCACTGGTGGGGACCGCCGGTATCGACGAGCGCTGGTCGGCGCCGCTGCGCGGTCGGTTCGAAAGCTCCATGCCCGGGTTCGACGGGATCGGCATCGACGAGCTCGTGCAAAGAACGCTCGCCACCACCCCAGCATGATCGGCTCAGCGTGATGGCGCTCCCGGTCGAGCAACCCCGCGACCCGTGGGCGCCGAGGCCGATCGATCTGCCCACCCCGGTTCCGCTCGAGCCGGGCGTGCCGCTGGACGGGCTCGACACGGCGAAGGTCTTCGCTGCTCCGGACGATCCGGCCGAGTGGCCGGCATGGCGGGAGGCACTGACCCGGTGGCGCTCGGAGGCCGCCGTTCGTGTCGCGTACGACGCCAGCGCCTACGGCCGCCCCGAGTTCGCGTGGACACATGGCTGCTTCTCGGTTGCGCTCGTCTGGCTCTGGGACGAGCTCCTCTATGACCACGAAGCCGCCCGCTTCACGCCTGAGCGGTTCTGCGAGGACTCAGAGCGAGAGTTCGGCGGCTTCGACGGGGTCGTGCTCTGGCACGCGTATCCGGTGATCGGGATCGACGAGCGCAACCAGTTCGACTACTACCGCGACGTCCCCGGCATCCGCGAGCTCGTCGCGGCCTTCCAGACCAGGGGCATCCGCGTGTTCGTGAACTACAACCCGTGGGACGTCGGGACCCGGCGCGAGGACGTGGACGACGTCGAGGCGATCGCGCAGCTCGTGGGAGAGCTCGGCGTCGACGGCGTCTTCCTCGACACGATGAAAGAGGCGCGCCCGGGACTCCGGGCCGCTGTGGATGCGACGCGGCCGGGCGTCGCATTCGAGGGCGAATCGACCCTGCCCCTCGCACGCGTCTGCGACCACCATCTCTCCTGGGCGCAGTGGTTCAGCGACAGCCCGGTTCCCGGCGTCCTCCGCGCACGCTGGTTCGAGCAGCGGCACATGCTCCACCACACCCGGCGCTGGAACCGCGATCACCTGGAGGAGCTGCACAGCGCCTGGCTGAACGGCGTCGGCATGCTCGTGTGGGAGAACGTCTTCGGCGCGTGGGTCGGGTGGAACGATCGCGACAAGGCGCTGCTGCGGGCGATGCTCCCCGTCCAGCGGCGGTACGCGCAGCTGCTCGCGGCCGGCGACTGGACGCCGCTTGCAGCCGCGAGCCCGGACGCACGCGTCGTCGCATCGCGCTGGGCCGACGGCGAGACGACGCTGTGGGCGCTCGCGAATCGCGGCGACGCCTACGAAGGCCCGGTCGGAGGGCTGGAGGTCGCGATTCCGGCGCAAGGAATCGCAGCGTTCGTCGGCTCGGAACAGCTGATGGTCGCCGGCGGCGGTGACGCGAGCTTCCCGGCGCGCGAGACGGTTCGCATACCGGTGCCGGTGGTCCGCGTCGAGGCGGTGCCGGAGGGCTTCGCGGCAGTCGAGCCGCGGCCGCTGACAGCCGTCTTCCGCCGGCGCGAGACCGGCACGTACGGGGAGGCGCCGTACATCGAGGAGTGGAAGCCGCTGCCGCCGCGGCTGCACGACTTCGTCGAGGTCGAGCGCCCGGCGCCGCGTGGAAGGTTCGCAATCTCGGTGCGTGACGTGAGGACCGGCCTCGACCTCGCCGAAGCACGTGCCCTTGCCGCTTCGCTCGGCGCCCGGCTCCCCACCGAGGACGAGTGGCAGCTCGCCGCCGAAGCCGGCCTGCTCGACCTCTCAGGGCCGCGCGTCTGGAATTGGACGGAGAGCGAGCACTCAGACGGCCGGACACGATTCGCGATCCTCAAAGGCGGCTCGGACTGGAAGGCAGACGGATCGGAGTGGTATGTCGACGGCGGGCCTCAGGATCCGCGCTATTCGCTGAAGCTGCTGCTGCTCGGGGGCGGACTCGCGCGCTCCCCGAACATCGGCTTCCGGCTGGCGGTCGACCTGTGACGCAGTCGCTCGCCGGGATTCGGGTCGTCGAGGCCGCAACGCTCTTCGCCGCGCCGCTGTCGGGGATGCTCCTCGGCGATTTCGGCGCCGAGGTGATCAAGGTCGAGCATCCGACGCGAGTCGACGCGGCGCGCGGCCACGGCCCGAGCAAGGACGGCTCCGGACTGTGGTTCAAGACGCTGGCCCGGAACAAGCGCCTGATCACGCTCGATCTCTCCGCGCCGCAAGGCGCCGAGCTCTTCCTCAAGCTGGTCGAGAGCTCGGACGTCGTGCTGGAGAACTTCCGGCCGGGGACGCTGGAGCGCTGGGGGCTCGGCTGGGAGGAGCTCTCGGCGGTGAACCCGCGGCTCGTATTCGCCCGTGTCAGTGGCTTCGGCCAGGCCGGGCCGTATGCAAAACGGCCGGGCTTCGGGACGCTTGCGGAAGCTCTGAGCGGCTTCGCGTCGCTGAACGGAGAGCCGGACGGCCCGCCGCTCCTCCCGCCACTCGCGCTCGCGGACGGAGTTGCGGGCCTGGCAACCGCCTTCTCGATCCTCGCCGCACTGCGGGCGCGCGACCAGACGGGGCGGGGGCAGGTCGTCGACACCTCGCTCGTGGAACCGTTGCTGGCGCTCCTCGGCCCGCAGCTGACCGCCTACGACCTGCTCGGAGAGCTGCAGCCGCGCACGGGCAACCGGTCGAGCCACAACGCGCCCCGGAACGTCTACCGCACGGCGGGCGGCTCCTGGGTCGCGGTGTCCGCGAGCGCCGGTTCGATTGCGGCGCGGGTTCTTCAACTCGTGGGCAGGCCGGATCTCGTCGAGCAGCCGTGGTTCTCGACCGGTTCGGGCCGCGCTGCCCACGTCGACGAGATCGATGAGGCGGTTGGGGCGTGGATCCGCGAGCGCGACCGCGCCGAGGTGCTGGCGGCGTTCGAGGCAGCCGAGGCGGCGATCGCACCGATCTACGACGCGAGCGACATCCTCGCCGATCCGCAGCTTCAGGCAGTCGGAGCGATCCTCAGCGTCGACGATGCCGAGCTCGGTCCGATCAAGATGTCGACTGTGATCAGCCGTCTCTCCGAAACCCCGGGGAAAGTCCGGCACTCCGGCGGCCGCCACGGCGAGCACACGGCGTCCGTGCTGGGCGAGCTGGGCGTCGGCGCGGAAGAGCTCGCACGCCTACGCCACGAAGGTGTCGTGTGATCAGCCGGGCCGCGAAGCGGCCCCTTCAGGGGTCTTGCGCGGTAGGGGATCCGCTCCCGCGGATCCCCTGTCCTGCGCCAACAGACGGAGTCGTGTGAATCCGCCGCCGCTCACCTGGCTGTACGTCCCCGGCGATCGCCCGGACCGGGTCGAGAAGGCGATCGCGTCCACAGCGCATGCGGTGATCGTCGACCTGGAGGACGGGGTGGCGCCGGCGGCGAAGGCGGAGGCACGGGCGAACCTCCCCGCCCTGCTCGGACATCGTCGGGACAAGCCGGTCTACGTGCGCGTCAACGCAGGCGATGCCGATGACCTCGAGGTCGTGGCGACGCTCGCGATCCAAGGCGTTCACGTGCCGAAGGTCGCAGGGCCTGGCGATGTTCCCTCGATCGACCTGCCGGTTCA
>JAXIPI010000193.1:0-3126 GCA_045403015.1 Gaiellaceae bacterium | reverse complement strand
CAGGTCGTCGTCGGAGGTCGACTCCGTCAGGTCGAGCTCGACGTCCGGCCATGCGGTGAGGAAACGGCGCATCACGTCCGGCAGCACCTTCGCGCCGACGCTCTGGAAGGTCCCGATCCGAAGTGCGCCGCTCTCTCCCTGCGAGAGGGCCGCCATGTCGGCCTGCGCGGCGTGCAGGCGCGCGATGATCGACTCGGCGTGGCGGAGCAGCAGCGCCCCGGCCTCCGTGAGGGAGACCGCGCGTGGTCCGCCCGGCCGCTCGAGCAAACGCGCGCCGACGATTCTCTCCAGTGTCTGGATCTGCTGGCTGATCGCCGACTGCGTGTAGCCGAGTGAGGCGGCAGCGCGGCCGAAGGTGCCCTCGCGGGCAACGGCCTCCAGGGCTGCGAGATGACGGAGCTCGACGCCGAGCCAACTATCAGGTTCCATGATCGATAAAGAGAATAACTCGACTTGCCCTAATAGAGCAAGTCGCCCATGCTTCGGACATGAGCATCGTCGTGATCGTCTTCATCCTCGTGGTCGGGCCGCTCGCCGTCTTCTACGGCGTTGACTCGCGCCTCGACGACCGTCGCCGCTGACTCGCCGGAGGGCAGGCTGAGTAGCCTGCGTCGATGCAGGTCCAGCGGTTCGAGAGCGCCCTCTGGGAGACGTCGTCGCTCTTGCTCGTCGCAGCCGGTGAGGCTGTCGCAATCGATCCGGGCATCAGCCGTCAAGAGGTCGAGAGGATCGCGGCACGCGCCGAAGAGCTGGACGCCCGGGTCACGCACGTGCTCGCGACCCATGCCGACTGGGATCACGTGTGCGGGATGGCTGCATTTCCCCACGCCGTCGCCGCCATGGGACCTCTCACCGCGCAAGCGGTCGCCGGCGGCGGCCCCGCCGAGCTGATCGCACGGCGCGCGCTCGAGCACGACCTCGAGATCGTCGGTTCACCGAGAGTCGATCGGACCCTCGCTCCGGGCGCCGCGCACCGTTTAGGGCCGTTCATCGTCGAGACGATTGCCCTGGCCGGCCACACGCCGGACGGGCTCGGCTTCCGTATCCGCTCACTCGATGTGCTCGCTGTCGGCGATCACCTCTCGATGGTCGAGTTCCCGTTTGTGTCGGATACCGCGGCCTACCGATTCACGCTCGCGGGCTTGATCGACATCCTGCGTCACGATCCGCCGGCGCAAGTCGTACCCGGGCACGGCCCGGCCCTCAGCGCCGCGCAGGCTCTCGAGATCGCCGAGGCCGACCTCGCATACCTCCGGGCGCTCCGCGACGCCGTCGGCGGCGCGCTGGCAGCAGACGCGGACCGCGAGCGGGCGCACGAGGCCGGTCTCGAGGTCGAGCCGCCACGTCCCGCAGAGATCGCCGGGGCTCACGCCGCAAACGTCGACGCGCAGCTCGACGAGTTGCTGGCGGCGTGACGTCTGTAGGATCGCGCGCCGTGGAGGTGCGCAAGGTCGGAGTGATCGGGCTGGGAGCCATGGGCTCCGGGATTGCGCAACTCTGCGTCGAGGCGGGCGTCGACACCGTCGGCCGCGAGGTCACGCTCGAACTGGCCGAGATGGCACAGGGCCGGATCGCACACTTCCTCACCCGCAAGGTCGAGAAGGGTCAGCTCGAGCAGAGCGCGCGGGACGAGGCCGTCGGGCGGCTGTCGCTGACCACCGAGCTCCACGACTTCGAGGATTGCGACCTCGTGATCGAGGCGATCGTCGAGGAGCTGGAGCCGAAGCGTGAGCTCTTCGCCGAGCTCGACCGGATCTGCCGGCCCAACGCAGTGCTCGCGACGAACACCTCGGCACTCTCCGTCACCGAGATCGCGGCTGCCACGACGCGGCCTGAGCGCGTTGTCGGGATGCACTTCTTCAACCCGGCTCCGCTGATGCCGCTGGTCGAGATCGTTCGCGCCGAGCTGACCGCCGACGAGCCGGTCGAGACGGCGTTCGCGTTCGGTGAGCGGATGGGGAAGACGCCGATCCGTTGCCACGACACGCCGGGGTTCGTTGTGAACCGTGTCCTGATTCCGCTCCTCAACGACTGCATTCGGGTTCTCGACGAGGCACGGGTGACGCCCGAGGATCTCGACCTCGGAATGAAGAACGGCGCCGGGTGGCCGATGGGGCCCTGCACGCTGGTCGACCTCGTCGGGATCGACGTGCACGTGCACGCGTCGGAGGCGCTCTACGAGAAGACGCGCGAGCCGAGGATGGCGCCGCCGCCGCGGCTGGTCGCGATGCGGAACGCCGGGCTCCTCGGACGCAAATCCGGCCGCGGCTTCTATCGCTACGACTGAAGATCCTCGTCGACGCGAGCCATCGGGACGCCCAGCCGCTCCGCGACCGCCGGCACGGACGCTCCTTGCACGAGCACCGAGAAGAGCACGACGACGAAGACGATCTCGTAGATCGCTTGGCCGTCGTCGACGCCGCCGATCAGCGCGAGCGCAGCGAGCAGGATCGGCACCGCCCCCTTCAGGCCGCTCCACATCACGAACAGCCGCTCGCTGCGGTTGAGCCGAACGGGAAGGAGGAGAAGCCCCACGACGAGGGGGCGGATCAGGAAGGCGAGTAGCGCGGCCAGCACGATCCCGTCCTGCCACGCGCCGCTCTCGACCACGTGGGTCAGGTCGATCGTCAGTCCGAGTGCGATGAACATCACGATCTCGGCGAGGCTGCCGAGTGAGGAAAGGAAGCTGTCCGTCTCGCGCCTGTGGGGGATCGACCGGTCGCCGATCAGAACGCCGGTGACGAAAACCGCAAGAAAGCCGGAGCCGTGGACGAGTGTCGCGGCGCCGTAGACGACGCCGGCCGCCGCCAGCATCCGCAGCGGATAGAGCGCCGGCGACGGGAGCGCGAAGCGGCGCATCAGGGGCACGAGCGCCGCAGCGCCGAGGACTCCAATCGCGACCCCTCCGACCATCTCGATCGCGAACCCTTCGACCACCGTCCAGGCCGATGCCTCGTCGCTCGTTGCAAGCTCGATCAGCCCGATCATCAGCGCAATCCCGACCGGGTCGTTAGCTCCGGACTCGCCCTTGAGGATCGTCCCCGTGCGGCCGTGGATCTCGCGGCCGCCGAGCACCGAGAAGGTTACGGCGGGGTCGGTGGGAGCGAGCGCGGCGCCGAGCAACCC
>JAXIPI010000468.1:0-8473 GCA_045403015.1 Gaiellaceae bacterium | reverse complement strand
GCGGGGCGATAGAAGGCGGTCGTCCCGGTCGTGTGCACGTCGGCGCTGGAGTCAGAGAGCACGAGGCCGGGTGCTGCTGGGGCGCTGGTGTCGACCTTGACGACGGTCGTGATCGAGACCGTGTTGCCGACGTTGTCGGTGCCGGTGAGGACGTACCGGTAGCAGCCGGTGGCGAGCCCGCTCTGCGCGGGGGTGCCGACGAGGGTGGTCGGAGCGCCGTAGGCCGAGCAGGCGTCCGCGGCGAGCGTGCCCTGCTCGCGCGTCAATGTCGAGCTCGCGAGGCCGGAGATCGCGTCGGTGTAATCGGTGCGGAGGCCGATCGTGAAGGTGCCGTCGTTGTCGTAGCTCTGCGTGCCACCGCCGCTCGCCGCGACAGTGTTCACCGTCAGCGCGCCACCGGTGGGGGCGACGGAGTCAGCCGTCAGGGTGAAGTTGGAGCCGGTCGTCAGCAGAGCCTGGTTGCGTGCGGTCACAGTCTTTGCGCCGTCCGGCTCGGTCGGCGTGGCCAGCGTGTAGGTCACCGTCGAGCCGACGCTGGAAGTCGTGAAGCCGGCGAGCACGGGGAAGACGTAGTCGAGGATCCCGGACTGCGCGTCGCTGGACAGCGCGGCGACGTCGAAGGAGCCGGTCCCGGCGGGGCGGTAGAAGGCGGTGGTGCCCGTGGTGTGGACGTCCGCACTCGTGTCGCTCAGCGTCAACGTGGGCGCTGCCGGGGCCGTGGTGTCAACCTTGACGATCGTCGTGATCGAGACCGTGTTGCCGACGTTGTCGGTGCCCGTGAGGGCGTAGCGGTAGCAGCCGGTGGCAAGCCCGCTCTGAGCGGGTGTGCCGACGAGGGTGGTCGGGGCGCCGTAGGCGGAACAGGCGTCCGCGTTGAGCGTGCCCTGCTCGCGGGTCAGCGTGGAGGAGGCGAGACCCGAGGTCGCGTCGGTGTAATCGGTGCGGGCGCCGATCGTGAAGGTGCCGTCGCCGTCGTAGCTCTGCGTGCCGCCGCCGGACGCGGCCACGGTGTTCACCGTCAGCGCGCCGCCGGTCGGAGCAGCGGCGTCGGAGGTGAGCGTGAAGTTGGTTGCGCCCGAGCTCAGCAGCGCCTGGTTGCGGGCCGTCACGGGCTTGGCGCCGTTCGGCTCCGTCGGTGTCGCCAGCGTGTACGTGCGGGTGGCGCCGGCGCCGGAGCCGGTGAAGCCGGCGAGCACCGGGAAGCCATAGTCGAGGATCCCGGACTGCGCGTCGGTCGAGGAGGCGGTGACGTCGAAGGAGCCGCTGCCGGCGGGCCGGTAGAAGGCGGTGGTGCCGGTGGTGTAGACGTCGGCGCTGGAGTCGGCGAGCACCAGGCCCGGAGCGGCCGGCGCGGTCGTGTCGACCTTGACCACCGTCGTGACGGTCGAGGTGTTGCCGACGTTGTCGGTGCCGGTGAGGACGTAGCGGTAGCAGCCCGTCGCGAGCCCAGACTGGGCCGGCGTGCCCACAAGGGTCGTGGGAGCGCCGTAGGCCGAGCAGGCGTCCGCGTTGAACGTGCCCTGCTCGCGCGTCAGCACGGAGGTTGCGAAGCCGGAGGTCGCGTCGGCGTTGTAGTCGGTGCGGGTCCCGATCGTGAAGGTGCCGTCGCCGTCGTAGCTTTGCGTGCCGCCGCCGGAGGCAGCGACGCTGTTGACGGTCAGGGCGCCGCCCGTGGGGCCGACCGAGTCGGACGTCAGCGCGAAGTTGGTCGCCGCCGAGCTGAGGAGCGCCTGGTTGCGAGCCGTGACAGGCTTGGCGCCGTCCGGCTCCGTCGGCGTGGCCAAGGTGTAGGTGCGGGTCACGCCCGCGCCGGAGCCGGTGAAGCCGGCGAGCACCGGGAAGCCATAGTCGAGGATCCCGGACTGCCCATCGGTCGAGGAGGCGGTGACGTCGAAGGAGCCGCTGCCGGCGGGGCGGTAGAAGGCGGTGGTGCCGGTGGTGTGAACGTCGGCGCTGGAGTCGGCTAGCACCAGGCCCGGAGCAGCCGGCGCAGTCGTGTCGACCTTGACGATCGTCGTGATCGACGTCGCGTTGCCGACGTTGTCCGTCCCCGTGAGGATGTAGCGGTAGCAGCCGGTCGCGAGTCCGCTCTGGGCGGGAGTGCCGACGAGGGTGGTCGGCGCGCCGTAGGCCGAGCAGGCGTCGGCGTTCAACGTGCCCTGCTCGCGTGTCAACGTGGAGGTCGCAATCCCGGAGCTCGCGTCGGTGTAGTCGGTCCGCGTGCCGATCGTGAACGTGCCGTCGCCGTCATAGCTCTGCGTACCGCCGGCGCTCGCCGCGACGCTGTTCACCGTCAGCGCACCGGTGACCGGCACCGCCGAGTCCGGGGTGATCGTGAAGGTGCCCGCGGTCGAGACATTGGTCGCGTTGTCCTCAGCGGTTACGTTCTTCGCGCCGGTCTCGGTGCCGGTCGTCGCAGGCCACGTGTAAACCTGCGCGTAGGCCGACGTGGTGTCGATCGTTGCGCCCGTCGGTGTAAACCCGCCGCCGAGGCCCGGGAAGGTGACGTGTTTCACGAGCGACGTCGCATCGCTCGTCGTTGCCGTGGCGGTGAACGTGCCGCCGGCGCCCGCGGGCCGGTAGTAGAAGGTCGAGCCGCTGGCGTGGCTGTCCGCGTTCGACTCGGAGATGGCGAGGGACGGCACGGCCGGCGCCGTCGTGTCCACCGTGAAGGAACGCGACGCCGAGAACGCGGAGAGGACGTTCGAGTTGTCCTTGTTCTGCGCCTGCCAGTAGTAGGTCGTTCCGTCGACGAGCCCCGCGCCGCCCGGCACGGCGGCGGAACCGTTCGCGCCGTTCGCGAGCAGCGCCGCCGAGGAGAACGTCGAGATGACCGTCGAGCAGGCCGCGTCGGCGCAGACCCGGAAGTTGACCGTTCCGGTGTTGGCGGCGTCGGGATCGCTGAAGGTCGCGGTCAGGGTCGGCGTCGTCGTGTTCGGGAAGGCCGCGTCCGCCGGCGTCACGAGGGCCGGCACGCTGGGACGTGTCGTCGCGGCGGTGTGGAGGACGTAGGCGTTCGCGTCGTTGAAGTAGAGGGAGAGCGTCCGCGAGGTCGTCAGGTTCGCCGTGTTGTATCCGTAGAGCTGGACGATGATGTGCTCGTTCGCCGTCAGTGAGATCTCGGGCAGTGCGATGACGTGGTTCACGGTCTGGGTCGCGGTCGTGCTGAGGAGGCTCAGGTTGTCCCGGGAGCCGGCGGCGTTCGGATCGACGTAGATGGTGCTCCCCGTGATCGCGCCGCCCGCCGTTGTCACCTTCCAGAGACCGAAGGCCATGTTCATCGGCCCGCCCGTGGAAGTGCCGTTCGCGTCGGTGCGGACATTGAACGTCCAGTTGCCCGCGGGGATGACCGTGTCGTTCGGCGTCGCTGTTCCGCCCGCGTCCACGATCCAACCGCGGCCGTTGGGGGGTGCGAGAGACGGCGCGCCCCGCGTTGCCCAAAGCGTCGTCGCCGGTCGGAACTGGAGGAAGGGGTTGGACGGCACGGTGCCCGTCGTGATCGTCACGAGGGTCGTGCTAACGGTGCCGGACGTCGTCAGCTGCGCGTAGTCGGGGACCGCGGTCTGTGTCGCCGACGCCGTGTTGCGGAGGTACTGCGTCGCCGGGTAGTCGACGGCCGGGTCGATCGCATACGGGAGGGGAAGCTTCGCGTCGTCGAGGTCGAGCGCGAGGAACCATTCGCCGCCGGAACGGTCGAGCTTCCAGCTCGCCTTGGCCGGCGTGACGTCCCGGCCGGCACCGTCCAGGATTGCGACCGGAGCAATGCGAAGGCCGGCGCTGTCGACGCCGGCCGTGACGAGCACGCCTCCGTCAACCCTCAACTTCGGCTTGAGCTTTCCGGTGCCGAGCCGCCAGCGCCACGTGCGCTTGCCCTGACGCTCGCGAACGGTCAGAAACTGCTCGGCGCGCGTCGAGGTGACGACGACTGCCTCGGAGCCGAACGGCGTCGAGCGCACCGCGCCGCGCTCGAAGTGATTCCACTCGCCGCCTGCGGCGTCCTCGCTGGCGAGCGACACCGTGCCGGTCGGGTTCCGGACGACATAGCCGGAGTCGCCGAGCTCGACCGCGACGCCGGTCACGGGCTGGTAGCTGCTCTTGCCGCCCTCGGCTCCGAGCGTTGCGCGCAAGAAGACGGGGGCGGCGACACGGTCTCCCGAAGCGATGAGGGTCGCGCCGCCGCCGGCGATCGCAGCGACGAGAGCGAGAACGATGAGTCGCAGGGTCCGCACGGACATCGCTCCGGCGTGTGCCGGGCGATTCGAAGGCCGCAGATCTTCGTTGGTCGCCAAGTGGGTGCTTTTCCGCTTTTCAATCGCGCGCGTAGAAGGGAGAGTGCGCGCACAGCAGGCATCGACTCTTGCGCCCCCATACTTGAGCAGAAATCCTCACTAAAACTAGGAAAATCGGCGCAAGATCACCCTCTTGGGTTACGCCGCCGTCGAGAGTCGGGTACGGCGCCTGAGCCGCATGTCCATGCCGAAAGCGACTTCCGGCGACGGGCGCCTCGCCGAAACCGTCCGACGGCGACGCGAGACCGGGTCCGGGGGAGGTCCGCCGAGGGTCGTCGAGGGGCTCTCCGGCGGTGCGAAGAACTCGACCTCCACTTGAGGTTGAGTCACTGAATGGAGGGAGGCTCGGACCCCTCCGTCTGCCACCGATTTCGGGGTCGCGCGAGCCTCGGATCTACCCGGCCAGGGTGGCCGCGCGAGCAAGCTCTCCCGCGTGCCTGACGTCGGCCGCGACGACCAGCGCCGTGTGGATGCCGAGGCGGTCGAAGGCGATTGTCCGGCCGCTCGAGACCCAGCACGAACTCGCGGAACACTCCGTCAGAACACCGTCGCCGAAGGCAGCCTCCACGTAGCCGGCGGCGGCCGTCGCCCACTGCGCGGCATTGACTTCCGAGTCCCAGTCGAGCGCCACCAGGACAGCCTCGGTCGTCGCATCGCGGTACACGGCAGAGCGACCGCCGCCCCAGCCCGTGGCGGCGGCGTCCAGCTGGGGCACGCCGAACACAGCCAGCAGGGCGCGCACGTCCAGCTCCCCGAACGTGCCGGTGCTTCTGAGCCGCAGGCCCTCGACCTCGTCTGGGAGGACGATCGGAGCTGCGCGCTCTCGCTGGAGGAACTTGTCGAGATGGAAGACCTGCTCGGTGGTCGCCGGAAACCGGCGCAGCGCGCTTCTCACTGCAGCCGTCCCGCCGAGGTTGTGGAGGTCCGCGGCGAGCCGGAGCCCGACCGTCGACTCGAAGCCGCGCTCGAGGACGAGGAAGCGGGTCAGCCTGCTCCCGGCCCCGGGCACGGGAGCCGGCGGCGCGCCGAGGCGCAGTGAGGCGTGCCCTTCGATCGCGGCCGCCGCGGCCAGCGTCGCATCGCGGCTGCCCGTGAGCCGGCGGACGCGCTTCAGGTCGAAGTGCTGATCCTGCAGCGCATGCACGAGCTGCCGCAGGGCCGCGGCGCGCTCTCCCTTGCCCGTCTGGACGTACGCGGTCCGGGCGACCGGGTCGTACAAACCGGGCCTCGTGTCCAGTGCCAGCAGCGCCTTCCGTAGCGTCCCCGTTCCGCCCGTGAGGAGCCCCAGCGCGCGGTAGACCTTCTCGTCGTGAGCCTGTGTCGCGCGCGGGTAGCCGCGGTCGAAGAGGGTCACACGTCGCTGCCGAAACCGCACGCGCGGCTCGGCGACGATCCGGACCGGCTCCCGGGCCGTGAGCCCCGTCGCCTTGACCGCGAGGCGGAGCAGCGCCTGCGCCTGCTTGCCGTCGATCGCGACCGCACCCGGAGCGGCGATGAGTACGGCGACCACGATCGCGATGAGTGATCTGATCATGTACCTCCTTTCTCGGCCGCGTCGCGCAGAGGGTAAACCCCGCCCCTAGAATCCTCTCCATGGCTACCACCGAGGACCGCGGCTCGCTGAACGCGACCCAGGCATGGCGCGAGGAGCTCTACGGACGCACGCCGGAGCGCCAGGGAGAGCTCTTCTCCACGATCTCTGGGCTCGAGAATGAGCCGTTGGCGACGCCGGACACCGTCGATATCGACTACGACCGCGACCTCGGCTATCCCGGTGTGCATCCGTTCACGCGCGGCGTCTATCCCTCGATGTACCGCGGCAAGTTGTGGACGATGCGGCAATTCGCGGGCTTCGGTACCGCGGCGGAGACGAACGAGCGCTTCCGCTATCTGCTCGAGCACGGGCAGACGGGGCTCTCGACCGCGTTCGACATGCCGACGCTGATGGGCTACGACTCGGATCACGAGCGCTCGCTGGGCGAGGTCGGCCGCGAGGGGGTCGCGATCGACTCGCTCGCGGACATGGAGACCCTCTTCGACGGGATCCCGCTCGGTGAGGTCTCGACGTCGATGACGATCAACTCGCCCGCGGCGATCCTGCTCGCGTTCTACGTCGCGGTCGGCGAGGAGCAGGGCGTGCCGGCGGCGGAGCTGCGGGGGACGATCCAGACGGACATCCTGAAGGAGTACATCGCGCAGAAGGAGTACATCTTCCCGCCGGAGCCGTCGATGCGGCTCGTGACGGACATGGTCGAATGGTGTGCGAAGGAGATGCCGAAGTGGCATCCGATCTCGATCTCGGGCTACCACATCCGCGAGGCGGGATCAACCGCCGCACAGGAGCTCGCGTTCACGCTGGCGGACGGCTTCACCTACGTCGAGTGGGCGGTCGAGCGCGGCCTCGACGTGGACGACTTTGCGCCTCGCCTCTCCTTCTTCTTCAACGCGCATCTGGACTTCTTCGAGGAGATCGCGAAGTACCGCGCGGCCCGCAGGATCTGGGCGCGCGAGCTGCGCGACCGCTTCGGCGCCCGCAATCCGCGCTCGTGGCTGATGCGCTTCCACACCCAGACGGCCGGGGTCTCGCTCACCGCGCAACAGCCGGAGGTGAACATCGTCCGGACGGCGATCGAGGCGCTCGCAGCGGTGCTCGGCGGCACGCAGAGCCTGCACACGAACTCCTTCGACGAGGCCCTTGCCCTGCCGACCGAGGACGCGGTCCGGATCGCCCTGCGCACGCAGCAGGTGATCGCGCACGAGACGGGAGTGGTGAATTCGATCGACCCGCTCGGTGGCTCGTACTACATCGAGGAGCTGACCAACAAGATCGAGGCGCAGGCCTACGAGTACTTCGACCGGATCGAGAAGCTGGGCGGAATGGTCGAGGCGATCAAACAGAACTTCCCGCAACGAGAGATAGCAGACGCGGCGTTCCGCTATCAGGGGGAGGTCGAGCGGGGAGAGCGTGTCGTCGTCGGTGTCAACCGCTATCAGCTGCTCGACGAGCCGCCGCCCGAGCTCCTGAAAATCGACCCGGCGCTCGAGCCGCAGCAGATCGAGCGGGTGAAGGAGCTGAAGGGCCGCCGCGACTCGGCCAAGGTCGAACAGCGGCTGGCGGCGCTGAAGGCGGCCGCCGTCCGCGACGAGGTGAACCTGATGCCCACGATCCTCGACGCCGCCCGCGACTATGTGACGATGGGCGAGATGTGCGACGCCTGGCGCGAGGTCTGGGGAATCTGGCGCGAGACGCCGGTTTTCTAGAACTCGAGCTTTTAGAACTCGAGCTCGAGCCCGTCGTAGGCGAGCTCGGAGCCGGCCGGCGCAGGACGTTCGTCCGGACGGTGCGTGAGCACGATCCGTCTCGCGTGCGCAGCAGTCGCCGCCGCTTCCACTTCGTCCACTGCGAGATGCCCACGCTCGGGGCCGTCGAGCTCGCCGCTCGCGAGCGTCGCCTCGCAGAGGAGAAGGTCGGCGTCGCGCGCGACCTCCTCCAGCGCGGGGCACGGACCGCTGTCGCCCGAGTAGGCGAGCACGCGGTCGCCCTCGACGCGGAAGCTGTGCGCCGGCACGTTGTAGTGCTCCACCGGCACGGCCGTCACCCGGAGACCCGCGGCGGTGAACGGCGTCCGAGATTCGTACTCGGCGACGTCGAAGGCGCGCTCGAACATGTCCTCGCTCCCGAGGAGCGCCAGGACCGGCCTCAGCGCGTCGCCGCTACCCGGCGGCAGCCAGAGCTGCGGCCGTGGAACCGACTCTCCTGGTCCGTAGAGACTGCCCCAGACCCAGGGAATCAGGTCGCCCCAGTGGTCGAGATGCAGGTGGGTGATCGCGATCGCCTCGACGGTCGGCCACGGCTCGCGCTGCCGCAGCTTGGCGAGCACGCCAGGCCCGCAGTCCAGCAACAGCTTGCCGTCGACGAGGTAGCCCGAGCACGCCCCACCAGGGTTGGGCCAAGCAGGCGACGAGCCGATAACTGACAGGCGCACCGCCATATACTTGCCGTCCGATGGCCCGGAAGATCAGAGTAGTGATCGCGAAGCCCGGCCTCGACGGTCACGACCGTGGCGCAAAGATCATCGCCCGCGCCCTTCGCGACGCCGGGATGGAGGTCATCTACACGGGGCTCCACCAGACGCCGGAGCAGATCGTCGAGACCGCGATTCAGGAAGACGCCGATGCCGTCG
>JAXIPI010000113.1:0-12041 GCA_045403015.1 Gaiellaceae bacterium | reverse complement strand
GCTCCGCGCTCTCGCCCGGCGGGTCAAGGCATTGAACGTTGAGGAGCGCGAGCTCGCACGCGAGATCGAGACGCTCACGCGCAAGCTGGCGCCGCAGCTGCTCGAGCAGCCCGGCGTCGGTCCGCTCGCGGCCGCACAGGTACTGATCTCCTGGTCGCACCGCGGACGGATCACAAGCGAGGCCGCGTTCGCACGCCTCGCCGGCTGCGCCCCGATCCCCGCCTCATCGGGCCAGACGGTCCGCTACCGCCTCGACCGCGGCGGCGACCGCAGACTCAACCGAGCCCTGCACATGATCCTCGTCACCCGACGCCGAGCCCACGCTCCGACGATCGCCTACATCGAACGTCGCATCCACCAAGGCAAGAGCCGCCGCGAGGCGACCCGCTGCCTCAAGCGCTACCTCGCCCGCAACCTCTACCGGCTCCTCGAGAACGGCTCACCACTGCCGACTTGACAAACGTAGAAGCATCACTGCATCGGCTAGCCGCGCGACAGGTGCCCGAATTGCCTTTCTCATCAGGAATTCGCGCCGCGAGGATGGAGCGTTTATGGAGCCTAGCGGTCGCAACCAGTGGCAAGCGATTGCAAATGCGCAGACCCCAAGAACGGCGGAGACAAGCCAAAACCGTTGCCATGGGTTGCGACCACTTGCGCCCGCTGGTAAGGAGGGGGTCGGCGGTTCGAGTCCGCCAGAGGGCTTCGAGTTCTCCCTGCTCAGATCATCCGTTGCCCGGCTGGGCTAACGCGGCGCGCATGTGACGTCCGCGCAGCGTCCATCAACGTCCACCGCTCACGCTCAGGCCCAGGCGCGGTGCCGGCTCAACCAGTCGAGGACCTCGGCCGCGTTGCGATCGGGCGGGAAGACCGGGTAGAAGACCTTGACGACGACGCCGTCCTCGGCGATCAGCGCCAACCGCTTGTAGAACCTGCCGCCGTCGAACTCGAAGGTCGGCAGAAACAGCGTCGCCGCGAGGACGAACTGCTCGTCGCTGACGATCGGAAACGGCATGTTGGCGCGCGCCGCGAACTCCTCTTGCTCCGCGAGTGGCTGCGACGAGACGCCGACGACGCGCGCTCCGAAGGCCGCCAGCTCGGCGGCATGGTCGCGAAAGCCGCACGATTGCGGCGTGCAGCCGCGCGCGCCAGGCAGCTCGTCCCAGCCGGGGGGGACCGGCTTCTCGGGTGGGCCTGTCTGCGGGTAGACGTAGAGGACGAGCCGCTCGGCAGCCAGCTCAGCGAGGGCGACGTCTCCCATCGACGACGGGAGGATGAGGTCGGGTATTGACATGCCTGGCAGATGATCGGCCGCGCCGTCGTCGACGGGCACCGGCAGGCCCGGGGGCAGAACGTACAAGTCGTGGGTCGCCTCGCTGCCTCGATCGTTCATGCGTCACCTCCGAGTAGATGACGAGCTGCGGCGCGCACGGACGCCGCAGGCGATTCCAGCTTTGTGGCCGAGTCGGCGTGCGGTGTCCGCTCTCTATCGCGTAGCACGCCGGCCCCTCCGGGTTTCAGAGGACTCCCCACCACGCCAGCGCCGCGGTGGCGGTGAGCACGGCGGGGCCGGGGTGGCGGAGCAGGGATCGAAGGGATTGCGCGTGGGCCGCCGAGAGCCCCACCGTGACTGCCGCGAAGCCCGTCGCCGCGCCGGCGGCGACCAGTCCGATCCCCCGGGCTTGATCGCCGTGGAGGACCGAGCCTGACAGCAGGAGCGCGGATCCGACGGTGAGAAAGGCGATCGTCGTCAGGTGCCAGGTGACGTGGATCATCGTCTTGGTCGATTCCGGACCACCGAAGCGACTGGCCGGCAGCATTCCCGGCGAAAGCTTTCGCACTACGAGGAGCTCGCCTCCGACGCCGTGGATGGCAGCGCCGATCACGGCCAGGGATCCGGCGACGATCAGCGGGACGTTCACGCCGAGCCCTCGGCGATCCGAGCGATCGCGGCGTTGCGATCAGCAAATCGTACGGCCGCCGGGCGACGGTCGGGTGATCGTGAGGACGCGGGCGGCGTTGTGCGGCTAGACACGGAGAGATCCTCGTCGGTGGACTTGGCGGTATTATACATACGTGCATGTACGTACACCTCCTGCCACGAGATCCGCGCCGCCGCCTAGCCAGCCGCGTCTGACCCAGGCTGAGCGGCGGGCGCGCTCGCGCGCCGCGCTGTTGGAGTCGGCCGCGCGCGGGCTCTCCCGCTACGGCTACGGAAACCTCGTGCTCGAAGATGTAGCGCGCGAGGCCGGTTACACGCGCGGCGCCCTCTATCACCAGTTCAAGGACAAGGAGGAGCTGGCCCTCGCCGTGTTGCAGTGGGCCGACGAGACCTGGCAGCGCGAGGTCGGCGAGCCGGCCAACCAACAGCCAGACCCGGTTTCGGCGCTGCTAGCGATGGCGCGCGGTCACGCCGTTTTGTGCCGACGCGACATCGCTCGCGTCGCGATGGCGCTCAGAGTCGAGTTCAGCGGTCAGGACCACCCGATCGCGCGCGAGCTTGAGCGGGTTCAAGCGGGGCTGATCAAGCGCTTGGTCCGCCTGATCAACGCGGGGCGCAGAGACGGGTCGATTCCACCCGGCCCGCCCGCCAGGGCAGTTGCGCTGGCGTTGACCGGAGCGCTCGAGGGCGCCGTGATCGCGCTCGCCGGGCAGGCCCTGCACGACGAGAAGCTGGCCGCCCGCGCGGCGGCGGGTGTGCTCGGGCTGGAGGGCCCGCCAGCACCTTCAGCGACGTGATGGATCGGATCTTGGGCCGCCGTCCCAAAACCAAGCGAGATGAAATCGGCCCGGCCGAGCTAGTGGTGTGACCGGCAACGTTCGCCGGTTTTCATAACGAGTCTCGGCCTTGTCCGCCGGAGTGCCTCCCCGGCACGGGTTTTCGACCGGGAGGGGAAGATGGCGGCCAGGATGGAGCTGCGCGAGATCACACTTGAGGAGGGCAACCGGCTGTTGCGGATCGTGCGCCGGGGGTCGGGCTCGGTCGTTACCTGGCGCAGGGCGCAGGTCGTCCTGCTCTCGGCGCAGGGGATGAGCCCGCCCAAGATCTCGGAGGTCGTCTTCACCGACCCCGACACCGTCCGCGAGGTGATCCACAACTTCAACCGCGACGCGTGGGGTGCACAAACTAGATCTCACGCCGCGGCTTGGTACTCGTGCAGCAGTCCGCCGAGGAGGTCGCGCCGCTGGATCTCGGGCGCGTAGAGGGTCCCGGCGGGCGGAGGATCGGTTCCGCTGCCGCCGTCCCGGGCCTGAGGGAAAGGGCGCGGTGTGGACGCTGCTCGTTGAAGTGGCGGACGTAGACGCAGAAGACGTGTTCGAGCTGGCGGCGGCCGAAGATCAGCAGCCGGTCAAGGCACTCCCTGCGCACGCTTCCGACCCAGCGCTCCGCGTGAGCGTTCGCGTTCGGTGCCTGGAGTCGAAGGCGCGGCTGAACTTCCTCTCACGATCGTGGATCAAGAACCATGGCCGCTGCCCGCGGTCGTCGAGATCCATCGCAGGTTGCGCGCCTGCTGGGTCATCCACGCCGCATCTGGTCTGCGCGTGCAGGCGATGTACTCGACCCTGCGCGTACCGATCGAGACGAAGAACAGCACGTACAGCCGCCGCAGCCAGACCGTGTCGACCGTGAAGAAGTCGGCTGCGAGCACTGTCTGGGCGTGCTGGCGGAGGAAGGCGCGCCAGCTGGGGCCGGCGCGCTGTGGCGCCGGCGGGACGCGGGCGCGCGCGAGTACGTTCCGCACCAGCGTCGCCGAAACCGTGATGCCGAGCTTGCGCAGCTCGCCGGCGATCCGCACGTAGCCCCAGTGGTTGTTCTCGCGGGCGAGCGGCAGGATCAGCTGGCGCACCTCCTCGTGGATCGGCGGCCTGCCGCCTGTGCGGGTATGTCCACCGGCGTGCGACGATCCGCCGGTGCAAGGGCAGCAGCGTCTCGGGCGTAACGAGGAACGCCTGCCACGAGCGCCGAGGGATCAGGCGGCTGAGCGCCGCCAGCACCAGCCGGTCGCGGGGCGTGATGTGCGGTCGCCGCGTCCGCCGCCGCAGGATCGACAGCTCGTGGCGAAGGACGAGGATCTCGAGCTCCTTCGAGCAGTCGCTGCGCGCGATCAGCAGTACGAGCGCGAACAGCCGGCACACGACGACGTAGATGAACCCAGCAAGCGCAGGCAGCCTCCAAGGACGGGGACGCCGACGCTGCCGCGCCCCTAGGTCACGCAACTCCGGCGCCGCGCAACGCCCCCGACCGAGTTTGTGCACCCCACGGCCAAGCGCGTACCTCGTACACCCCGATCCGCTGCCAGGTGGCTATACTGGGTGACCGGTCACCCGGATTCTGATGGCACGCGTCTCGGCCGACACCAAGGAGGCAACGCGCGAGCGGCTGCTCGAGGCCGCGGCGCGCGAGTTCGCACGCCGCGGGCTCGAGCGCGCCAACGTCGACGCGATCTCGCTCGCGGCCGGCTACGGCAAGGGCACGATCTACAACTACTTCGCCTCGAAGGAGGAGCTGTTCCTGGCGGTGGTCGAAGAGGCCTGCGCGCAGGCGACCGCGTCGGCTTCGGGACCTCCGCAGGCTTCGGCGAGAGAGCGTCTACGGGCCACGCTCGCCGCCTTCTGCGCCTGGGCGGGCGCGAACGAAGGCTTCGCGCGCGTGCTCGTGCGCGAATGCCTGATGGGCACGCCGGAACTCCACGCACGCATGGCCGGGGCCGAAGAACCGCTCTTGACCGAGCTCGAAGCGATCCTCCGAGACGGGGCGGCCCGAGGAGAGCTTCGCGACGATCTGCCGCCCGAGCTGCTCGCGCTCGCGCTCTCCGGCCTCACCGATCTCGCCCTCGCCCAGCACTGGGCCTCGGACGGGACCAACCCGGTTCTCGACCAGATCCCCGAGCTGGTGCTCGGCCTCCTGCTCGGCGCACGACCGCCGGCCACGTCCGGGTCGTGACCGCAACCGCAGACGTTCTGATCGTCGGCGCCGGCCCCACCGGCCTCACGCTCGCCGCACAGCTTCAGCAGTTTGGCGCCCGGGTCCGGATCGTCGACCGCCAGCTCGACCGGGCGCACGAGTCGCGCGCGCTCGCGATGCAACCGCGGACACTCGAGGTGTTGCGCGGGCTCGGGATCGCGCAGACGCTGGTCGAGCGAGGCAATGACGCCGTCCAGCTGCGCATCCACTTCGGCCAACGGGTCGTGGGGATACGGCTCTTCGACACTGGGCTCGAGGACACCGCCTACCCATTCCTGCTCTTCATCTCCCAGGCCGCGACCGAGAAGATCCTGAACGAGCATCTCGCCGCCCGCGGCGTCGACGTCGAACGAGGCGTGGAGCTCCTCGAGTTCACGCCCTGCACCGACGAGGTCAAGTGCACGCTCCGCCGAAAGGACGGCATGACCGAGCAGGTGCGCACCCGCTACCTGGTCGGTTGCGATGGTGCGCACAGCACCGTCCGCCAACTGGCTGGGATCCCCTTCGAGGGTGGCGCCTACCCGCAGACGTTCGTGCTCGCCGACCTCGAGGTCGAGGGAGAGCTCGAGCCCCATGCCGGGCACGCCTTCCCCGGCGCCCAGGGGATCCTCCTCTTCTTCCCGCTTGGCACGCCTGCGACCTGGCGCATGCAGGGCATGCGGCCGACGCTCACCGGTGCCGATGGCGGCAAGCCCGAGACGGAGGACGTCTCGCTCCAGGAGCTGCAGGCGATCTGCGACGGCTTCACCAGGGGTACGCTGTGCCTGCGCGATCCGGTCTGGACGACCTACTTCCGGCTCCAGTGCCGCCAGGCCGCGCGCTACCGGGCCGGGCGCGTCTTCCTCGCCGGCGATGCCGCCCACGTCCACAGCCCCGCCGGCGCCCAGGGCATGAACACCGGCATCCAGGACGCCTGGAACCTTGGCTGGAAGCTCGCCTTGGTCGTGCGCGGGGTCGCCGACGAGGCGCTCCTCGACTCCTACGAGCCGGAGCGGCTGCCGGTCGGACGCTTCGTGCTCCGCCTCAGCGACCGCGCCTCCAGGGTCGCGATCTCAGACAGCCGCCCCATCCGTCTCCTGCGAACGCAGCTCGCCCCCCGGCTCGTCCCCCTGCTCCTCCGCTTCGGCAGGGGCCGGAGATTCGGCTTCCGCACGATCGCGCAACTCGCCATTAACTACCGGGACAGTCCCGCCGTTCAGGAGGGCCCGCGCGCACCACGAAACGGCCCGAGAGCCGGAGACCGGCTCCCCGATCTCCCAATCCACCGAGACGGTCGAGAATCCTGGCTGCACGAAGCCCTGGCATCGCCCACCTTCGACCTGCTCCTTTGCGGGGACGCCGCCGACTGGCCGGCAGACCAGCTCACCGCCATCCAGGAACGCTGCGCCAATCTCGTCGCCGTGCACCGGCTGACACGCGACGCAACACCGGGCGCTCTGCACGACCAGAGCGGCGAGGGGCTCCGCCGCCTCGGCGCGCAGCAGGCCGCCCACTACCTCGTCCGCCCCGACGGCCACATCGCCTACCGCAACGGCGGCACCGACACGCTCGACGCAGAGCGTTACCTCGCCCGCTGGCTCCCAGCCCTCGGCAAGACGAGCCCGACTGACCCAGTCGAGGAACAGCGGAATAGAAGCAGCGACAAGGCGATCCCAGGTATCTAGTTTCCAAAGAAGAGAACGGACCGCAATACAAAGGCATGGGACTACCCGCGGCCGTGCTCGTCAAAGGCCGCGAGCCGGCCGCCGTACGGCGCGACGTCTTCGGCGCCGAATGGGAGCGCCGGGAGATAGGCAAGTGCCTCCGCCGCCGAGGGACCGAGCCAGACGATTAGCTCTGAGAGCGGAAGATCGCCGGAGAGTCGAGGGGCTGGTCCGGGTTCTTCCCACGGGCGGGACCAGTGGAGACGGGGGCGCTGGGATGCTCGTCGGTCAGTCGACCTCGGCGCCGCAGGTGATGTTGATCGCGGTGGCGGTGATCGCTGCCGCATGGTCGGAGGCGGCGAAGGCGGCGACGTTGCCGACGTCGGCGAGCGTCGGCGCGCGCTCGAGCAGTCTGGGCGGCGTGCCGTCTCCGTTTCCGTCCGAGGCGTGCGACTCGGGAATGCCGACGGACTGCAACGTGAGGACGCGAATCCCATACGGTCCGAGCTCTGCGGCGAGCTGGCGCCTGAGCGCGTCGACCGCGCTGAGGCCGACCTGGAAGCCGCCGAGGTAGAAGTCGCGCAACGGCTGCCCGTAGCCGCCGAAGGTGAGGATCACGCCGGAGCGCCTCGGAATCATGTGCCGCGCGGCGGCTCTGGCGGTGAGGAACGTCGAGCGGGTCGCGGTTCGGATCGGTCGCTCGTAGTCGGCCAGGGTCATCTCCGCGAGGGGTGTGCCGAAGACCTCGCCGTGCGAGATCACGTTGAGGGAGATGTCGATCGAGCCGGCGCTCGCGACGACGTCGGCCGCGTGGTCGTCGACGGCTCGCTCGTCGAGCGCGTCGAGGGTCGCGATCGTCGCAGCGCCACCATGGCCGCGGATCTCCGCGGCGAGCGCGGCGAGCGGCTCGGCGCGTCGGCCGGCGAGGTGCAGGCTCGCTCCTTCGCGTGCGAACGCGCGTGCCACCGCACCGCCGATGGCACCGCCCGCCCCGTAGATGACAGCGTTCTTGCCTTCGAGCAGCACGAGCCACCTCCCTTTTTCGTGGTCAGCGTCGGCGAGTGTAGTAGATTGTTAGCGCAATGACTAACGATACGTTTCGGGCGCTTGCTCATCCGATTCGACGCGGCGTCGTCGAGCGTCTCGCGCTCGGGCCTGCCACGGTCGGCGAGGCGACGCGTGAGTTCGGCGTCTCGAAGCCGACCGTGACGCGGCATCTCCGCGTCCTCGAGGAGGCCGGGCTCGTCGTCCGAACGGTCGAGGGGCGCACGCATCGGTTGCGCCTCGAGCCGGCGCCGCTGACTGAGGCGGAAGACTGGCTTGAGACGCAGCGCACGCGCTGGGAGGGGCTGTTCGACGTCGTCGAGCAGTACCTCGAGGAGCAGCCGGGGAAGGAAGAGACATGAGTGCCGCAGGCGACGGTCAGGCCGTGCTGCGGATCGAGCGCACGTTCAGTGCACCTGCCAGCAAGGTGTTCGAGGCGTGGACGAGCCCCGAGGTCATGCGGCGCTGGTGGCACGCCGTACACAGCTGGGAAACCCCGCGCGCCGAGGTCGACCCAAGGGTCGGCGGGGCGATCCGTCTGATCATGCGCAACCCCGCCGACGGCACCGAGTACGCCGGACGAGGCGAGTACACGCTCCTCGACCCACCGCGTCGGCTCGCCTTCACCTGGGCCTGGGAGTCCGAGCCCACTGCGCGGCAGCTGATCGAGGTCGAGTTCATCGACCATGGTGAGCGGACGACGGTCGTCCTGACTAACGCGGGCCTTCCCGAAGCGGAGAAGGACGACTACCGCGACGGCTGGCAGAACGCGTTCGACAACCTCGACGTCGCACTCGCGGGATGAGAGCGACGCGGCGGGAGTGGATCGGGCTCGGCGTACTCGCCTTGCCCTGCCTGCTCTACTCGATGGACCTCACCGTGCTGTACATGGCGGTGCCACAGCTGAGCGCCGACCTGCACCCGAGCAGCATCCAGCTCCTCTGGATCACCGACATCTATGGGTTCATGCTCGCCGGCCTGCTCCTGACGATGGGGAGCCTGGGCGATCGCATCGGCCGACGCCGCCTGCTGCTCATCGGCGCGGTCGCGTTCGGCGCCGCCTCGCTGCTCGCCGCCTTCTCGACGAGCGCGGAGATGCTGATCGTGGCGAGGGCCTTGCTGGGGATCGCCGGGGCGACGCTCGCACCCTCGACCCTCTCGCTCCTTCGCGGCATGTTCGCCGACGAGGGACAGCGGACATTCGCGATCGGGGTCTGGATCGCGAGCTTCAGCCTCGGCGCCGCGATCGGGCCGCTCGTCGGCGGCGCCCTGCTCGAACACTTCTGGTGGGGCTCGGTCTTCCTCGTCGCGGTGCCGGTGATGCTCCTGCTGCTCGTACTCGGACCCCGCCTGCTCCCCGAGCACCGCGATCCCGCCTCGACGAAGCTCGACCTGGCCAGCGCCGCGCTCTCGCTGCTCGGGCTGCTCGGGCTCATCTACGGCTTGAAGGAAATCGCACGCAGCGGCTTCAACGAGTCCGCCGGCGCGACGCTCCTCGTCGGCCTCGCCGCAGGAACAGCGTTCGTGCGCCGCCAGCACGTGCTCCCCGACCCGCTGCTCGACCTGCGCCTGTTCCGCTCGCCCGCGTTCAGCAGCGCACTCGGCTCGATGCTCGCGGCGGTGTTCGTGATCGACGGCACCTTCCTCTTCCTCTCCCAGTATCTGCAGCTGATCAGCGGCAAGACGCCGCTCACCGCAGCAGCCTGGCTGCTGCCGGCGACCGGTGGCCTGGTCGCCGGATCGATGCTTGCACCGCTCCTCACCCGCCGCATCGCCCCCGCCCACGTGCTCGTCTGCGGCCTGTTTGCAGCGGCAGCGGGCGTCGCGCTGCTCACCCGCATCGAACCCGACCACGGTCTCGCGGCGCTCGTCGCAGGCTCACTGGTGATGGGAATCGGCGGCGGCCTCGTCGGCACGCTCGCAACCGACTTCGTCGTCGGCGCAGCCCCAGCCGAACGCGCCGGCGCCGCCTCGGCGATCTCCGAGACCAGCGCCGAGCTCGGCGGCGCACTCGGCATCGCACTCCTCGGCAGCCTCGGTCTTGCCATCTACCGCACCCAGCTCGACAACACGCTCCCGACCTCGCTCACCGCGGCACAGGAGCACGCCGCAACCGGCACGCTCGCAGACGCGACGACCACCAGCACGCAGCTCGCACAGCCCGCCTCGGGCGAACTCTTCCATGCCGCCGTGGCGGCGTTCACGGACAGCCTCCAGACCGTCGCCACCGCCGCCGTGGCCGTCACGCTCCTGCTCGCCCTCCTCGCCGCTGCGTTGCTGCGCAGGACCGCGCCCGCCGCCGAACACGGATCGACAATCGGATCGAGGAATCTCACCCACACCTCGCGTTGACCACCCCTCTCATGGAGAGGGTGTCGGTTGCGGCCCGCCGCGTGTGTCCGCGACCACATTCATCGCGGCCTTGTGGTGCTGCCAGTGATGGACCAGTACCCGCTTAGTCGCGAGGTCGAAGCTTCGAGCCCTTCACGTCCCCACTCGCGAAGCGAGTTGCCTGCGAAGTAGAAGCGAAGGGAGCCTGCGGGAGAGGGCGATTCCCTCAGACTCCCTCGTCGTTTACGCCGTCGCGATGCTGGCGGCAAGCTGGAGCTCGAGCTCCTCGATCGCGAGCTCTCGCATCCGGAACTTCTGGACCTTGCCGGTAACCGTCATCGGGAGCGAGTCCACGAACTTCCAGTAGCGGGGGATCTTGTACGTCGCGATCCGGCCCTGGCACGCCGCTCGCAGCTCGTCCGCGGTCAGCGCGACGCCGTCACGGGGCTTGACCCAGCCCATCGCTTCTTCGCCGTAGCGCTCGCTGGGAACGCCGATTACGTAGGCGTCGCTCACGCCCTCGATCGTGAGCAGGAACTCCTCGATCTCGCGCGGATAGATGTTCTCGCCGCCGCGGATGATCATGTCCTTGATCCGACCGACGATGTTCACGTAGCCCTCTTCGTCCATGGTCGAGAGGTCGCCGGTGTGCATCCAGCCGTCCTCGTCGATCGCGCGCGCGGTGGCCTCTTCGTCGCCCCAGTAGCCGAGCATGACGCTGTAGCCACGGGTGCACTGCTCGCCCGGCGTGCCGCGAGGAACGGCGAGGCCCGTGTCGGGGTCGACGATCTTCACCTCGACGTGCGGGTGCGCACGCCCGACCGTGGACACCCGCTTCTCGACGGGGTCGTCGATCGCGGTCTGCGTCGAGACCGGGGAGGTCTCGGTCATGCCGCAGGCGATCGTCACCTCGGGCATGTGCATGTCCGTGCGCACGCGCTTCATGACCTCGATCGGGCAGGGCGCGCCGGCCATGATCCCGGTGCGAAGCGAGGAGAGGTCGAACTCGGCGAAGCGAGGCTCCTCGAGCTCGGCGATGAACATCGTCGGGACGCCGTACAGCGACGTGCAGCGCTCTTCGGCGACCGCCTCGAGCACGGCGAGCGGATCAAACGCCTCGCCGGGGATCACGACGCATGCGCCGTGCGTCAGCGCCGCGAGGTTCCCCATCACGCAGCCGAAGCAGTGGTAGAAGGGCACCGGCACGCAGATCCGGTCGTGTTCGGAGTAGCGGAGCATCCAGGCGTTGAAGAAGCCGTTGTTGAGCACGTTCCGATGCGACAGAGTGGCGCCCTTCGGCAGGCCGGTCGTGCCCGACGTGAACTGGATGTTCACTGGATCGTCGGGGGAAAGGGATGCCTCCCGCTCGGCGAGCGCCGCCTCGTCGACGCCCGCGCCTGCCGCGAGTAGCGCCTCCCACTCGTCCTCGAGCACCAGGGTCTCCCGCAACTCGGGACAGTTGTCGCGTACCTCGTCGACCATCGCCCGATAGTCGGTTTGGCGGAAGCTGCGGGAATGGATGAGGAGCCTGACGCCAACCTTGACGAGCGCGTGCTGCAGCTCGGTCGTCTTGTACGCGGGATTGACGTTGACGAGGATCGCCCCCACACGCGCCGTCGCGTACTGAGTCACGACCCACTCGTATCGGTTCGGCGCCCAGATGCCGACCCGGTCACCCTTTCTGATGCCGCGAGCGAGCAGGCCCCTGGCGGCGAGGTCGACCTGCTCCCACAGCTCAGCGTACGTCGCTCGGTAGCCCTGGTCCCGGACGGCGAGCGCCTCCCGGGCGGGATGGACCTGAACGGTTCGCCGGAGTGTCTCGCCGATCGTCTCGTCGAGCAGGGGGATCCCGGTCGGGCCGGCGGAGTACGAGTCTTCGCTCTGATCTCCAATGGAGGAGCGAGTCTCGAGCGTGATGGCTGACATCTGGGCCTCCTTGTCGCGGTCTGCCAGACGACCGTAGGCCGCTTCGACCAACCGCGTAATGGCCCCCGGAGTGAGAATTTCCTTCCCTTTTGGTAAGGCACGGCCGTAGGATCGGCTCCGAGAGGAGCCGCCAT
>JAXIPI010000343.1:0-2566 GCA_045403015.1 Gaiellaceae bacterium | reverse complement strand
CGCGTTCGGCGAGGTCGATGCGGACGTGAGTCTCGCCGGTCCGCGCGGTCACGTTCCATTCGATCCGGCGCACGTCGTCGCCGGGGATGTAGGGCCGCACCTGGGCGAGCTCGCTACCAGCGCCGAGCACTGAGGAGCGGTGGTCGCCGGCGAGCATGCCCTCGATCCGTCGTCCGATGGTCAGGTCGAGCGCCCGTAGCAGCGTCTCCGGCAGCGCGCCCGGCCCCGGCCGGTCCGGGGTGCGGGCGAACGCGCGCGTCTCGGGAGCGAGCGTCAAGCTGCGGTCACCCGCTTGCTCAGGTCGAGCTCCGGCGCGATCACCTTCTCGATCACCGCGTCGAGGATCCTGTCGGCGTCCACCTGCTCGGCGAGAGCCTGGTAGCTGAGCACGAGCCGGTGGCGGAGCGCGTCCTTCGCGAGCGATTCGACATCCTGGACGACGACGTAGTCGCGGCCCCGGATGAATGCGAGCGCCCGGGCCGACTGGACGAGGCTGATCGGCCCGCGCGGGCTCGCCCCGTAGGAGACGTAGGGCGCCATCTCGTCGAGGCCGTACTTGCCCGGCTCGCGGGTCGCGGTCGCCAGCTGCACCGTGTAGCTGACGATGCCCGGGTCGACGTAGACGTTCGCTGCCGCGTCCTGCAGGTCGCGCAACCGCTCGAGCTCGAGCACGCGTCGCAGCTCGGGCGGAGCCGTGAGCGACCGCTGGACGACGGTCAGCTCCTCGTCGTGCTCGGGGTACCCCACGAGGATCTTGAGCATGAAGCGGTCGACCTGAGCCTCCGGCAGCGGGTAGGTCCCCTCGGACTCGATCGGGTTCTGGGTCGCCATCACGAGGAACGGCTCGGGCACGAGGTGCGTGTCGTGGCCGATCGTGACCTGGTGCTCCTGCATCACCTCCAGGAGCGCGGACTGCACCTTCGCCGGCGCGCGGTTGATCTCGTCGGCGAGCAGGAAGTTGCAGAACACAGGACCGAGTTCGGTGTCGAAAGAGCCGGAATCGGGCCGGTAGACGCGCGTGCCGACGAGGTCCGACGGCACGAGATCCGGCGTGAACTGCACGCGCTGGAAGCTGCCGCCGAGCACCTGGGCGGTCGTCTTGATCGTCAGCGTCTTCGCCAGGCCGGGGACGCCTTCGATCAGGAGGTGGCCCCCGGCCAGCAGGCACACGAGGACGCGCTCGAGCATCGCGTCCTGCCCGGCGATCACCCGCTTGATCTCGAAAAGGGCCTGCTCGAGGAGCTCCCGTTGCTCCTCAACGGTCATCGTCTCGCTCACGGAACGCTCCTTGCTCGCGGTTTTCGGCAAGTCAAGCAATCCGGCGGTAAAGCCTGGATAAAGGGCCGATGGCGGCGGAGTACCATGGTTCGACGATGCGCGTGCTTGTCGTCGAGGACGAGCAGGATCTGGCCGAGGCGATCGCCACGGGCCTCCGCCGCGAGGGGTACGCGGTCGATCTGGCTCACGCGGGCGACGAGGCGCTCGTCAAGGCCCGTGTCTATCCCTACGACCTGATCTGCCTCGACCTCAGCCTGCCGGGGACGGGGGGACGCGAGGTCTGCCGGACGCTCAGGGCCGAGGTGCGCGCGGACGGCGCGCCGCAGCCTCGGAGCCTGATGCTGACTGCGCGCGCGGGCGTCGACGACCGGATCGCCGGGCTCGACGACGGCGCGGACGACTACCTCGTGAAGCCGTTCGAGCTGGCGGAGCTTGCAGCGCGCGCGCGTGCGCTCCTGCGGCGGAACGGCGACGGCGGCAGGGCGCCGCTGCGCGTGGGCTCGCTCGAGCTCGACGCAGCGCGGCACGAGGCGACTCAGAACGGCAGCCCGCTCGCACTCACGCCGAAGGAGTTCGCGCTCCTCCGCTACCTGATGTCGAGGCCGGGGGAGGCCCTCTCCGAGTTCGAGCTGCTGACGCACGTCTGGGACGAGAACGCGAATCCGCTGACGAGGACGGTGCGCGTGACGGTCATGACGCTGCGGCGCAAGCTCGAGGGCAACCCGATCGAGACCGTTCCGGGCGCCGGTTACAGGCTGCGAGACGACGGATGAGGAGCTCCTTGCGCTCGATCCGGGTCCGGCTGACGCTCCTCTACTCGGGCGTGCTCTTCGCCGTCGCGGCGCTGCTCGTCGCCGGCCTCTACATCGGCCTCTCGCTCAGCCTGCGCGACCAGCCGTTGTCCCAGGGCGGTGCGATCCGCGCCACGGTGCCGATCAACGACGGGAGCCAGACCGAGGAACGGACCTTCGTCGACGCGCAGGCGTTCGAGAGGCAGGTGAACCAGCGCACGCTCCGCAACCTGCGCAACTTCTCGCTCGGCGCGCTCGCGGCGCTCTTCGTGGCCAGCCTTGCCGTCGGTTGGGTGATCGCCGGGAGGGTGCTGGCGCCGATCGCGCACATCACGCAGGTGGCGCGCGAAATCCAGGCGGCGGAGCTGTCGCGCCGGATCGAGCTCGACGGGCCGGACGACGAGCTGAAACGGCTGGCGGACACGTTCGACTCGATGCTCGCGCGGCTGGACGTCGCCTTCGCGTCGCAGCGCCGCTTCGTCGCCGACGCGTCGCAT
>JAXIPI010000083.1:0-8540 GCA_045403015.1 Gaiellaceae bacterium | reverse complement strand
GTCGCCCAGTCCTGAGCCCGCCGGTTGTACTTGAGGTACGACCAGCCGGTCCAGTTGCCGATCTTGGGAACACGGATCTCCGTCAGCATCTCCTGCGGCCCCATCGCCGAGTCGAAGACGCCCTGGAAGAACTCCGACGCGTCGACTGTCCGTTCCCCGTTTGATCCCGTGATCACGAACTGCGAGCCGAGCGCGAGCATCACGGCGGGCAGGTCCGAGGCAGGGTCGCAGTGCGAGAGCGAGCCGCCGATCGTGCCGCGGTGCCTCACCTGCGGATCGCCGATCAACCCGGCGGTGTGCGAGACGATCGGGCAGTGCTCCTGGACGAGCGGATCGTCCCGAATCGCCTTGTGACGCGTCAACGCCCCGATCGCAAGCCACTCGCCCGTGTCCCGGACGTACGAGAGCTCGTCGATGCGACCGATGTCGACGAGCAGCGACGGCCGAGTGAACCGAAGCTTCAGTAGCGGGATCAAGGAGTGGCCGCCGGCGAGGAGCTTTGCGTCCTCGCGCGAGCCGAGCAGCTCGACGGCGTGCGCGGCGGAGTCGGCGACCTCGTAGTCGAACGTTGCGGGGATCATCGCCGTGCCTCCTCCAGTGCCCGCCAGACCCGCTCGGGAGTGGCCGGCATGTCGATGTCGGTGACGCCATACGGCGCGAGCGCGTTTGCGACGGCGTTCATCACCGCCGCCGGGGAGGCGATCGCGCCCGTCTCGCCCACTCCCTTCACCCCGAGCGGGTTCGTCGGGCTCGCCGTCTCGGTGCGGTCGAGCTCGAACGAGGGCAGCTCGACAGCCGAGGGCACGAGGTAGTTCGTGAGCGAGGCCGTCAGCAGCACACCGTCCTCGTAGATCGCCTCCTCGAAGAGGGCCTGCGAGATCCCCTGCGTGATGCCACCGTGGATCTGCCCGTCGACGATCATCGGGTTGATGACCTTGCCGACGTCGTCGACGGCGACGTAGCGCAGCAGCTGGACGTCGCCGGTCTCGGTGTCGACCTCGACGAGGGCCGCGTGCGCGCCGCCCGGCCAGCTGAAGTTCGGCGGGTCGTAGACGGCCGTCGCCTCCAGCCCCGGCTCGAAGCCCGGCGGGATGTCGTGCGCCGACCACGCCGCGAACGCGAGCTCCTTCGTCGTCACCGACTTGTCGCCGGCGGTGAACGTCCCGTCTTCGTAGTCGAGCTCGTCCTCGGGCACCTGCAGCTGGTGCGCCGCGAGCGTGCGCGCCTTGGCGACGATCTTCTGCGCTGCCTGGTGGAGCGCGATCCCGCCGACGGTGAGGCTGCGACTGCCGTAGGTGTCCATCCCCAGCGGGCTGACGGTCGTGTCGCCGTGCAGCACCTCGATCTCGTCGACGCCGTAGCCCAGCTCGTCGGCCGCGATCTGCGACCATGCGGTCTCGTGCCCCTGGCCGTGCGGCGACGTGCCGGTGAGCACCTGCACCGTGCCGCTCGGCAGGCAGCGGATGGTGGCCGCGTCCCAGCCACCCGCGACGTAGCGGATCGCTCCGAGAATCCCCGACGGGGCGAGCCCGCACATCTCGACATAGGTCGAGAGGCCGATACCCAGCTCCTTCGTGTCGCCGCGCGCGCGCCGCTCGGCCTGCTCGGCCCGCACGGCATCGAGGTCGAGTTGCTCGAGCGCCCGATCGAGCGTCGCGTTGTAGTCGCCGCTGTCGATCGTAAGCCCGGATGCGATCGTCGCCGGGAACTCCGTGATGAAGTTGAGCCGCCGAAGCTCGACCGGATCCATCTTGAGCTCGATCGCGAGCGCGTCGACAGCCCGTTCGATCGCGTACGTCGCCTCCGGCCGTCCCGCACCGCGGTAGGCGTCGGTCGGCGTCGTGTGCGTGAAGACGCCGGTGCACTCCAAGCTGTAGGCGGGGATGTCGTAGCAACCGCCGTAGACCCACGCGCCGAGCAGCGGGATCCCGGGCGTCACGAGCTGCAGGTAGGCGCCCATCGCGGAGATGAGCCGCACGCGAACGGCGGTGATCTTCCCTTCCGCGGTCGCGGCGAGCTCGATTTGCTGGAGGACATCGCGTCCGTGGATCGTCGAGGTGAATCCCTCGGAGCGTTCCTCGATCCATTTCACCGGCTTCTTGAGCCGGCGTGCGAGCGCGAGGCAGAGAGCTTCCTCCGCGTAGACGTCGAGCTTCGAGCCGAAGCCGCCGCCGACGTCCGGCGCGATCACTCGCAACCGCGCCTCAGGGACCCCGATCACGCCGGCGAGCGTGAGCCGCAGGATGTGCGGGATCTGAGTGGACGACCAGAGCGTCAGCTCGTCCGTGCCCGGCAGCTCGTGTGCGAGCGCCCCGCGCGGCTCCATCGCGACCGGGATCAGCCGCTGTTGGCGGTAGTTGCGCTTGACCGTGACCTCCGCGTCGGCAAACGCCTGCTCCACCTCGCCGGCGTCGAGCTTCCACACGTAGCACTCGTTGGTCTCGAGGTCGTCGTGCACGAGCGGAGCATCGGCGTCGAGCGCCTGGCCGACGTCCGTGACCGAATCGAGCGGCTCGTACTCGACCTCGACGAGCTCCGCAGCATCCTTCGCGATCTCCCTCGAGTCGGCGACGACGACGGCGACCCCGTCGCCGACATGCCGTGCCTTGTCGAAGGCCAGCGGGAAGTGCGACGGCATCCTGATCTCTTCCGTCACGGGCCAGGCGCACGGCAGCGAGCCCGCCCAGTCCGCCGCCAGCTCGGCGCCGCTGAACGCAGCGACGACCCCCTCGAGCTCGCGTGCGGCCTTCAGCTCGACGCTCTTGATCCTGGCGTGCGCATACGGGCTGCGCACGACGGAGAGCCAGAGCTGGCCGGGAAGATTGATGTTGTCGATGAACTGGCCGTGCCCGGTGACGAGCTTGTGGTCCTCTTTGCGCGGGACCGACGTGCCGACGACGCGGCTGGTGGTACGGGTCTCGGTGGTAGCCATCTGCCCTCTCCCCTACGCCACTGCGGCCGCGCTCTGCACGGCCTCGACGATGTTCTGGTAGCCGGTGCACCGGCAGAGGTTGCCCTCGAGTGCATGCCGGATCTCGGCCTCGGTCGGCTCCGGGTTGTCCGCGAGCAGGCTGGCGGTCGCCAGAACCATGCCCGGCGTGCAGTAGCCGCACTGCAGGGCGTGGTGCTCGTGGAACGCCTGCTGAATCGGATGGAGATTGCCGTTGTCGGCGAGCCCTTCGATCGTGGTCACGTCGAACCCGTCCGCCTGAACGCCGAGCACAGTGCAGGACTTCACCGACTCGCCGTTCATGAGCACGGTGCAGGCGCCGCACGAGGACGTGTCGCAGCCGACATTCGTCCCGGTCAGTCCGAGACGGTCGCGCAGCACGTAGACAAGGAGCTCACGCGGCTCCAGGTCTAGCTCGTGGCGAACGCCGTTGACAGCAAGAGAGACGCGTCTCACATTTGCCTCCTCGTCGGCGATGCAGTCGCGGCGAGCCTACTCCTCGCCCGCGGCGAGCGCCACTACCTCAGGCAGCTGCAGAGGCCTGTGCGAGCCACTCCCGGACCGGCATCGTCTGCGACTCGTCGCCCTCCGGCGACACGTCGACCAACCCATCGGGATTCTCGCCGATCTCGGCGCCGACGAGGCTCGCGCCGAACACGCGGACGTTCTCGAACGTCGTCTTCTTGAGCTTCGCGCCATCGAGGTTCGCGCCGCGGAGATCTGCGAGCTTGAACTTCGCCCCCTCGCAGCTCGCCTCGGTCAGGACCGCGTCGGTGAGGATCGTCCCCCGGAACTGCGCGCCGTCGAGCGTTGCCTCTCGCAGCGACGCCTCGGTGAGGTCGGCTCCGTAGAAGTCCGCGTAGCGAAAGTCGATCTTCGCCCAGTAGGCGTCCTTGGCCTTCGCGCCGGAGAGATCGAGATTCTGAAGATCGGCGTGCTTCGACCCCTTCGGGTACAGCGCGAGGGCGATCGTGAGCGCCTTCAGCACCTTCTCCTCCGTCTCGATCGCGAGCGAAGCCGCCAGGAGCTGCTTCGTTAGCTGGCTCAGCTCCTGCCGGCGGTCGTCGGTCACGTGCCACTCGACGGGCGGCGACTGGAGGAGCCTCCCGAGCTTCATCGCCGATGCGACCCGCATCAGGGGCGCGTCGACCGACGACAGCTCCTGGACGATCGCGTGATACGTGGAGTCGACGTTCAGCCGGTGCTCGAAGTCGAGTCGGTCCTGGGTCGTCTGCCGCTCGGCTTCGACGCGGTCGCGGGTCGTCCGCGCCTGTCCGATGAGGTAGCCGCCGACGGCTGCGCCGACGGTGACGAAGAGGCCGGCCATCTTCAGCCAGAAGAGGCTGCCGCCCGTGTCGCTGCGGATCTGCTTGATCTCGGCGTCCAGCTTGTCGAGCTCGCGCAACTCTCTGGCGCTCGCACCGCCGGCGACGATCGGCGTGAGCGCGCCTCGCTCGGCCTGGGACTGCAGCAGGAACGCCATCAGCAGCGTCCCGACAAGCACGAGCAGGACGAGGAGCACGATCACCGGCTGCGTCAATGCAAGTCTGCTGCGGAGGGTGCGTTTCATCCCGCCGAACCCCGAACGATCACGCAGTGCCTGACGACGTCGAGGTGCACGACACGCCTTCCGATGCTCCTCGCGTAGCGAACGGTGTCCGCCGTCCCTCCCGTCCCGCGCGGCGGCGTCCCGTCCCAGGCGGCGACCAGGACGTCGCATGCGTCCGTGACACGCCGCATGGCCTCCTCGTACGCACGCGTCGAACGGGAGCTGAAGGGCAAACGTGTCTCCTGGCTCGCCGCGTCGACGAGCGTGCGATAGCGCCGGCGCCGCTCCGCGATGGGAAACTCACCCTCGAAGCCCTCGTACGGCCGGACGACCTCGAGCGTCGCGCCTGCCGAGAGCGCGGCTTCGGCGAACAGCGTGTCCGCTCCCTCTGCGAGGGCGGAGACGGCTGCGACCTCCCTCACGCGTTGGGCGTCCCTGATGAGCGCGGAGCAGGCAAAGGCCACGAACTCGCGCGCCTCTGGATCGAGCGCGCGATGACCCACGATTCCGAGCCTGTGCATGCACGCAACCGTACGAACCGCGGTGGACGGAGCCTTTAGCGGCGTGACTTCAGGGCACGCTCGATCTGCCGCTTCGACTCGCGGTCTGCGATGTCCCGGCGCTTGTCGCCCTTCTCCTTGCCGCGCGCGAGCGCGAGCTCGATCTTCACTCGCCCATCCTTGAAGTAGAGACGCGTCGGCACGATCGTCTGACCCTTCTCGCGCACCTTCCCCACGAGCGAGGCGATCTCGCCGCGGTGGAGCAGGAGCTTTCGGTCGCGGCCGGGCTCGTGGTTCTGGCTGTTGCCCTGGTCGTAGATCGCGATGTCGGCGCCGATCAGCCACACCTCGTTGTCGCGAACGTCCGCGTAGGCCTGCGCGAGCGTCACGCGGCCGTCGCGCAGCGACTTCACCTCCGTGCCGGTGAGGACGACTCCAGCCTCGAACCGCTCGAGCAGCTCGTAGTCGTGGCGGGCGCGGCGGTTCTCCGCAATCAGCTTCGTGCCTGTGGGTTTGGCCATCGATCGATTGTAGGTACGGTGCCGCGGTGGAAACCGTCCTCGCCTTTTCCGCGGCGACGTGGGGAATCGCGATGGCGGTCTCCCCCGTGCTCCAGATCCGGAAGATCGTTCACCACCGCTCCTCGCGCGGCGTCTCGGTCGGCTACATGAGTGTGCTCTTCATCGGATTCCTGCTCTGGCTGGCGTACGGCATCGCGCTCGGAAACTGGGCGATGATCGTGCCGAACATCGTCGCCGCGATCGTGATCGTTGCGACGATGGCCGTGACGTTGCGCTACCGGCGCCCGTAGCAGCGTTCGCAGAGGGCGAACCACGGAGCGCAGCTCTGGCCGCACGACTTGCAGCGGCCGACAGAGGGCGAGCTGACCTCGGCGGCCAGCTTCTCGCTGACCCGGCGTGCGGCGGCTTCCTCGAGCTCGGCCGCCTTCTCGAGCGTGACGCCGCCGACGTCCGGGTACTGGAGCGCGAACCAGCGGAGAATGCTCGCAGTCCGCGCGGTCTGCTCCGCGTCCTCGAGCGAAGCGTCACGTAGCCGCCCGGTGTCCAGGAGCCACTGCAGCACCGGCCGCTGGGCGCGGTCTCCGGCTACCGCCAGCGCGAGCGTCGCGAGCAGCTCGACGTTGTCCTCGTCGACCGGTGCGTTGACGAGCTTCCAGAGCTGGTCGAGCGACAGCTTGCGGCCCCGCTCGAGCAGGCGCCGCTGCACCGCGTCGAGCCGGACGAGCAGCGGGCCGATCGACTCGACCGAGAGCCAGCCGTCGGTCGCCCACTGGCGCAGGGCCGCCGAATGCCAGGCCCGAAGCGCGGCCGGAAGCTGTTGCGGCGAGTCGACCGGCAGATCCTCGAGGCGGGGCCGCAGCCGCGCGGTGTCGACGACCCGGTACCCCATGTGGCCGCCGGGGAGCTGCACGTGCGGGACGAGAGCGGAGTGGATCAGATCCGGGTCCGCGTTGGCCCACACGATCCCGGTGAGGACGCCGACATGACCGCGCTCCACGAGACCGAAGCGCCCCGCGCGGCCCGCGATTTGCGCGATCTCCCACGCGTGCAGGTCGCGCCGCTCCTCGCCGTCGAACTTCTGCGACTCGGCAAAGAGGAGCGTCTCGCACGGGAGGTTGACGCCGTGGCCGAGGACGTCGGTCGCGCAGCACACCGCAGCCTCGCCGTTCACGAACCGCTCGATCTCGAGGCGGCGAGACGCAAGCGGCATCGCCCCGTACAGCACCGCGACCTTCCCCGGCTGCCGCCGGTTGAGCTCACCCGCGAGCGCGAGCACGGCGCGGCGGCTGAACGCGACCACGACCGTGCCTGGCCGAAGGCTCTGGAACGAGACGGCTCCCGTCCAGTCCAGCGGCGCCTTGCGCTCGAAGAAGCGCACCTCGGCCTGCGGAAACGCGTTCTCGATCAGCGGCAGCGCCTCGACGGCGCCGAGCAGGAGGATGTGCCGGTACTCACCCGCGAGGAGCAGCCGCGTCCACGCTGAGCCGCGCTCGCTGTCGTCGGCCCACTGCACCTCGTCGAGGACCAGGACCTCGCCCGAGAGCGGCGCCATCTCAGCCGTGCAGCAGATGATCGGCGCGTGCTCGTTCACCCGCTCCTCGCCTGTGACGAGGCCGACATGCTCTGCCCCGAGCTGAGTGCTCAGGCGGCGATGCGCTTCCTGGGCAAGCATCCGGAGCGGCGCCGCGAAGACGCCGCGGCCAGTGTCGGCGAGGAACTGGAGCGCGGAGTGGGTCTTGCCCGAGTTCGTCGGTCCGACGTGCGCGACGACGGTCTCGGGCTCCGTGCGCCGGAACGGAAGGACGATCTCCGGCTCGGGGAGCCCAATGTGAGCTGCGCGGCGCTGCCGGCGCTGCCCGCGGCTCGGCCGCTTCTGACGGCCGCGATGTTCGCGGCGAGAGGCCACGTGAACCTAGACCTGGAGGAAGCGTCGCAGCGTGATGCCGGACCCGACAGCCCCGACGGTCAGGCCGACGAGGATGACGATCAGGGAGATGGTCGGGAACGACCAGGCCTCCACGCCCGCACCGGCGTCGAAGCGGGTGGTGATCCGCTCCAGCACGACCGCCTTGCCGATCAGGAGCAGGAGCACCGCTATCAGCGACCCGAGAACGCCGCAGATCAGACCTTCGAGCATGAACGGGCCGCGGACGAACCAGTTCGTCGCTCCGACGAGCTTCATCACCTCGATCTCCCGGCGGCGCGAGAAGATCGAGAGCCGGATCGTGTTCGCGATCAGGAGGGCCGACGAGATCAGGAGGATGATGGTCGCGATCGCAAAGGCCGTCGAGAGGACGCGCGCGACGGTGACGACGCGGTCGGAGACCTCGCCGCCGTCGTTGATCTTCTCCACCCCCGCCGGGAGCGTCGGCGCCTGCAGATTGCGGCTGATCGCCTTCACGTCGGCACCGTCGTGCGCGGCGACCTCGAATGCGTCCGGGAGCGGGTTGCCGGGCAGGTTCTCGACGATCTCGGGCTGCAGCTTGCGCATGCGCTCGAGCGCTTCGGCCTTGGGGACGAAGTCGACGCTCTTGACCAGCGGGTCGGAGTCGAGCTTCACCCGGACGGCGTTGATCTGGTCCTGGCCCGCCGGCTTGGCGCAGGTCGACTCCGTGCAGAAGTAGACCTTGATCAGCAGCTTCTCTTTCTGGTTGTCGCCGAACGACTGCGCCCAGGAGCCGAGCGCGATAAAGAGGCCGAGCAGGAACATCCCGATCAGCACCGTCATCGTCGCCGCGATCGTGGTCGAGAGGTTCGCACCGAGCGACCGGATCGACTCGGAAAACAACAGCTTGAACTGCCTCATTCGCTCTCGTAGCCCCCGCGCCGCTCGTCGCGGGCGAGCCTGCCGTCCTCCAGCGCGATCACGCGCCGGCGCATCTTGTCGACCATCTCGCGGTCGTGGGTGACCATCAGGATTGTCGTGCCCGCCCGGTTGATCCGGTAGAGCAGCTGCATGATCCCGACCGACGTGTCCGGGTCGAGGTTCCCGGTCGGCTCGTCGCAGATCAGGAGCGGCG
>JAXIPI010000153.1:0-12300 GCA_045403015.1 Gaiellaceae bacterium | reverse complement strand
CGAATGTTCGCGCGCACACATCCACCGAGGAGAAGCTGTTGCAGAGGGTGATCGTGTTCGCCAACCAGAAGGGAGGTGTCGCGAAAACGACGACGACGCTCAACCTCGCCGTCGCCTTCAAGGAGCAGGGCTTCCGTGTGCTCGTCATCGACCTCGACCCGCAGGGAAACCTGACGATGAGCCAGGGCATGAACCCGGACGCGATCGAGCGCTCGATGTTCGACGTGCTCGTGCACCGGCTCCCGATCTCCGAGGTCATCCATGCGGCCGAGGTCGACGTGGCCGTCGCCTCGATCGACCTTGCGGGCGCCGAGCTCGCATTGAGCTCGATGATCGGCCGCGAGCGCGCACTCGAGAAGGCGCTGGTGGAGGTGCGTGACGCCTACGACTTCATCATGGTCGACACCCCGCCCTCGCTCGGGCTGCTGACGATCAACGCCTTCGTCGCGGCCACCGGCGTCATCGTGCCCGTGCAGTGCGAGTACCTCTCGCTGCGCGGCCTCGTCCAGCTCGAGAACACGCTCGCGATGGTGCGCGAGAACCTCAATCCCGAGGTCAAGATCGAGGGGATCCTGCCAACGATGTTCGACCGCCGCACGCTGCATTCGCGCGAGGCCGTCGAGATCCTGGAAGAGAACTTCGGCGACCTCGTCTTCAAGACACGGATTCGCAAGACGATCAGGTACGCCGAAGCTCCCGTCAAGGGGTCATCCGTGCTGAAATATGACCCGACGGGTACGGCCGCCGAGGCCTACCGGGACCTGGCGAAGGAGGTGCTCGATGGCGCGAAACCGCGCGAGCATGCGTGAGGGTCCTCTCGCGGAGCTTTTCCGTGCGACCGAGGCGGCCCAGCGGCAGCAGGAACAACAGCAGCCGGAGTCCGAGGCCACCGAGGCGCCGGCACTGCCCCCACCCGAGGAGCCGCAGGAGAAGACGGTCGAGCATGTCCCGGACTTCGCCCGGGAGGCGCCGCTCGCGGCCGCCCCTGCGCCCGCCGCGGCGGAGCCTGCGCTGCCGCCCGTGACGCCGAAGCGGCAAGAGCCGGCCGCCGCCGCACCGGCGCCTGCAACTGCGCCGCCGCCTCCGCGTGAGCCTGTCTTCGAGCCACCGGTCACGCGTGTGATCGAGCCGCTGCCCGAGCCGGCACCTCGGCTCGAATACGCCACGCCGCGCGACTCCGCGTCCTACCTCGCCGTGATCCGCGTCGTCGGCGTCGGTGGCGCCGGTCTCAATGCCGTCAACCGGATGATCGACGCCGGCATCTCGCAGGTCGAATTCGTCGCCGTGAACACCGACATGCAGCAGCTGCAGATCTCGGATGCGCCGGTCAAGATCCACATCGGCCGCGATCTCACCCAGGGCCTCGGCTCCGGTGCCGAGCCGGACATCGGCCGCCGCGCCGCGGAGGAGAGCTACGACCAGATCAAGAACGCGCTGCGGGGCTCGGACATGGTCTTCGTCACTGCGGGCGAGGGTGGGGGCACCGGCACCGGTGCGGCACCGACCGTCGCGCGAATCGCGCGCGAGCTCGGCGCACTCACCGTCGGCATCGTCACGACGCCGTTCCGGTTCGAGGGAACGCGGCGCAAGGCGTCCTCGGACGTCGGCGTCGAAGAGCTCCGTGCGGCATGCGACACGGTGATCGTGATCCCGAACGACCGCCTTCTCGAGGTGCTCGACCGGTCGACGTCGATGCTCGATGCGTTCAAGATCGCGGACGACGTCCTCCGCCAGGGCGTTCAGGGCATCACTGACCTGATCACGATGCCGGGCCTGATCAACCTCGACTTCGCCGACGTGCGGACCGTCATGCGCGATGCCGGCTCGGCTCTGATGGGCATCGGCTACGCGACAGGAGACGATCGCGCGAAGCAAGCCGCCGAGCGTGCCCTGAAGTCGCCGCTGATCGACACGGAGATCGTCGGCGCCCGCGGAATCCTGCTCTCGATCGCCGGCGGCGAAGACCTCACCCTCCTCGAGGTGAACGACGCCGCAGAGGCGGTGCGGGCTGCAGCGACCGACGACACGAACATCATCTTCGGTGCGACCGTCGACGAACGTCTTGCCGGGCAGGTGTGGGTGACGGTGATCGCCACCGGCCTGGGCGGCACGCGCCGCCGTGCGACGCCGACCTTCACGGGCCAGACGCCGAGTCCGCGCAGCGACGACCCGCTCGAGCCACCAAGCTTCCTTCGCCACTAAAGCTCAGACGGGGATCTATCGGCGGCGAAATCGGCGCGCGAGCTCCAACCACCACTCTCGGAGCAGCGCGTAACCGTCCACGCGCAGATACCCGATCGGTGGCGGCAAGATCGCCACAACCCGAGCCTATCCGCTTTGTGACGATCGCCGCAAACGCGGCTGGATCTCTTAGACGAGCGGGAAAATCACGGTCATGCCGAACGCGGCCGCGAGGGCGAAGGCGCCTGTGACGGCGGCCGCGGCTGGCTGCCAGCGGCGGACGTCCGTGCGATCGCCGGCGAAGTAGAGGAGGCTTGCGCAGCCGAGCGCGAGCGTCGTCAGCGTCTCGACGGCGCCGAATGCGATTCCGGCCGTCAGCGCGACCTCCGAGCCGACGCCGTGCGCTTTCAGGGCGAATGCGACGGCGGCGCTCGCGACGCCGACGTTGCCCGGCGTCAGGGGCAGGACTCCGGCGAGATCGAGCGCCGGGATGACCAGAAGAGCGGCGACGAGCGGCTGGTCGATTCCGAATGCGGCTGCGATCGCGGTGGCTGCAGCGAGGCGGAACGCCATCGCGAGCCCGACCCAGCCGATGATCTGCGCGGCTGCGCGCGGACAGCGGCCGAGGACGCGGAAGACGTCGAGCGTGTGGGCGTACTTGCTGCCGGGACGCGTCGAGCGCGCCCGCCAGGCGACGAGCGCCGCAACGAGGACCCCGAGCAGTAGAAGCGCGATCGGCCAGCGGGGCAGCGCGCCGCTCGCGGAGCCGAGAGCAAGCACGACGGCGAGCCAGAGCGCGCGGACGGCACCGATGGAGGTCGCGATCCCGCCGACCGTCCAAAGCCGTCCTTCGCCGGGCAGCGTGCGGGCGAAGAGAGCAAAGCGAACCGCGGTCCCGATTCGCGCGGGCGCCAGCGCGTTCACGACCGAGCCGGTGCAGTACCGCGCCGCTGCATCGGGACGCGTCGTCAACCCGCCACAGCGGGTCAGGGCCGATCCCCACCCGGCTGCCGACGTCAGGAGCGAGCCGGCGAAGGCGGCTCCAGCGAGCCAGATCCAGACAGCAGAAGCATCCGCGAGCCCTTCGACACCCGCGCTGACTCGGTCACCGAGCAGCTGAGGGGTCATGGCAAGCACGACGAGTGCACCGATCGAGCCCAGGAACAGGGCGAGGTGACGCTTTCCTAGCGAGAGGTCGAGGTGCATCTACTGTGATCGTTCTGCATTTGTCATCGGGTCCTGCATGTCTTATCGGCATTTCCCCAGCATCTTTACCCTGAGTTCATGCAAGGAGCGATCGCAGCGGGTAATCGGATCACCGCCGAGGCAGGTGCGAGCGTGCTCGCGGACGGCGGCAATGCGATCGATAGCTGCATCGTAGCCGCGTTTTCGGCAGCCGTGTCCGAGGGGCCCCTGACCGGTCCGACGGGGGGCGGCTTCCTGCTCGCCTGGTTCGACGGTGAGCCCACGGTGCTGGACTGCTTCTTCGCGGCACCGTCGTGGCCGCTCGGCGAGATGGAGGAGATCGTGATCGACTTCGGCGACGCGTCGACGCAGGTCTTCCACGTCGGCGCGGGCTCCGTTGCGGTACCGGGGCTCGTGGCAGGGCTCGAGGAAGCACACCGCCTGTTCGGGAGCATCCCGTGGCCCGAGCTCGTTCAGCCGGCGATCGAGCTCGCCCGTGCCGGTCTCGACACCACCGATGAGCAGCGGGTCCTCCACACCATCCTGTCGGGGATCCTCGAGCGCGACGAGGGAGGCCGGCGGATCTACGGCACCTCGGGCCGGATCGAGACCAACGAGTTCGTCGCCACGCTCGAGCTCGTTCGAGACACAGGTTCGGCCGCCCTGGCCGAGCTGCTGCCCGAGCTGGCCGGGGATCTCGCGCGGTACAAGGTCGCTCGCCCCGAGCCGCTACGCACGATGATCGACGGTCGCACCGTCTTCACTACGCCCGGGCCGTCGCGCGGCGGCGCAATCGTCGCTGCTGCGCTCGAGCGGCTCGCGGTCGCCGAGACCCTCGCCGACAGAGCGCACGCACTCCGCCACGGCTACGCGTCAGCGCCGCCCCTGCCTGTTGCCGGCACAACGCAGATCTCGGTCATCGATGCCGACGGCAACGCAGCGGCGCTCTCCTCGACGCTTGGCTCCGGCTCGGGGATCTTTCGCGGCGGCACGCAGCTCAACAACATGCTGGGCGAGCTCGACGTGGTGGGCGAGGGTGCGCAGATCCCCGGCGCGAGGCTCGCCAGCATGATGACGCCGACGCTCGTGCTCGATGACCGCGGTCCTCGGCTCGCCCTCGGCAGTGCCGGTTCCGTTCGTCTGGCCGGCGCGATTGCGCAGGTCGCGGATGCCGTTCTGCGCGGCACCCCGGTCGCGGAGGCGATCGAGCGCCCGCGCATTCACGTCGACGGCGACGACCTTCATCTCGAAGGCGGCCTCACCGAGCCCGCGCCGGAGGGCTGGAATGTCGTTCGCTGGGCGGGCAGCAATCTCTTCTTCGGTGGCGTCGCCGCCGTCGAGCGGTGCGCGGACGGCACGCTCGCGGCTGCCGGCGACCCTCGCCGTGGCGGCCACGGAATCGTCGTCGAGTGACCGTCCTCATCCGAGCAGCCAAGCCCGACGATGCCTCGACGCTGGCCGCGCTCGCCGCGGCCGTCGGCCGCGAGCCCGAGGGCTGGCTTCTGAACACGGACGGCTGGCGCAGCGTCGGCGAGGAGCGACGCTACCTTCGGGCGCTGAGACGCCATCCCGACGCGGCCGTCTTCGTCGCGGAGGAGCACGGCGAGATCATTGGGAGGCTGTCCGTGGCCAGGGACCCGCATCAGGCAAGCCGGCACGTCGCCGACCTCGGCCTGATGGTCGCCGACGGTCACCGCCGCCGCGGCATTGGCCGCGCTCTGCTCGAGCAGGCGGTCGCGTGGGCGCGCGAGGCCGGCGTGCGCAAGCTCGAGCTGCACGTCTTCCCCTGGAACGAGCCCGCGATCCGACTGTACGAGCAGTTCGGCTTCGAACGCGAGGGCCTCCGGAGGGACCACTACCGCCGGGGCGGCGAGTACGTCGACGCGATCCTGATGGCGCTCCGCCTGACGGAGGAGGGATGACAGCGGGACATCCCGCAGCCGGCTCCAACACCTTTCGAGCATGAGCGACTACACCCCTCCACCCAAGGTCAGTGGCTTCCTGGATCCGGACGATGCGATCCTGTTCCCGCGCCTCACGGCCGCTCAGATCGAGCAGTTGGCGGATCACGCCGAGACCGTCTCATTCTCTCCGGGCGAGATCCTCTTCGAGCAGGGACAACGCGATACGCCGTTCTTCGTCGTCCTCTCGGGGGCGGTCGACATCATCGACCACCAACTCGACGGCGATCACTACTTCACTCAGTGTCAGGCAGGGACGTTCGCTGCCGACATCTCGATGTTCACGGGCGAGCCGACGCTCGCCCGAGGCGTCGTTGCCGAGGAGTCGTCGGTGCTGGTCATGGCTCCCGATGCCTTGCGCAGGCTGGTCGCCGGTGCCGCGGAGCTCGGTGACCTCCTCCTGCGCACGATGGTTGTGCGTCGTGAGTGGCTGAAGGCCCAGGGCTACGGTAACGAACAGCTGATCGGCAAACGCTCGTCAGGGGACGCGTTCGCCATCCGTGAGCTGCTCGAGCGCAATCTCGTTCCGTTCACCTGGCATGACATCGACCACGACGACGAGAGCATGGCGCTGCTGGACCGGTTGGGAATCGGCGCCGAAGAATGCCCGATTCTGGTTCGCACCCACAGCGTCCTGCGGTGCCCGACCGTCATGGAGGTCGCCGACGAGCTCGGTCTGCGCGCCAACGTCGATCAGAGGACCTTCGACGCCGTGGTGCTCGGTGCGGGTCCGGCGGGGCTGGCCGCAGCGGTCTACGCCTCCTCTGAGGGGCTTACGACGCTGGTCATCGAGCGCTTCGCGCCTGGCGGGCAAGCGGCAACCAGCGCCCGAATCGAGAACTACCTCGGCTTTCCGACCGGTCTGTCGGGGTCAGACCTGACACAACGGGCGACGCTGCAGGCGTGGAAGTTTGGCGCAGTCATCTCGAGCGCTCACGGAGGCTGCCGCTTCTCCGTGTCCGAGCGCGATGGGCTGCGGGAGCTGGTGCTTGCCGACGGTCAACAGGTACGCGCCCGCTTCGTCGTTCTTGCCGTCGGCGCCGACTATCGACACCTGCGAGCGGAGGGAGCCGAGAGGTTCGAGGGCCGTGGGCTCTACTACGCGGCGACTCATCTCGAGGCGCGCCAGGCGTCCGACGCGGACGTGGTCGTGGTCGGCGGCGGCAACTCGGCGGGACAGGCGGTTGTCAACCTGAGCTCCTACGCCCGTCGCATCCATCTGGTGGTGCGGCGGGCATTGACCGCGACGATGTCGAGCTATCTGATCGATCGCATCGACGCTGCCGACAATGTCGAGATCCATGAGGGATGCGGAGTGAAAGCGCTTCACGGCGGCGATGAGATTGACGGTGTCACGGTCGTCGACCGCGATCAGACCGAGCGTCGGCTGGACGCCACCGCGGTGTTCGCCATGATCGGCGCCGCCCCGCGGACCGACGACCTCGGCGGCCTCGTCGGTCTCGACGACAAGGGGTTCATTGTCACCGGCGATGACGCACGGCGTCATCAGAGCTTTGCCGAACATCGCGGAGACCGTGACGGCCAGCCATTGCTTCTGGAGACCACTCGACCGGATGTCTTTGCCATCGGGGATGTGCGAAGTGGCTCCACCAAACGGGTGGCGTCGGCCGTCGGAGATGGCGCCCTTGTCGTGCGCTCGATGCACGAGGCGCTCAATCGTCGGCGCAGCGCCGTCGAGTAGTTCGCGCGGCCTCTGTGACGGCTGAGGCGTTTGTGACGTATAAATGAGGTGATGGACTTCCGAAAACGCGTCGCTTTCGCTGCGGCGCTGGCGATTCTCGTCGCCGCCGCATTCGGCGCAACGACCGATCGCTCGGCAGCTGAACCCACGCGGGAGGGCGCCGGCACGAAGGCCGGCCGCCTCATCTCGTTCGGCGACTGCCCCGATCTGCTCAGGTACGCCAAGTCGCAGGCCACTCGCTTTGTCGGGCCCTACGGGCTCGGCGGCGGAGTGGCGATCAAAGGCGCTCCTGTCGATGCCGCCCGCGAAGCGGCGCCCACGCAGGGCGTCGACTTCTCCGGCACGAACGTCCAGGAGGAGGGCGTCGACGAGCCCGACATCGTGAAGACAGACGGCAACACGCTCTACGCCGTCGCCAACGGGAAGCTCAACGCCGTCGATGTCCGGACTGCGAAGCCGCAGCTCCTCGACACGATCAAGCTCGATCCCGGCCGCAACTACGAGCTGCTCTTGCACGGCGACCGGCTGCTGCTCCTCTCGCGCGGCGGCTACTGGATCGAGCCGTTGCCCGCGATGGCTGCGCGGATGATGCCGTTCGCGCCCGCACAGTCCGTCCTGACCGAGATTGATGTGTCCAAGCCACAGGCTCTCCGCGTCGTCCGCACGCTGACTCTCGACGGCGGCTACGTCGCGGCGCGGCTCGTCGGCGGCAGCGTGAGGATCGTCGTCACGGCGCAGGTGCCGACCGCCCTCCCGTTCACACAGCCCAAGGACGGCACCCAGGAGGAGATCGCCGCGGCCGGCAAGCGCAATCGCGCGATCGTCGCCTCGTCACGCGTCTCGAGCTGGCTGCCCTCGTACCAGGTCAAGCGGGCGGGAGCCAAGGCGACGAAGAAGCGTGCACTCGTTCAGTGCCGCCATGTAAAGCGGCCGGTCGGATTCTCGGGCCTCGGGATGCTGACTGTGCTGACCGTCGATCTCGCGAAGGGGATCGAGCCGACCGACTCGGTCGCGGTGATGACGGACGGGCGAATCGTCTACGCCTCGCCGGAGAGCCTGTACGTGGCGACCGAGCGCTGGGCAGACCGACCGACGCCGGACAAGCCGACGCAGGAGAAGGACGGGGTCAAGACCACGATCCACAAGTTCGATATCTCGAGCCCCGCACGCACGCAGTACCGGGGTAGCGGCGAGGTGTCCGGCTACCTGCTCAGCCAGTGGTCGCTCTCGGAGTACAACGGCGTTCTGCGGGTCGTCAGCACCGAGCAGCCCGCATGGTGGGGGCCTGCCGGCGGCGAGTCGGAGTCATTCCTGACGACGCTGCGCCACCGGGACGGCGCGCTCGTCCAGGCCGGCAGGGTCGGCGGGCTCGGGAAGGGCGAGCGCGTCTACGCCGTTCGCTTCGCCGGCGACGTCGGCTACGTCGTCACGTTCAAGCAGATCGACCCGCTCTTCACGCTCGATCTCGCGGTGCCGGAAAGGCCGCGCGTGCTCGGGGAGCTGAAGATTCCGGGCTACTCCGCCTATCTCCACCCGGTCGGTGAGGATCTGCTGCTCGGCATCGGCCAGGAAGTGAGCGACGAGGGCCGCCCGCTCGGTACGCAGCTTTCGCTCTTCGACGTCGCCGACTTGCGGAAGCCGACCCGGCTTCACCACCAGCCGCTCGGGCCCGGCTGGTCGGAGGCTGAGTCGGATCACCACGCGTTCCTCTTCTGGCCGAAGACGGGGCTCGTAGTCATCCCATTCGAGCAGCGCGCCGTCGGGTACCGCGTCAGCCGTGCCCGCGGGATCTCGGCCGTCGGAAAGATCGACCACGAGGTGGGCAAGCTCACCTATGCACCCGGGGTTCGGCGCTCGCTCGTCGTCCGCAGCGCGGTACTCACAGTGTCGGATGCCGGCGTCAAGTCGAGCAGCCTCACCTCGCTCGCCGAGCTGGGCTGGGCTGCCTTCCCGCCGCCCGAGCAGCCGGAGCCCAAACCGGTTCCGTAGCAGCACCGCAACTGAAGCGCCGCAACCGGTTTCCGTAAGCGCTTTCAGCGAGTTACCCTCAGAGCGTGAACGCGAGGCCGACGATCTACGACGTCGCCAAGCTGGCCGGCGTCTCGACCGCCACGGTCTCACGCGCCCTCAACGGCACCGGCCAGATCGCCCCCTCCACCCGGGCGACGATCGAGGCGGCCGTGGAGCAACTCGGCTACCGGGCGAACACGATCGCGCGCAGCCTCGTCACGAAGTCGACGCAGACGATCGCCCTGCTGCTGCCCGACATCGCGAACCCTTTCTATGCGGCGCTCGTCAGCAGCATCCAGCAGCACGCGCTGAGCCAGGGCTACACGATGCTCCTCTGCACGACGGAGGGCGACGCGGAGCGGGAGGAGCAGTACCTGAACCTCCTGCGCGCGAAGCAGGTCGACGGGGCTCTTGTCGACGGCCTCCGCCTGCCGCCCGACCGGATCGCGACGTTCGTCAAGGACGGGTTCCCGATCGTCTGCCTCGATCGCGACGTCGACTCCGACTCGATTCCGCTCGTCCAGGTGGACAACCGGCTCGGCGGACGGCTCGCCACTGAGCACCTGACCGAGCTCGGCCACTCGCGCATCGGGCACGTCACCGGCGCCCACGTCCTCGGCATCAGCGACGAGCGGCTCGCGGGCTACTGGGAAGCGCTGGTCAACGCCGGGATCGACGCCGATCCACGGCTCGTCGCCGAGGGAAACTTCACCGAGGAGGGCGGATACGCGGCAGCGCGTGTGCTGCTCGGGGCGTCGCCGGACGTGACCGCGATCTTCGCCGCCAACGATCTCTCGGCGCTCGGCGTGTTGCACGCACTCGCCGAAAGTGGTCGCCGCGTGCCCGACGACGTCTCTGTGGTCGGGTTCGACGATCTGCGGCTGTGCGCATTCACCTCACCGCCGCTGACGACGATCCGCCAGCCCGCGATCGAGATCGCGCAACGTGCGACCGAGATTCTGCTCGACCTCACCCGCGGCAAGCAGGTCGAGCAGCTCCTCCACTTGCTCGAGCCGACGCTGATCGTCAGGGCGTCGACCGCGAAGGCTTGACACCAGCTTGTGTAACCGCTTACTGTAACCGCTTACTGCGATGCCGCAGAGCGACGGTCTTCATCTTGGGGTAGTGGGAGTCGGACGGATCGGGCTCTTCCACGCGCGCACCCTGCTCGGGCTCGACGGCGTCGGGGGCCTGACCATCGCCGACGCCGATGCGGCCCGCGCAAGGCGGGTCGCGGCCGATCTCGGCGTGCGCGCCGCGGAGACTCCCGAGGCGCTCGTCGAGGCCGGGGTCGACGCGCTCGTGATCGCGACCTCGACGTCCGGGCACGCACCGATGCTCACCCTGGCCGCGCGGGCCGGCCTGCCGGCCTTCTGCGAGAAGCCGGTCTCGCTCGAGCTCGAGCCGCTCGACGAGCTGATCGAGGAGGTCGAGCGCGCGGGCACCTTCGTCCAGGTCGGATTCCAGCGCCGCTTCGACGCCGGCTACCGCGCCGCCCACGCCGCAGTGGCCGGCGGCGCACTCGGCAACCTCCTCGTCCTGCGCGCCGCGACCCACGATCCCGAGCCGCCGCCGCAGGAGTACATCGCCGACTCCGGCGGCATCTTCCGCGACCTTCACATCCACGATTTCGACGCGATTCGGTTCGTGACGGGACTGGAGATCGTCGACGTCTACGCCGACGGGGCGGTCCGCGAGACGGCGTGGTTCGAGCAGTACGGGGACGTCGATACGGCGGCGGCGGTCCTGCGGCTCAGCGGCGGCGGCCTCGCCGTCCTCACGGGCACCCGGCACGACCCGCTCGGCTACGACGTCCGGCTGGAGGTCTTCGGTACCGGCGACAGCATCGCCGTCGGTCTGGATGCGCGCAGCTCGCTCCGGTCGGTCGAGCCGGGTGCGGGAACCTCGGGCGGCCACGGTTACCCAAACTTCATGGAGCGCTTCGAGCCCGCGTACCGGGACGAGCTCGTGGCCTTCGTCTCGGCGGTGCGCGACGGTGGCCCGAGTCCCTGCCCGCTGGCCGAAGCCCGCGCTGCTCTCGTCATCGCCCTCGCCGCCGATCGGTCCCGCGCGGAGCGGCGCCCGGTCTCGATCGAGGAGGTGAGTAGCGCTCAGGCCGTCACTGGTTGAGAATCACAAAACCCCCGTATCCGGAGCAAAGGAGACGAGCACACGATGAACATCGAAGACCTGTACGCAGAAGAGGAATTCGAGGATCCGACGCAGCTCACGCGGCGCGGGCTCCTCGTCAAGAGCGGGTTGGCGGCCGCCGGCGTCACGATGCTCGGCGCACCGGCCGCGGCGTTTGCCGGCACCGGCCGGGCTGACGCGGTGACCAAGGTCGCAATCGTCACGCACGGTGACACCGGCTCGTTCTGGTCCGTCTTCAAGAAGGGTGTCGACCAGGCCGCGAAGGACATGAAGAGCCGCGGCATCACCGTCACCCAGGTGTACGCAAACAACAACGTGTCCAAGCAGGTCTCGGGGATCAACGCCGCGATCGCCGGCGGCGCGAAGGTGATCGCGACCTCGGTCCCCGACGCGAGTGCACTGAAGGATCCGCTCGCGAAGGCAGCGGCAAAGGGCATCGTGATCATCACCGTCAACTCGGGCCTCGGCGCGTTCGACGACCTGTCGACCTACGAGGTGCACGTCGGCCAGACCGAGGACATCGCCGGCCAGGGCGCCGGCAAGCAGTTCAAGAAGGCAGGCGCCAAGAAGGTGCTGATCGTGATTCACGAGGCCAGCAACTCGGGCCTTCAGCAGCGCGCCGACGGCGTCAAGAAGATCCTGGGCGGCTCCGCCGTGAAGGTGCTCACGATCCCGAACGCGAAGTCGGACATCCCGGGCACGAAGGCGAAGGTCAAGGCGGCCTTCACCGCGGACCGGAAGCTGGACGGGTTCCTCGGGCTCGATCCCGACGTCACCATCCCGTGCACGGACGTCGTCAAGGCCGGGACGAAGGTCGGCACGTTCGACGTCGGCGGCTCGATCAAGCTGATCCAGTCCGGGAAGATGATGTTCGCGATCGACCAGCAGCAGTACCTGCAGGGGTACCTGCCCGTGGTGTTCGCGATGCTCTACGCCACGAACCTGAACACGGTCGGCAACGGGGCGCCGGTGCTGACCGGGCCTGGGATCATCAACAAGGCGAACGCGGCCCGCATCGCGAAGCTGGCTGCGCAGGGGACCCGCTAGGAAAGTCCGGCAGGCTCCGCGACATGGCCGAGCAGGCCGCAGCGACCGCCGACCCGGACGAGC
>JAXIPI010000019.1:0-23382 GCA_045403015.1 Gaiellaceae bacterium | reverse complement strand
GGCGCAAAAGGGGGCGTCCGGTGCAACCCGCGGGAGATGTCGCCTCAGGAGCTCGAGCACCTGACCCGCCGCTACACGGCCGAGATCATCCTCCTGATCGGCCCGGATCATGACATCCCCGCTCCCGACCTCGGCACCGACGAGCAGACCATGGCGTGGATGATGGACACCTATTCGATGACCCAGGGCAAGAGCGTGCCCGGGGTGGTCACCGGCAAGCCGATCATCGTGGGCGGCTCCGCGGGCCGGCGCGAGGCCACTGGGCGCGGCATCGTCTTCGTGCTCTACCAGGCGGTCAGGAGCCTCGGCCAGGAGCTGCGGGGCAAGAAGATCGTCGTCCAGGGCTTCGGCAACGTGGGCGGGATCGCCGCGCACGAGCTCGTCGACCGCGGCGCGACCGTGATCGCCGTCTCCGACATCTCCGGCGGCGTCCACGACGACAACGGTCTCGACGTCCACGCGATGAGCGAGTTCGCAGAGGTGCACGGGTCGCTCGAGAACTGGCCGGCCGGCGGTCGGATCACGAACGAGGAGCTGCTCGAGCTTCCTTGCGACATCCTCGTCCTCGCCGCCCGCGAGGATCAGGTGACCGAGGAGAACGCTGCACGAATCCAGGCGCGGATGATCGTCGAAGGCGCGAACGGCCCCACCTCGCTCGAGGCGGACGCGATTCTCGCCGAGCGCGGGATCCCGATCCTGCCGGACATCCTCACCAACGCCGGCGGCGTCACCGTCTCGTACTTCGAGTGGGTACAGGATCTCGGGCGGCTCTTCTGGGGCCGCGACGAGATCCGCCAGAAGCTCGAGGAGAAGATGAATGACGCGTTCGACCGCGTGTGGGACATTTCCAACGAGCGCGGGGTCACGCTCCGAACCGCAGCGCTCGTCGCCGGGATTCGTGAGGTTGCATCCGCGCTCGACGCCCGCGGCCTCTATCCATAATCCCCTGATGGACCGTGTCCGTGACGCGATGGTCGTCGATCCGCCGATGCTCGGCGGCAGCGCCAGCGCACAGGAAGCGGGCGAGGCGCTCGTCCGGCCCGAGGTGCGCGCCCTCTTCATCTGCGACGACGGTCGCCTGCTGGGGGTCGTGACGCGCAAGACGCTCGTCCGCGAGGTCGTCGCCGCCGGCCGCGACCCGCGCACGACCGAGTTGCGGACGATCGTCGAAGCGCCCCAGAACACGATCGGCTCCGAGTTGCCGCTCGACGAGGCTTTCCGTTTCCTCGAAGAACACGATCTCGAACGTGTTCCCGTGCTCGAGGACGGCCGGCTCGTCGGAGTGCTTTCGCGGGCGGTGCTGCAACGGCGATTGGCAGAGGACGAGCCACCGCCCGAGCCTGCGGACCTCTAGCTTCGCTTCTGCTCGGCTGTCTCGCGCTCCCGCCGCTGCCGGCGGCGACCCTCACCTGCGCGGCACGAACGCCTTGACCCGGTTGACCGAGTCGCGCACGTCCGACAGCGCGGAGGTGAGGACGTTCAGCTGCGCACGCGAGGTGCGCAGGCGGGCGAGCGACGCCTCCAGCTGTGTGCCGCTCTCGGCCGCCAGCTCGAGGTGCCGCTCGATCTGCGCGGTGGTCGCCGTGACGTGATCGAGCCCGTCTCCGACGTTTCGCCCGACCCTCTTGAACGCCCGGAAGGCTTCGAGGGCGTTTAGCGTTACGTAGATCAGGGAGGCAGTAGTGAGAAGGACGGAAACGGCCAATGCAAGCCAGAAAGACATTGCGGCGGATGCTAGCAACGGTGCTTCAGTGAGCACCATGTCGCGCGCGAGGCTGCTCCTGGCGAGGCGCGATGGGATTGCGCAGCTCGCCGTCGTGCTGGGGGCGGTCGCTGCCTACGAGGCGGCAAGGCTTGCGATGGAGCCGAACTGGGCGCAGGCGTTCGCGAATGCGAACCGGATCGAGTCGGTCGAGCGGGTGCTCGGGTTCGCCTGGGAGCAGTCGCTGCAACGGGCGTTTCTCGCCCTCCCGAACGTCGTCGCTGCGCTGAATCTCTTCTACTTCGTCGGCCACTTCCTGATCACCGGGATCTTCTTCTTCTGGCTCTATCACCGTTCGCGCGACGGATTCAGGAACTTCCGCGACGGCTTTCTCGCGGCCACCGCGATCGCGGTCGTGATCCACTGGCTCTTCCCGACCGCGCCGCCGCGGCTTGCCGGCGTCGGCCTCCAGGACACGCTGCTGATGGTGTCCGGGATCGACATCGGCTCGCCGCACTCGTCAGCACTCTCGAATCCTGTGGCCGCGGTGCCATCTCTTCACGCTGCGTATGCGCTCGGCGTGGGGATCGGGATGATCCGCTACGCGCGCTCGCACCTGGTTCGCGTCGCCGGGGCGATCTACCCACCGCTCGTCGTGCTCACGATCGTCGTCACCGCCAACCACTTCGTGCTCGACGCCGTCGCAGGCATGGCGGTGCTCGGTGTCGGCTTCTTGCTTGCGCGGGCGCTGCGCCGTCGCCCCGACAAGGAGAAAGTGCACGCCTGTACGGCCTGACGCGTGGCGAACGAGCGAGACGTCAGCTAGAATGGACGCCGCGTCGCGGGGTGGAGCAGTCAGGTAGCTCGCCGGGCTCATAACCCGGAGGTCGCAGGTTCAAATCCTGCCCCCGCTATAAAAGCCCCGCTTCCACGGGGCTTTTCTCGTTCCTGCACTGCGCCGCGAGAGAGGGCCCAGCCGCTAGCCCAGCTCCTCGTTCATCCTCTGCAGTTCCGCGTCGAACGCCTGCTGGGCGGACGCGGCACCATCGAAGTAGTCCTCCCAGAATCCCGGTGCAGACCACGACCTCGGGCCGATCACATAGCTCCCCCCACGACTGCTTTGTGTGAGCACCCATTCCGAAGGCATGCGCTCATCCACGGGGACGAAGAGATCGGCTTCGTACAGCCCCGGGACGCCTTCGTCGTCGGCACTCAGCCGAAACAGCAGGCGCTGAGACGTGTCCTCCGCGGAAGGTGCGATATGCAGTTCGACGGCCAGGTAGGTGTTCCCGACGGTGATCTGATAGGCACGCGCGCCCCGCTCGTTGATCTGGCACTCAACCCGCATGAACCCTCACCTCAGATATCGGTCTCGGTGTCGTCCCGGAACACCTTCTTGTAGTCCCGCGTCGTGCACACCATTTGCGTGACGCTGTTGTAATAGAAGTGCACTTGGTAGTCGTCCTTAGTGTTGCCCGTCCCACCGTCGTAGAGCGGGGTCGTGTACTTCCCCCAATGGCTCATGTCCGGGTCAATAGCCCTGAGGGTTTGGACGGTGCCTGGATTCCTGAGGGCGGTTCCCTGGATGATACGAATGCGCCTAGCCAGGGCCGAGGCCTTGAGAACCCGGCCATTGAGCGGCGTGAGCAGGTCGAGGCGTGTCCGCTCTGCTTCGACCTTGGTGTCGATCGCATCCTTCGTGACATTGTCCATGCCGTTCGGGAAAAGGTTGCGGATGTCGCTCCACTGGGCGTGGCTGTAGTTGTTGATGAACGCCACCACCTGCTTCCACGATTTCGCCCATGTGACCATGTCGTCTGCACCGGCGGGCCACTCAGCGCTTCGCTTTGCCAGCAAGCTCTCAGCGTCCTTCGTCTGCCACTGGTCCAGCTTTACTCGCTGGACAATGCCGTTGCTGGATGTGGCCCCGGGTTCCGTGCCGTGATCGCGCCCCTGGCGTTGCGCGAACCTGCCCTGGGGCGGCTCCTCATCCTCGGCGCGCCCCTCGCGCTGGACCGGGGCAATCCGCAGCAATCCCGCGGCTTCGGATCCGTCGCGCGCCCGCTGCACCAGGCCGCTGACGGTCCGGTTACCCGCGGTCTGCTGCAGCGAGAACAACAACCCCGCCGGCATCGGCAGCGGCCCGCCCCGCGCCAGGCCGGAATGCGCCGACTTCCCACCAGCGCCGCGGCGAGCCCTCGCGACCCCCGCCGCTTCGACCTGCGCTTGCTCCCTCTTCACGGCCCTCACTCCAACTGTCGACACGCCCCACGATGAACCCCCGAAAAGGCCCTCGCAAGACCCACCACATCGATCTGCCCGATCGGGCACGCGCAGAGCGAGGAGCGCCAACTCCGCTACGCCCACTTGCTGGTCATCCAGCGGCCGCAGGCCTCAGCGGCCCGACGAGGTAGTGCTGGAAGGTCGGCGCGATGTAGTCGACGACGTCCGCCGCCGGCAGCGACGCGAGCGGCTCCACGCGGACGACGTAGCGCGCCAGCGCCAGCCCCACGATCTGTGAGCCGACGAGGACGGCACGGGTCTCGGGCTCGTCGTCGGTCACCGCCGCTGCGAGCCTCCCGATGTCGCGCGTCACCGTCTCGCGGACCAGAGCCGCCGCCTCCGGATGCGATGAGGCGGATCGGATTCGACCGAGGACGATCGAGCGCGATCGCGGATCCTCGAGCATCCCCACGATGACCTCGGCCAGGCGGCGGCCGACGCTCTCCGTCGGTCCGTCTGCCAGACCGGCCAACGCCTCGGCGACCGCGGGCGGCAGTGCCATGACCTCTCGGAAGAGCGCGTCCTTCGAGCCGTAGAAGCGCACGACGAGCGCAGCGTCGACCCCGGCCTCGCCCGCGATCCCACGCAGCGTCGCGCGGTCGTAGCCGAGCTCGGCGAACTGACGCCGCGCCGCGTCGGCAATCGCCTCGCGGGTCGTGGTCGGGCCTGGCCGCCGCCCGCTTCGCTTCCCGGAACTTTCACTTGACATATGCACCTCGGAAGTCTACAGTCGTTGATATCAACAGACGTTGACTTTACCACAGGAGGCTCGTGATGCTCGGCAAGAAGCTTTTCCAGGACGAACGAAAGCAGCGCGGTGCGGTGCTGAGAGTCATGTGCCTCTCCCTGATGATGGTCGTCGGCGCCGTCGCCAGCCTCAACGTGGCGCTGCCGGAGATCGCGCGCAGCACCGGCGCCTCGCAGACGCAGCTGCAGTGGATCGTGGCCGCGTACGCGCTCGCCTTTGCAGCGTTGCTTCTCCCCGCCGGTGCGCTCGGCGACCGGATCGGCCGCAAGCCGGTCCTCGCCGCCGGCCTCGCCATCTTCGGCCTCTCCTCGCTGGCGGCCATCTTCTTGAATGCGCCCGGCGAGCTGATCGCGCTGCGCGGCGCCATGGGCGTCGGCGCCGCGATGATCATGCCGGTGACGCTGTCCGTGATCACCACCGTCTTCCCGCCCGAGGAACGCGGCAAGGCAGTCGGGACCTGGGTTGGCGTCGCTGCGGGCGGCGGTGTCCTCGGCCTGCTCGCCTCGGGCGTTCTGCTCGAGTGGCTCCCCTGGCAGTCGATCTTCGTCCTCAACGTCGTCCTGGCAGCCGTCGCTCTCGTCGGAACGCTCGTAATCGTCCCGGCCACCCGCGAGACGCGGCCGCCCCGGCTCGATCTCGTCGGCACGCTGCTCTCGGCGGCGGCTCTCGCTGCCCTCGTCTTCGGCGTCATCGAAGGCCCCGAGCGCGGCTGGGGCGAGCTCACGACCGTCGCTTCGTTGGCTTTCGGCCTGGTCGGAGTCCTGGCGTTCGTGCTCTGGGAGTTGCGCCGCCGCGAGCCGATGCTCGACCCACGGCACTTCGCCCGGCGCGGCTTCGCCGCCGGAACCCTCTCCATGTCCATCCAGTTCTTCGCGGCCTTCGGCTTCCTCTTCCTGGCGCTTCCGTACCTCCAGCTCGTGATGGGCTACTCGCCGCTGCAGGCGGCCGGCGCGCTCGTGCCGATGGCTCTCGTCGTGATTCCGCTCTCGCGCAAGGCGTCGGCGATCGCGGCCCGGGTCGGCGTTCGTGTCGCGGGTGCGACCGGCCTGTCGCTGATGGCGCTCGGCTTCATCGTCCTCTCGACGCTCGAGGTCGGCTCGTCCTACGCGCACTTCCTCGCCGGCCTCTTGCCCTTCGGCGCAGGCATGGCCCTCGCCGGTGCGCCGGCGACGACCGCGATCGTGGCGTCGCTGCCGCGGAGCAAGCAAGGTGTCGCGTCGGCCGTCAACGACGTCTCACGCGAGCTCGGCGGTGCGCTCGGGATCGCAGTCCTGGGAAGCCTGATGAACGGTGTCTACCGCGCCGAGATGGCCGACTCGACTGCAAGCCTCCCCGCGGGCGCCGGCGAGAAGGCCCAGGGGTCGCTCGCCGCAGCCCAGCAGATCGGCGAGCAGCTGGGGCCGCAGGGCCATCAGCTGGTCGTGCACGCTCAGGTGGCCTTCCTCCACGGCTTCACGCGGGGCCTCATCGGCGGTGCAGCGCTCTTGCTCCTCGGCGCCCTCTTCGTCGCAGTTCGGGCACCCGGCCGCGCCGAGTCCCGGTCGAACGCGACCGGGAAGCCGATGGGCGCCGCTGCGGCAGAGACTGCCTGAGGGACGTCACGGCCCCACTGCGCTGCCGGTCATCAGAGGTTCACCATGACCTTGATCGCCTCACGCTCGTTCATCGCTCGGTACCGTCGGGCACGCCATCGAGGTCCGTGATGCTGTCGAACACGCGGCCGGGCTCGATCCTGCCCTCCAGGACGTCCGGCAGCAGTTCCTCGATGTAGGCGCGTGCCGGAGCCGGGCCGCCGCCGATCGTGACGTTGTCGAAGAACGTCTTCACCGTCGTCGGGATCTGCTGATGCTGCGGAACACCGACGCGTCCCACGGCGCCGCCCGGCCGGGCGATGCCGAGCGCGGTCGTCATCGACAGGTCGTGGCCGACGCACTCGAGCACGGAATGCGCGCCGAAGCCGCTCGTGAGCTCGCGCACGCGCTCGACCGCTTCTTCGCCGCGCTCGCTGACGATGTCCGTGGCGCCGAACTCCTTGGCGAGCGCGATCCGGGCGGGATGACGACCGAGCAGGATGATCCGCTCCGCCCCGAGCCTCTTCGCGGCAATCACACCGCAGAGGCCGACCGCCCCGTCGCCGACGACGGCCGCCGTCTTGCCCGGTGCGACCTTGGCCGCGAGCGCAGCGTGGTGGCCGGTGCCCATCACGTCCGAGAGAGTCAGAAGTGAGGGCATCAGCGCGTCGTCCTCTCCGACCGGCAGGCCGACGAGCGTTCCGTCGGCCTGCGGGACGCGCACCGCCTCGCCCTGGCCGCCGTCGAGCTCGGTTCCGCCCCAGAAGCCGCCATGCAGGCAGGAGGTGTGCAGTCCCTCGCGGCAGAAGACGCAGGTGCCGTCGGACCACGCGAAGGGTACGACGACGAGATCGCCGGGCTTCACGGTGCGTACGTCGGCCCCGACTGCGTCGACGACACCGATGAACTCGTGGCCCATCCGGCGGCCGGTCTCGGTCGGCTCCATCTGGTTGTACGGCCAGAGGTCGCTGCCGCAGATGCAGGCGCGGGTCACGCGGAGAAGCGCATCGGTTGGTTCGCTGATCCGGGCGTCGGGGACGTTCTCGACGCGGACGTCCCCGGCGCCGTACATGACGGTTGCTTTCATCGGGTTCTCCTTTCAGCGGTCGATCATCCGCTCCTGAGCTTCCGCGTAGCGGGCGCCTTGCGCGGTGATCTGCGCTGCGGCGGTCTCGATCTCGTCCAGGTCGTCGTGGGTGAGCTCGACTTCGGCGGAGGCGATGTTCTCCTCGAGGCGGTGCACCTTGGTGGTGCCGGGGATCGGGACGATCCAGGCGTTCTGGGCCAGGATCCAGGCGAGTGCGATCTGTGCCGGCGTTGCACTGTTCCGTTCCGCGACGTGCTCGAGCAGCTCGACGAAAGCACGGTTCGCCTTCCGTGCCTCCGCGTCGAAACGCGGAACCGTGCTGCGGAAGTCGGAGCTCTCAAAAGTAGTGGCCTCGTCGATCTTCCCGGTCAGAAAGCCCTTCCCGAGCGGGCTGAAGGGCACGAAGCCGATCCCGAGCTCCTCGAGCGTCGGCAGGATCGCCTCCTCCGGCTCGCGCCACCAGAGCGAATACTCACTCTGGAGGGCGGTGACGGGTTGGACGGCGTGGGCGCGGCGGATCGTCTGCACTCCCGCCTCCGAAAGGCCGAAGTGCCGCACCTTGCCTCCGGCGATCAGCTCCTTGACCGTGCCGGCGACGTCCTCGATCGGGACGTCCGGGTCGACGCGGTGCTGGTAGAGCAGGTCGATCGTGTCCGTCCGGAGCCGCCTCAGCGAGGCGTCGACGCTCCGCTTGATCGTTTCCGGGCGGCTGTCGGTGCCGAGGCTTCTCCCGTCTTCCAGGTCGAAGCCGAACTTCGTCGCGATCACGACCTGGTCGCGGACTGGCTCGAGCGCCTCGCCCACGAGCTCCTCGTTCGTGAACGGCCCGTACACCTGCGCGGTGTCGAAGAAGGTCACCCCGCGGTCGACCGCCGCGCGGGTCAGGGCGATCATCTCCGCCCGGTCCGGGAGCGGCAGGTAGCTCTGGCTCATCCCCATGCAGCCAAGTCCGACGGCCGACACCTCCAGGCCACTGTCTCCAAGCGTGCGCTTCTGCATCGTCCCTCCTGCGTTCTTCGGTTGCGCCTACTCAAGCACGCGCTCGCAGCGGCTGACCGGCCCGCCTGATCCAGGTACTGGCAAGTCCCCTCAACGTGGGCGGACCGGGGCTACTCTCGACGTCGTGGACACCAAGAACGAGATGCGGGAGTTCCTGGGATCGAGGCGTGCCAGGATCACGCCCGAGCAGGCCGGTCTGCGCATCTACGGCACCAGCGCACGCCGCGTCCCCGGTCTCCGCCGCGAAGAAGTGGCGCTGCTCGCCGGCGTCAGCGTCGACTACTACACGCGCCTCGAGCGCGGCAACGCAAGCGGTGTCTCCGACACGGTCCTCGAGGCGCTCGCGCGGGCGCTCCAGCTCGACGACACCGAGCGCGCCCATCTTTTCGATCTCGCACGCGCAGCGCGCACGGCGACGTCGCGGAGGCGTCGACGCGTACGCCAGGGGATTCGCCCAACCGTGCAGCACATGCTCGACGCGATGGCAGGCGTGCCGGCGTTCGTGCGCGACGGCCGGCTCGACATCCTCGGCGCCAACCGGCTCGGCCACGCGCTGTACGCGGAGCAGTTCGACGGCGCGGCGCAACCGCCGAACACCGCTCGGTTCTTCTTTCTCGACCCTCGCGCCACCACCTTCTACGTCGACTGGGACCGCATCGCGAACGACGTCGTCGCCGTCCTGCGTGCGGAAGCCGGGCGCGATCCGTACGACCGCGACCTCTCCGATCTCGTCGGCGAGCTGTCGACACGGAGCGAGCTGTTCCGGACGCTCTGGGCCGCCCACAACGTTCGCCGGCACGACACCGGGCGCAAGCGTTTCCACCACCCCCTCGTCGGCGAGTTGGACCTCACGTTCGAGGCGATGGAGCTCGTGGCCGATCCCGGTCTGACGCTGTTCGTCTACACCGCAGAGCCGGGCTCGAAGTCGGAGGAGGCGCTGAACCTGCTCGCCAGCTGGGCGGCGACACCAGACCAGGAGGAAACCGATGCAGATCACGAGGAACAGCCTCGACACCGCAGCGGGGCCTGAAGACTGGTTCACCGGCTCGGTCTACGTCGACGCCGTCGCCGCTCCATCGAACGGCTCGCGGCTCTTTGCGGGCAACGTCCACTTCACGCCCGGCGCCCGCACCGCCTGGCACACGCACCCGAACGGCCAGACGATCTGGGTCACCGAAGGCGTCGGCCTGTGCCAGCGCGAGGGTGGCGCGATCGAAGTGATCCGCCCCGGCGACCGCGTCTTTTTCGAGCCCGGCGAGAACCACTGGCACGGGGCGGCGCCGAACCGCTTCATGACCCACCTCGCGCTGGTGCAGGTCGACGACGAGGGGAACAGCGCGACCTGGGGTGAGCACGTCAGCGACGACGAGTACGCAGCAGCGCCGGCTCCTGCCGACTGATCGCCATACGTCTTTGTATAACACAAGTCTGTATAGCGGCCGCCTGGAAAGCCGTCGGGGAGTCCACATCTCTATACACTGTTGTGTAACACAGAGATGTATAGCGACACGAACCCCTTCACCTTCGGCGCGCTGGCACTCGACGAGGCTTTCACCGACCGCGAGGACGAGCTGAAGGAGCTCGCGGTCGACATTCGGAACGGCCAGGACGTGCTGGTCTTCGCACCCAGGCGATACGGCAAGTCCTCGCTCGTGCTCCGGGCCGCCCAGGAAGCGCTCGCGAAGGGCGTGCTCGTCGCCTACTGCGACCTGATGAAGACCCCGACGAAGGAGCGCTTCGCCGGCGCCCTCGCGAAGACGATCTACGAAGACCTGGTCTCGCCTGTCGGTCAGGCACTCGAGAAGGCCTCCGCGCTCTTCCGCGGCCTTCGGATCAAGCCGACGATCGAGGTCGATCCCGACGACGCGAGCCTGCGCTTCAGCTTCGAGGCCGGCCGCGCCCGCGCACCCGGAATCGACGACACGATCGAGAAGCTTCTCGAGCTCCCCGGCAAGATCGGCGCGGAGCGCAAGAAGCGGACCGCGCTGATCTTCGACGAGTTCCAGGAAGTGCTGAAGCTCGATCCGCAGTTCCCGAACCTGATGCGCGCGGTTTTCCAGACCCAGCCCGAGGTCGCCCACATCTACCTCGGCAGCAAACGCCACGTGCTGGAAACGATCTTCAACGACAAGAACGAGCCCTTCTGGCGCAGCGCGAAGCGGGTCGAGATCGGGGTGATCCCAACGGACAAGTTCCGCTCCTACATCGAGCGCCGGTTCGACAGCACGGACCGAGGGATCAGGGCCGAGGCGATCGAGCGGCTGCTCGGTGCTACCGGCGGTCATCCCTACGCCACGCAGGAGCTCGCCTACTTCGTCTGGGGGCACGTTCCGAAAGGGCATTTCGCCAACCTGGCAGACGTCGAGTGGGCGCTGACGCAGGTGCTGCGCTCCGAGCACAACCACTTCTCGCGCATCTGGGACGACGCCACCCACAACGAGCGCCTGCTCCTGATCGCACTCGCGCAGGAGCCCGCCGGCGCGTACGGCGCGGACTACCGCAGCCGCCACGACCTTCCCTCGCCGAGCCATGTCCAGCGCGCCGCCGGCGAGCTGGTGAAGGAAGAGGTCGTCGGCCGCGAGCCGAAGGGCTCACTCCGGATCGTCGAGCCCTTCTTCGCCGAGTGGGTCACGCGCGAGCAGGCCGACTACGGGGTCGCGAGCGAGTTGCACGCGCGGAAGGCCTCACGCGAGTAGCAGCCGGACGCGCTCTGCGATCGCGACGCCCAGAGCGGCGTGCTGAGGCTCGTCGAGATGGATCCCGTCGACGTCGCTCGACGAGATCAACGCTCCTGCGTCGATGAAAGAACAGGAGCGCGCCTCGGCAATCGCAGCGAAGTGGCCCGCGAGCTGCCGTGATTTCTCCGCCCCGTCTTCGAACTCATCGTCGAACTGGTCGACCTCCACGATCGGCGGAGGGCAGACGAGAAGAGTCTGCGGCCCGTGCCCGTCGGGGCCGCAGCCGCTGACGGCGACGATGTCGACCAGCATCCCCGCACCCTGAGCGATCTCCGCCGCCGAGGCGTTGATGCGGTGCTTGAGGTCGTTCGTTCCGAGCATGACGATCACCAGATCGAGAGGCTGGTGGGTCAGGAGCGTGGGGAGGAGCAGCTCGCGGCCGTTCCGGTGGAGCTCGAGCGGGTCGTCCCACACGGTCGTGCGCCCGCTGAGGCCCGCTTCGACGACCCAGTAGCCGTCCCCGAGCTCCCTTCGCAGCACTCCCGGCCAGCGCGAGCCCGGCGGAAACCGTCGAGCCGGGTCGGGTCCCTGGCGCGGGATGCAACCCCACGTGTTGGAGTCGCCGTAGCAGAGGATGCTCTTCATCGGATAAACCCTATTCCGCCTTGGCGCATGGACTCTTCATCACCTGTCTTGCCGACACGCTCTCGCCTGAGGTTGGGCGGGCGACGGTGCGAGTCCTCGAACGCGCCGGGGTCGAGCTCGAGTTTCCGCGCGAGCAGACCTGCTGCGGACAGATGCATTTCAACGCCGGCCACCTAGACGAGGCGAGGACGCTGGCTCGACGGTTCGTGGAGGTCTTCGAGGGTTACGAGGCGATCGTGACGCCGTCCGGCTCCTGCGCCGCGCACGTTCGCACCCACATCCCGAAGCTCGTGCCCGACGATCACGGAGTGCCCGGCCGGACACGGGAGCTCTCGGAGTTCCTCGTCGAGCGCGGGACGGTCGACCTCGGCTCGTCCTTTCGCGGCTCGCTCGTGTACCACCCGACCTGTCATTCGCTGCGCCTGCTCAGAGTCGGCGATCGCCCGCTCTCACTCCTGCGGGCAGTGGCCGGAGTGGAGGTCCTCGAACTGCCGGACGCGGATGAGTGCTGCGGCTTCGGCGGCACGTTCGCGGTGAAGAACGCCGACGTGTCGAGCGCGATGCTCGACGCCAAGCTCGACAGCATCGTCGCGAGCGGCGCAAATGCCGTGTGCGCCTGTGATGCGTCGTGCCTGATGCACATCGGCGGCGGGCTGCGCCGCCGGGGCTCGCACGTGCGGCCGGTTCATCTCGCGGAGGTGCTGGCACCGTGACGCAGGCTGAACGAGCAGCGCGATCGGAGCCGTTCCCGCGGGCGGCACGGGAGGCGCTGGCGAGCGGGCAGATGCGGGCGAACGTGCTCCACGCCACGACAACGATTCGCGCGAAGCGGGCGCAGGCAGTCGCAGAGGTGGCGGACTGGGAGGAGCTGCGTGACGCCGGGGCGGCGATCAAGGACCACGCGCTTCTCGCGCTCGAGCCCCTCCTGGTCGAGCTCGAAGCGGCGGTCACCAACCGCGGAGGTGTCGTCCACTGGGCGCGGGACGCCGCCGAGGCCAATGCGATCGTGACGGAGATCGTGCGCGCCGAACGCGTGGACGAGATCGTGAAGGTGAAGTCGCTCACGACCGACGAGATCGGACTGAACGAGGCGCTCGAGGCGGTGGGCGTTCACGCGCTGGAGACCGATCTGGCCGAGTTGATCGTGCAGCTGGCAGGGGAGCGGCCCTCGCACCTCCTCGTGCCTGCGATCCACAAGAACCGGACCGAGATCCGCGACCTCTTCCGGCAGCGGCTCGGGCTCGAAGGTCTCTCCGACGATCCCGGCGAGCTGACGGCGGCGGCGCGCGCGTTTCTTCGCGACGCATTTCTCCGCACGCGCGTGGCCGTCTCGGGTGCCAACTTCGCCTGCGCCGACAGCGGGAGCATCGTCGTCGTCGAGTCCGAGGGAAACGGCCGGATGTGCACGACGTTGCCGGAAGTGCTCGTGACGGTGATGGGCATCGAGAAGGTCGTGCCGTCGTTCCGTGACCTGGAGGTGATGCTCCAGCTGCTGCCGCGCTCGTCGACCGGCGAGCGCATGAACCCGTACACCTCGATCTGGTCGGGAGTGCATCCGGGCGACGGCCCACGCGCCTTCCACCTCGTCCTGCTCGACAACGGGCGAACGAGAGCTCTCGCAGACGAGGTCGGGCGTGACGCTCTCCGCTGCATCCGCTGCTCGGCCTGCATCAACGTCTGCCCCGTCTATCGGCAGACCGGCGGCCACGCCTACCACACCCCGTACGCAGGGCCGATCGGAGCGATCCTGCAGCCGCAGCTGGACGGGGCAGGCGGCGCCTCGGCCTCGCTGCCGTTCGCCTCGACCCTCTGCGGCGCCTGCGCCGACGTCTGTCCGGTGCGGATCGACATCCCCGCGCTCCTCGTGCACGAGCGCGAGAAGGTCGTCGCCGCCAAGCGGTTGGGCCCCGAGGCGGTGAGCATGAAGCTGCTCGGACGTGTCTTTCGCTCGCGCGTCCGCTATGAGCGCGCGCAGCGGCTGGCGCGCTTCTGCCAGAAGCCACTCGCGCGCAACGGTTGGATCCGCCGCTTCCCGCCGGGGCCGCTGCGCGCGTGGGGGCGCAGCCGCGATCTCCCCGCCGTGCCGCCGCAGACGTTCCGAGAGTGGTGGGAGTCCGATGACCGCACGTGATGTCGTGCTCGAGCGCGTCCGGCAAGCCGTCGGCGGTGCCCTGCCGGCCACGGTCCCGCGGCGCTACAGCGTCGAGGGCTCGACGCCGCACGCGCGGGTCGAGGCGTTCGTAGATCGTGTCCGCGACTATCGCGCGACCGTGCTCCACGTCGACGATGCGGCGGTCGCAGTGGCCGAGGTCATGGCGACGCAAGGCGCGCGGAGGATCGGGATCCCACGGGACCTCGATGCGCGGCTGCGCCCGGCCGGCGTGGAGCTCGTGGAGGACGACGTGCTTTCGCCGCAGCAGCTCGACGAGCTCGACGGCGCGCTCACCACGTGTGCCGGAGCGTGCGCGGCCACCGGGACGATTGCGCTCGACGGCGGGCCGGGGCAGGGGAGACGAGCGCTGACGCTCCTGCCGGATCTCCACGTCTGCGTGGTGCGAGAGGACCAGATCGTGGAGACCGTTCCCGAGCTCGTGCGCCGCCTCGAGCCGGCCGCGACCGAAGGGCGACCGCTCGTCCTCGTCTCAGGACCGTCCGCGACCTCCGACATCGAGCTCCAGCGGGTCGAGGGCGTTCACGGGCCACGGCAGCTCGTGGTGATCGTGGAGCGCTAGACGCTCATCTCACGACGGCCAGCTCCAGGCCGAGCAGGTCGGCAGCTTTGCCAATGCGGCTCACCTGGTGGCCGACGCCGAGCGCAACGTGGTGTGTCGGACCCTGAGCGCACCAGGCATCGAAGAACGCCGTCGGGCCGGACGCGAAGCGGATCCGCGAATTCGTGTTGCCGATCTTGAAGGTCGGCCCAGCGATCGACTCGCCTTCGGCCGCGATCAGCTTGAGACGGCCGTCGGCGGTCTGTGTGACCCCGAGGATCGTCACCGGCCCGGTCCTGACCTTCATCTCGATCGACAGCCCGGCACCCGCCTTCCCGTGGTACAGCTTGAGCGCCCGCGCGACGGGTCGTCCTTCGGCGATCGCCAGATGTCCGGGACCGTCGTGTCCCATCAGGACGAACTCATCGTCGAAGTCCAGGGCATAGAACTCGGTGTAGGAGCCTCCAGCGCCGAGGCGGTCGAGGAGGAGCATTCCGAGGTTCGTCTTCAGGTCGCCCTCGCCGGAGGCGGGCACACCGCGCGCGGTGAGGAGGGAGTTGCCGACGATCAGACCGGCTGCGACACGCTCGGCGATGTTGCCTCCGACGCCGCGATAGTAGTAAGTGAGCCCAGCGAGCTCGAAGTCGTCAACGAGCCGATCGAGGCCGACGGCGACGCGCGCCGACCACTCGAAGATCTCGGGCGTGATCTCGGCCGCGATCGGGTCGGTGCCGCCTTCGGCCAGATCGAACGTTTCACGGATCTCTTCACCCTTGCGCGCGATCGCGGCGTCGTCGGCCGACTCGACACGCTCGACAAGGTCGTCGATCTCCAGCACCTCGACGTGCGCGCCGATCTGTGCGTGCACCTGCGTGAAGTCCGAGTACATGTCGAGCATGCCCGGATAGGTGTGACCGAGGAAGCCGATCCGCGCAGACCGCAGACTGTGCACTGCAGACGTCGCTTCCAGCCACTCGCGCAAGACGCCCCAGGCGGGGTCGCCCTCTAGGAGGGTCCCCGTCACCGTTCGGTACGGAATTCGCGCCCGCGTGAACACACCCGCGATCTCCGGTACGCAGCACGCCGAGCAATTGGCCAGCCACTCGGCCGTCGTCATCGCTTCGTAGTCGAGGGTGCGCGTCGGCTGAAGGTTGAGAACGACGACCGGCACACCGGCGGCCTGCACGACTGGCAGCACTTGGGAGGACGTGGCATAGGTCGCCGTGTAGACCATGACGAGCTCCACGCGTGCCGAGGCGAGCTTCGCGCCGGCCTCCCGTGCGGCCTGCGGCGTATCGACCAGGCCGGCCGAGGCGATGTCTGCGCCCATTGCTTCGAGGCGGGCCTCGATCCCCTGCTGATAGCCCTCGAGCCGCTCGCGCAGCCCATCGAACTGCGGCCAGTACGCGGCGAGGCCGATGCCGAAGATGCCGATCCGCGGCGGCGCGCCCTGCCTCATTGGGCGTCCGCCTGTGCAGCAGCTTGGCGGCGAGCTCCAGCGCTCCGCAGCCGTGCGCGTGCGCGGCGATACATGTCGCCGGTGTTCGGGACGATCACGCTCGCGAGGAGAAGACCTCCCACGACGATGCTCTGGTCCTGTGCCGGGACGAGGTCGGCCGTCATCGCGGTCTGAAGACAGCCGAGCACTGCCACAGCCAGGACAACGCCCGCGATCGTGCCTCGACCACCGAAGATCGAGACGCCGCCGAGCAGGACGGCCGTCACGACGAAGAGCTCCATGCCGACCCCCGAGTCGTAGCGGGCGGATGAGAACCGAAGCGTCCACAGCACGCCGGCAAACCCGCTCAGCATCCCGGAGAGGACGAACAGCCAGAACTTGATTCGCTTGACGCGAATGCCTGCGAAGAAGGCCGCCTCCTGGCTTGATCCGATCGCGAAGATGGCACGACCGAGCGGTGTCGCGTGGAGGACGACGGCGAAGATGATGGCCAACACGCCGAAGAACGCGATCGAGTACGGAATGTGTGTGTGCGGGATCGGGGTCACGCCGATGCTCGACAACCCGGCGGGGAAGCCGCCGATCGTGTCCGTCGGCAGGATGCCTTGAGCGATTCCGCGGTAGAGCGTCAGCGTCCCGATCGTTACCGCCAGCGACGGCAACCCAAGGCGGGTGACGAGGAAGCCGTTGAACGCACCGAGGACCATACCCAGTGCGACGGCCGCGACCATCGCCGGCCAGATCGGCCAGCCGTGCTTGAAGAGCTCGGCCATGCAGACTCCGGTCAGGCCGAGGATCGAGGCAACGGACAGGTCGATCTCGCCGGAGATGACGAGCAACGTGAGCGGGAGGGCGATGATCGCGATCTCGCCAACGTTCAAGCAGATGTAGAAGAGGTTCGTCCACTCCAGGAAGTACGGGGAAACGCTCGTGCCGTAGAGGATCGTGGCGCCGAGCAGGAGCAGGAGGAGCGTCTCCCAGCGCGCGACGATTCCGAGGTTCCGCCGTGCCGAGTTCAGGCTCGGCACTTCGTCGGCGGGCTTGAGGTCTTCGCGATCAGCCACGGGCGCTCCTTCGTGTGCGCAAGGCAGGCGCAACGCGTAGCGCGATCAGTCGATCGAAGGCGATCGCACCGATGAGCAAGGCGCCCGCGACGGCCTGGCTCCAGAAGGACGACACGTTCACGACGACGAGCGCGCTGTTGATGGTGTTCAGGAGAAGCGCGCCGAGAGCCGCTCCGAGAACAGTGCCGCTGCCACCGAAGATCGCGACGCCGCCGACGACGACGGCCGCGATGACCTGGAACTCGTACCCGACACCGGCGATCGCATCGACCGAGCCGAACAGCGACAACCAGAGCGCTCCGGCGATCCCGGCGATGCCCCCGCTCAACACGAAGGCGAGAAACACACGCGAGCCGACGGGGATCCCCGCGAGGCGCGCCGCCGCCGGATCCGAGCCGATGGCGTAGAAGTCTCGGGCCGTACGAAACGTGCGCATCGCGTACGCCGCGATCCCGACCGCGACGATGGCGATGATGCCGAGGTACGGGATCCCGAGCACGGTGCCGTAGCCGATTTTGTTGAAGCTCTCGGGCAGCATCGACGCGTTGACCTGATTCCCACCGGCCCACGCGCCGTCGATGCCGCGGATGATGTAGAGCGTTCCGAGCGTCACAACCAGGCTGGGCACACGCGCGACCGTGACGATCGCCCCGTTGACGACCCCGCAGACGACGCCGATTCCGAGGGCGAGCAGGAAGACGAACACGAGGTTGACATGCGGATGGTGCACGTAGAGCACGCCGGTCGCGTACGCGGAGATGCCGAGCACCGACCCGATCGAGAGGTCGACGTTGCGCGTGATGATGACGATGGTCTCGCCGATCGCGAGCAACGCGATGATCGCCGCGCCGGAGAGCAGTTGCTGGATGCTCGTGGCGCTGAGGAACAGGTGGTTGTTGATCGTGGTCGCCCCGACGACGATCACGAGCGCGAGGACGATGCCGAGCTCCCGGAACCGCATCAGCAGCTCCGCAACGAAGTGCGAGCTGGGACGGCGGTCGAGGACGTTCTGCTCTTCGGCGAGTACGGTCATGCGGCGTCCTCGACCAACCCCGTTGCCGCGCGCATGATCGAGTCCTCATTTGCGTCCGCCCGCGCGAATTCGCGCATAACGCGGCCCTCGAAGAGCACGATGATGCGGTCGGCCATTCCAAGCACCTCCGGCAGCTCGGAGGAGATCATCAGTACGCCGACGCCTTGCGCGGCGAGCTCGGAGAGCAGCCGGTGCACCTCGGCTTTCGTGCCGATGTCGATGCCACGCGTCGGCTCGTCGACGATCAGCAGCTTCGGCCTGCGGGCCAGCCATTTTGCGAGGACGGCCTTCTGCTGATTGCCACCGGAGAGCGTCCACACGGGGTTCGTCAACCGGCCGTACTTCAACTGCAGCTTGAGCGCCCAGTCTCTGGCGAACCTCCGCTCGGAACCGTGCGGGATCAATCCTGCTCGGCGGATGCTGTCGAGCGACGCGAGCGCGATGTTGCGCTCGATCGAAAAGTCCATCACGAGCCCTTGCTGGCGGCGGTCTTCGGGGACGAGCCCGACGCCGGCCGACATCGCCGCCGTTGGTGACCCCGGCCGCAGCCGCTTGCCCTCGATCTCGACGGAGCCCGCGTCCAATCCGTCTATCCCGAAAATCGCGCGGGCGACCTCCGTGCGGCCGGCGCCGACCAGGCCGGCGAGCGCGACGATCTCGCCTCTCCGGACGTCGAAGGAGACGTCGGTGAAGATGCCCTCCCGAGTGAGCCGGTCGACCTTCAGGACGACCTGACCGGGCTCGGTCGGCATGCTCGGGAACAACGCATCCATGTCGCGACCGACCATGGCCCGAATGACCGACTGGATCGTCAGCTGGTCGATCGACTCCGTCAGGACATGGCGGCCGTCGCGCATCACGGTGACACGCTGACAAATGCTGAAGATCTCCTCGAGGCGATGGGAGACGAAGAGCACCGCGTTGCCGCGCGCGCGCAAGGTCTCGACGATGCCGAAGAGCCGTTCCACCTCCGTGGTCGTCAGCGCGGCGGTCGGCTCGTCCATCACGATCACCCGCGCGTTCGTGGTCAGCGCCTTGGCGATCTCGACGAGCTGCTGGTCGGCGATCGAGAGCCCGCGGGCGATCCGCTCCGGATCGAGCCGGACTCCGAGCTGCGCGAACACGGCGGCCGCCTCACGGCGCATGCGCCTGCCGTCGATACGGCGGAAGCGTTTGAGCGGCTGCGCGCCGACAAAGATGTTCTCGGCGACGGTCAGGTCCGGGAAGAGAATCGGCTCCTGAAAGATGATCGCGATGCCCGCGGCCTGCGACTGCTTGGCATTGTCGAAGATCGCCTCCTCGCCGTCGAGCACGAGTCGCCCGTCTTCAGGACGGTGGACACCGGCGAGGATTTTGACGAGCGTCGACTTGCCGGCACCGTTCTCGCCGACGAGGCCGTGCACCTCGCCGGCGAAGAGCGCGATGTCGCCGTCCTCGAGCGCGCGCACCGCACCGAAGCTCTTCTGGGCGTGCTCGAGAGCAAGCAGGGGTGCGGGATCCGTGGTCGTCAACACGTTGCGCCGGAGGGGGCGCCGCATTTTCGCAGCGCCCCCTCCGCTGTCCTCCTAGAACTTGAACTTGTCGACGTTCTTGATGTCGAAGACGAACGGTGGTCCGAGAATCACCTGGGGCTTCTTGTCCGGCCCGTTGATGATCTTGTACGTGCCGAGCTTGCCGGCCTTGAACGTCTCGCCGACCTTGCCCGTGATCTTGCCCTCTGAGAGTGCCGAGACTGCGTAGCCCGCGAGGTAGCCGAGGTTCTCGGGGTTCCAGAGCGCGAACTTCTTCACCGTCCCGTTATGGACGTACTTCTTCATCTGACTCGGCAGGCCGAGGCCGGTCAGAGCGACCTTGTTCTTGTACTTCGAGGTCGAGAGATATTGAGCAGCTGAGGAGATCCCGACCGTCGTGGGCGACTCGATCCCCTTCAGGTTCGGATAGGCCTGCAACATGCTCACCGTCGCCTGCCGGGACTGAGCCGGGTTGTCGTTGCCGTAGTAGATCTTGACGAGCTTCATGTTCTTGTAGACCTTCTTCTTGAGCTCCAGCTTCATGTACTTGATCCACGCGTTCTGGTTCGTGGCCGTCGAGGCCGCGGAGAGAATCGCGAACTGACCCTTGTAGCCCATCAACTTGGCCAGCAACTGGATCTGGCTCCGGCCGATCGTCTCGGTGTCGGCCTGGTTGATGAAGAGCTGCCGACAGTTGACGTCGGAGTCGAAGGCGACGATCTTCGTTCCCTGTGCCTGGGCCTGCTGGAGCGCCGGGCACACGGCCTGCGGGTCGTTGCCGGCGATCACGATTCCGGCCGCACGTGCCTGGATCGCTGCCTGGATCGAGGGCTGCTGCGCAGCAGCAGTGTCCTCGGTTCCGGACGAGACGACCTGCTTGTCGCCCAGTTCGTCGAGGGCCAGCTTGCCGCCTCTGTCGGCGATGACCTCGTACGGGTTGAGCGTGTCCTTCGGAATGAAGTAGTACGTCTTGCCCTTCGTGGAGTGGCTGGGGGCCGCCAGCGCGGCCGTGATGGCAACGCCTGCCACGAGGAGCGAGGCGACGACGACCGCCCATCTGCGCTTGTACATCGATCGGTCCTTTCGCTTGAGGGTGTGACTGACGAGCCCGTGCAACGTGCGCCTCCTACGCACTACCGGGGGTATGCGGCCGTGACGCCGCCGTCGACGTTGATGACATTTCCGGTGGACTTGGCCGATCGCGGGCCGGCGAAGAAGGCGATCGCCTCGGCGACGTCTTCGGGGAGCACCGCGACTCCGAGCTTCGTTCGGCCCTTGTAGAACGTCTGCAGTTCGTCTTCGCTGACGCCGTAGGTGCTTGCGCGCTCGGCCTTCCAGTCGGACGACCAGATGCTCGAGCCCTGGATCACGGCATCGGGGTTGACGGTGTTGACGCGAATCCCGTGCGGTCCGCCCTCCTCGGCGAGGCAGCGCGCCAGGTGCAGCGACGCTGCCTTCGCCGACGAGTAAGCGGATGAGTTCGCGCCCGCGACGAGCGCGTTCTTCGACGCAACGAACACGACGGAGCCGCCGCGTCCTTGCTGGAGCAGGACGCGGAAGGTCTCGCGCGCGGCGAGGAAGTAGCCACGTGCAAGCACGGCGAAGCTCTGCTCCCAGTCTGCGAGGGTCGTCTCGATGACAGGAGCGCTCTTCGCCAGACCGGCCGAGGCGACGAGAATGTCCAGTCCGCCGTACGCGAGCACCGTTCGTCGCGTCATCTCGACGACGGCATCCTCGCTCGTGACGTCGACCTGGACGGCGAGCGCGCGGCGAAGCCCGTGCGCAGCGATGAGCTCCTCCGCGACCTCCTCCGCGCCGTCGACGTTCAAGTCCGCGACCACGACGTGTGCGCCCTGATCTGCCAGCGTGCGTGCGGTCGCCCGACCGATGCCGCTGGCACCGCCGGTGATCAGTGCGACGCGGCCGGAGAGGTCACCGCGCGGCGGCGCCTGCGCGAGCTTGTAGCGCTCGAGCGGCCAGTATTCGATCGCGAAGGCTTCGGCCTCGCTCAGCGAGCGGAATCCGCCGAGCGCGTCCGCGGCGTCCTCGACCGCGATCGCACGGTGATAGAGGTCGCGGGCGAAGCGCGCGCGGCCCGCATCCGGCCCCGCCGTGACGATTCCGACGCCGGGTACGAGCACGACACGCGGTCCGGCCGGGTCGATCGGGAACGGGCGTGTCTCGTCGTCAAGGTTGCGTTCGTAATACGCGCGGTACCACGCGGCGTACTCCTCGGCGCCGAGTCTGAACGCGTCGGCAAGCGCCGTGGCGTCGTCTGAGTCCGGGTCGAACTGTGCGACGAGCGGCTTGTGCTTCGTGTTGATCAGATGGTCGGGGCAGGGTGCTCCGACCTGGCTCACCTCGGGCGCACGCACCGAGGACGCGAACGCCACCGCCTCCGGGCTGCGATCGACCTCCAGCACGACGCCGTCCGCGTCGGCGAGGAGTGCGCCGCGGAGCACAGGGAGGGTTCGTGCGAGGAGGGACTGCGCATCGCCCTCCCCGAGCTCCGCAACTCTGTTGCCGCCAAGGCCGAACCGGCCGTTCGCTGCTGCGTCCAGCACGCCAACGGCACGGGTCACGAACTCGATCGTGCCGCGGTAGCTCTGCTCCGGCGTCTCGCCCCACGTGACGAGCCCGTGCTTCTCGAGCAGCACCGCCCGCGCGGACGGATTCGCGTCGAGCAACTCCGCAATCCGTTTCGACATATCGAACCCAGGCCGTTGGTAGTCGAGCCAGACCGCCTCGTTGCCGAACGCCTCTTCAGCGAGAGTGCGGCCCTCCGGTGACGAGGTCAGCGCGATGATCGCATCGGGGTGTGTGTGGTCGACGTGCGGCGCCGGGACGAACGCGTGCAGGAGCGTCTCGATCGACGGCCGCGGCTGGTCGGGACGAACGGCGCTGCGCCGAAGGTAATCCACCATCGTCGCGTCGTCCATGCTGTCGCGGCCGCGCAGAGGGATCAACTCGTCGAGTCGAAGCCCCGGAAAGCCGGCCTCCGTGATCGTCGCCAGATCGGTTCCGGAGCCCTTCACCCAGAGCACCCGCGTCTCCCGCCCGGTGTGGTCGACGATGCTCTCCTTCGAGGACGTGTTGCCGCCACCCTGGTTGGCGATCGCGCGGTCTGCGCCGAGTAGGTTCGAGCGGTACACGAGCCCCCCGAGCACGCCGAGCTGCGAGCCGACGGCGTCATCCCAACGGTCGACCGGAGCTGGGATGCCGCGCAGGATGTCGACGAGCTCGCTCATGTTCAGCCGACCGCCTCGTCGTTTCGGATGGCCCGCCTGAGATCGCGCGGCCGAAGCGGAGGAGGTTCGCGCGGACCGGGATCGACGGAGATGACGTTGACGCCTGCCGCGCGCCAGGCCTCGACTTCGTCGTTCGGGGCGCTCGAGTCGGTGATGATTCCCGCCAGCTCCTCGACCGAGACGAAGGCGAGTAGCGCGCTTCGGTGCCACTTGGTGCCGTCGAAGATGCCGTACACCTGCTCGCAGGCGTCGGCCATCTCCTGTTTGATTCGAACCTCGTCTGGATTGAGATCCATCAGCCCACGCGACAGGCTGAGGCCGCGCGCACCGAGAAAGCCCTTGTTGATCCTCGTCGTGCGGAGAACGTCTGCGCCGAAGTCGCCGACGACCGACATCGCCGAGAGCCGCAGCATCCCGCCCGTCACGAGAACCGTGATCCCCGGAGCATCCGCGAGCGCGGTCGCGACGAGCAGCCCGTTCGTGACGACGACGAGCTCGCGCTTGGAACGCAGCTCGAGTGCGAGGTAGTACGCCGTCGTGCTCGCATCCAGTGCGACCGCCTCGCCCTCGTTCACCATCGCGGCCGCCGCACGTGCGATCGCGCGCTTTCGGTCGACCTCGAGGCGCAGGCGCAGATCGAAGC
>JAXIPI010000358.1:0-4365 GCA_045403015.1 Gaiellaceae bacterium | reverse complement strand
GTGTCAAAGAGGATCCAGTCGTCGCGGTCGCGCACCACGACGAGCGCCTTGTCGAGGGCGCGCTCGCGCCCGATGAGCGCAGAGAGCGCGAGCTCGGCGCCGGCGAGGTCGATCGAGGAGACGGCGACGTCCACCTCGGCGGTGTGAATGATCTCGGAGATCGGCAGCCGATGGACGAGCACGTCGAACATCGTCGGCAGGATGCCCTGGATCTCGACGGCCGGATTGAGATTCTCGCGGATCATGGTCAGCGTGTTCTCGAGCTGCACGAGCCCGCGCAGCGAGAGGTACTCGCATTGCACGGGGACGATGATGCCGTCCGACGCGACGAGCGCATTGATCGTCAAGAGGCCGAGCGACGGCGGCGTGTCGATCAGGATCCAGTCGTAGTTCTCCTTCACCGGCGCGAGCCCCTTCTCTAGGGCGCGCTCGCGCCCGATCAGGCTCGACAGCGCGAGCTCGGCACCGGCGAGGTCGATCGACGAGACGGCGAGGTCGATCTCCCCTTTGTGTACGACCTGTTCTAGGGGCAGACGATGGACGAGCACGTCGTACATCGAACGCTCGATCGTGTCGGGGTTGAGCCCCTGGCTCATGGTCAGGTTTCCCTGCGGGTCGAGGTCGACGGCGAGCACGCGGAAACCCTGCTCTTTGAAGGCGACGGCAAGGTTCAGCGTCGTCGTCGTTTTCGCGACGCCTCCCTTCTGGTTGGCGAACACGATCACCCTCTGCAACGACTTCTCCTCAGTGGCAGTGTGCGCCCGTACATTCGGGCGTGGTAGCAGGCGCATGAGTCCCATGTGCAAGCGCCTTTCAAGCCTAGCCGCGCTTTTCCTTCACCAGCGTTTAGCCCGGCTCGCCGTCGTCGTAATCCAGATCGTCGAGCCGGGCGATCAGCCCGAGGCCGCGGAAGGAGATCTTGTTCGAGCGCGGGTAGTAGCAGACGTCGTTCGCGTTGCGCGTGCCGTACGCGAGGAAGGTCATGCCGCCCTCGCCCGCCCGGAGGTCGTGAGCGATGCCGCTCGAGGCAGGGCGCGAGATGACGTGGCCCGCGCGGACCGACTTCTCCTCGTAGACGACGCCACTCCGGACACGCTGCGGCGTCGGCCAGAGCTCCAGCGTCCCTGCGCCTTCGAGCACGACGAAGATCTCCTCGTCCGCCGAGTGGAGGTGCGGCGAGGCGCCTTCCTCGCCGGCCGGAAGCTTGCCCCAGTTGAGGCCGGTCAGCTCGGCGCCGGCCGTGCGCGCCAGCAGCCGCCACGAGCCACCGTCGTGGTCGCCCTCGACGTCGTCGACGTGCACGACGCTGTCCGGCCGTGCGCCGATCTCCGGCACCTCCGGTTCCCCTGCCGCCGCCTCCCGCTGCCACGGATGGTCGCCGCCGCCGGCCTCGACCCACGTGCCGCCGAGCCAGGACACGCCCGCCCGCGGCAGATGCGCAGCTTCGATCTGACCGCGGGTGCCGAACGCGAGGACGTCGAGCCCTTCGTCGCCCGCGCGCAGGGTGTGGAGCTCGCGCACGCGATGCACGATGCAGTCGCCGGGGCCGACCTCGAAGGCCGAGTCTCGGAGTAGGCAGATGCCCGAGCCGCCGAGCACGAAGAAGATCTCCTCCTCCGCGGTCTGCCGGTGCAGGGGCGTCGACCACTTCCCCGGATCGACCTTGATCCGGCTCAGCCCGACCGTCTTCGTCCCGGCTGCCGTGCCGAGATCGGTCCACTCGCCAGCGATGTGGCCGGCTTCCGCGCGGTCACTCTCCGCCTCGTCCCAGTGGGCGATCACATGCCGATTATGTCCCGTGCCAGCGCCGTGCGTAGGCGCCCGACCACCTCCTCCGTCCCGCTCTTCGCGTCGTCGTGGTCGCGCGTCAGCGCCTCGGCCTCGCCGAGCAGCCCCCGCAGCTCCGCCTGCAGCTGGACCAGCAACTCGGCCGGAGCCGCGCCGCTCCGTTTGAGCTCGTCGATCCGGTCGAGCCGGGCGAGAACACGTGCTTCGTCCATGCGATCGACGCTAGCGGCATCGTTGCCACGGAAGCGCTACGGGTTCGTCACGAAAGCGTGACGATCTCGTCTACGCGGAATGGGCGAGCCGCGGCGCCGACCGCAGCCCGAGCAGAACATCGTCGAGCGAGCGGACGAGCGCCGGCCGGTCTCCGTGCCGAAGCGTCTCGACGAGCGAACGACGGACGGCGTCCTCGGCCCGCTCAGACGCCTGCTCACCGGAGGCAAGCGATCGCAGGGAAGCGTGAATCGCCCGGCGCTCTTCGCTTGCGTCGCCGAGCAGCACGGCGGCGCGGAGCTCCCAGGTGTCGCCGAGCAGGCCGGCAAGTGCTCCCCGCAGCTGCTCGGACCGGAACGGCTCGTTCTGGAAGAGCGAGAGCTCCCACCGGTCGAGCGCTTCGGCGAGCGGCGCATCCCCGTCGGCGAGTGAGAGGCGCGCGAGGATCTCGCGGGTGAGCTCGGCGCGGAAGGAATCGAGGCGGGTGGCCTCGCCCGGCGGCTGCGTCGCCGCGATGGGCAGCACCGGCCGGATCCCGAACGGCCGCCAGTCCAGGCGCTCGAACAACACAGGCCCCGCGGCGACCGGAGCAGCCGTGGCCAGCCGGATCGCCGAGACGGCATCGGCGAGCTCGGCGGGCGCGTCGGGCGGCTCGGCGCCGGGCTCCAGCTCACGCTCGAGCTCGAGCACGCAGTAGCGGTCGACCTCACGGCCGAACTCGGGCGGGAGCAGACCCTGGGCCTCGGGCCAGTGGTGCGCGAGCTCGCCGGTTGCCGCCGCTCGCATCCGGATCCCGCTGCCGAGCTCGACCTGCGTCACGACGGAGATCCCGATCAGCGGCGCGACCGCGGCATAGGCGCGCGAGGCACCGAACAGCGAGTGCTCGAGCTCCGCGTACGCTCGCTCGAACGCCCGGTCGTCCCAGTCGAAGCCTCCACACGCCTCGGCGGTGGAGATCAGCAGCGAGACGAGAACCGTGCGGAAGAGCGCCTGCTCCTCGGACGGCTTCGGACCGGCGTGGGCGCGCGCAAAGATCGCGGCGGCCGGCTCGCGCAGCAGCTCGTCGAGGGCGATTCTGGCGTCATCCCGGCCGGCGAGGGCGCTCGCGCGCGACTCCACGAACGTCCGCACGAGCGGGCGGTACTCGTAGAGCGCCGGGCCGGCCCGCTGCACGTGCTCCTCGAAGGAGAACGGCAGGTCGTCGCCCTCCTCGAGCGCACGGCCGAGGAAGACGAACGCGCCGAGACAGAAGGCGCGCAGGGTGAGATGGAGTTGCGGTGCGCGTACCGCCATCCATCCTGCTTACTCCCCCGGCGGCCCGCCTCCTGCCTGACAGCCAGGACACCAGTACGCCGTCCGGTTGTCGTCGCCCTGCCCGCGCGAGCGGACGATCGCCCCGCAGCGCGGGCACGGGCGTCCTGCGTGCCGGTAGATCCGACGGCGCGAACGGCCGGTCTCGAGCGACTCCTGCATCAGCCGCCGCGCAGCGGCGAGCGCGCCTCGAAGCGTCTCGTCGGAGAGGTCGCGAACATGCGCCCACGGCGAGACCAGGGTCGCCCAGAGCGCCTCGGCCATCCACATGTTCCCGATCCCGGCGACCAGCCGCTGATCCTGAAGCGCCTCGCCAAGACGATGGTCGGCGGCGCCGTGGAGCCGCGCAACGGCTGCGTCGAGGTCGAACTCGGCGGCGAGCACGTCCTGGCCGAGCCGGCGCACAGGCCGTGTCTCGAGCGTGAGCACCGGTCCGTTCCAGAGGACGCCCTCGAGCTCGTCGCCACGAAGCACGAGCCACGGCTGCCCGGCCCGCTGCTTCCCGCGCAGCTCGACTCGCCAGCGTCCGGTCATGCGCAGATGGCTCCGCACGACGACTCCCCCTTCGAACCTGAGCAAGAGATGCTTGCCGACGGCCTCGACCGACTCGAGCACCCGCCCGTCGATGCGCTCTGCGACACCGGTCGCCCGGCCGCGCGGGTTCGGCGACTCGACTTCGAGCCGCTGCCCGACGAGCGGCTGCAGACGGCGCGCAGCACGATGAAGAGAGTCGCCCTCGGGCACTGCGGCCCAGCTTAGACCGGGCCTTAAGCGTCAGGCGACGCGCTTGATGGCGGTCTTGCTCGAGTACATCGCCGCGTCCGCGGCGGCGAGGAGGCCCGCGGCGTCGCGCGACTGCATCGGATAGATCGCGGCACCGAAACATGCCGCTGCCCGCAACTCCACCGCGTCGATCTCGAACGGAGTCGAGAGCCGCTCGCGGATCCGCTCGACCACAGTCTGGACGAGCTTCGGCGCTTCCCGGACGTCGAGGTCGGCGAGCAGGATCACGAATTCGTCGCCGCCGACCCGCGCCACGACATCGGTGTCGCGGGC
>JAXIPI010000249.1:0-5592 GCA_045403015.1 Gaiellaceae bacterium | reverse complement strand
AGGCCGTATCCGGCCTCGGCATCGACTGTCACGGGCACCTCGACGCCCCTGGCGATCCGAGCAGCGGCGGCGAGCATCTCGTCGGCCGGCGCACCTTCGTGGTCCTCGTAGCCGAGCGTGGCGGCCACACCGCCGCTCGTGGTCGCGACCACCGGAAATCCAGCCGCGACCACAGCCCTCGCCGTGGCCACGTCCCAGGCGTTCGGAAGCAGGAGCGGGGCGCCAGGGCGTTGCAGCGACCGCAGCAGGTCGCAGCGGCTCTGGAGCTCTGTGGTCTGTGAGGCGGTCACGGCGGCGCTCTCATTGGGGGTGCCATCCGGCGGCCTGCGTGAAGCGCTCGTTCGAGACAGACTCCCCGTCCCGGCAGACGTTGTAGATGCCGCTGGGCAGCGACAAGGCCGAGACGAGCGCGCGCCCGGCATCGCTGATGTGCAGCGTCGCACCGAAGTCGCCCATCGGCTCGTCGAACCAGGTGCCCGGGCCGTAGAACAGCCCGAACCGCAGGACGACGCCGCGCCCGCCGCCGCGCGCGAAGCGCTCGGTCTCCTGCTCGGCGGCGAGCGCGGAGTGCAGGATCGGCAGGACCTCGCCGACTGGCGTGTCCTCGGATGCGGGACCGTCCGCCGCATAGACGAACGTGACGGTGGGTTGAACGTAGACCGCGGCTCCAGCCGCAATCGCCGCGTCGACGAGGATCTTCGAAGCGTCCGCGCGAAGCCGATCATTTTCGCGCCATGCCTCCCGGTCCGAGAGCCGGTCGATCGAGCGGATGCGCGTCGCCAGGTGCAGGACGCCGTCGACGCCGCGCACGGCCTCGGCGACCGCGGAGGGGTCGAAGAGATCGAGCTCCTCGTGCGTGGGCATCGCGAGCTCGTGGCCCTCCGCGAGCGGCCGCAACGCGCGGCCGAGCACGCCGGTTCCTCCGGTCACCAGCAGCCGCAGCGGTGACTGCTGCAGAGGTTCGGGGCTTGGGCTTGATCGCGACTGGCTTGTCATGAGCCTGACCCCTGACGCAAGATTGTGCCAGAGCGCCGTGCTGCGCGGGTGGGTGTCGTGTAGCGTCACGTGAATGTCGATCGCCAAGGGCGGTCCCCCGCAGGTGCTACGCGGTCGACGCGACGAGTCCGACGCTCTGGATCGGCTGCTGACAGGCGTACGAGCGGGTCAGAGCCAGGTGCTGGTTGTGCGCGGCGAGGCCGGGGTTGGCAAGTCTGCGCTGCTCGAGCACCTCGTACAGAGCGCGTCCGGGTGTCACGTCGCGAGAGCCGCAGGCGTCGAGTACGAGATGGAGCTCGCATATGCAGGCCTGCACCAGCTTTGCGCACCGATGCTCGAGCTGCGGGAGCGGCTGCCCGCCCCGCAGCGCGATGCGCTCGAAACGGCATTCGGCCTCACCTCGGGACCGCCTCCCGACCGCTTCGTCGTCGGCCTGTCCGTCCTCAGCTTGCTTTCCGAGGTCGCTGAGGAACAACCGCTCATCGGCGTGATCGACGATGCCCAGTGGCTGGACGGGGCGTCAGCCCTGGCGCTCGCCTTTGTCTCACGGCGCCTCCTGGCGGAATCGGTCGGGTTGGTATTCGCAGTACGCCAATCCAGCGACGTGCGGGAGCTGGCTGGGCTTCCCGAGCTGTTGCTCGGTGGGCTCAAGGAACCTGATGCCGGCGCGCTACTGGATTCGGCGTGGCCCGGACGCCTCGATGAACAGGTGCGGGACCGTGTCATAGCCGAGTCGCAGGGGAACCCGCTCGCGCTGCTCGAGCTGCCTCGCGGGCTGCGGGCTGCGGAGCTCGCAGGAGGGTTCGGCATTACCGACGTGGCGCCGTTGGCAAACCGGATGGAGCAGAGCTTCCTGCGCAGGCTTGATTCGCTTTCAAGCGACACCCGACGACTACTGCTGCTCGCAGCGGCCGAGCCGGTGGGCGACATGACCTTGCTGTGGCGCGCGGCCGGCGGGCTCGGTCTCGGGGCCGATGCCGCTGCATCCGCCCGGGCCGCGGGGCTGATCGACATGGGTGCACTCGTGCGGTTTCGTCACCCCCTGGTCCGCTCGGCGGTCTACCAGGCGGCGCCCGACGGCGATCGCCAGGAGGTGCATCGCGCGCTGGCCGAGGCGACCGATGCCGTATCCGATCCCGATCGGCGCGCCTGGCATCGCGCGCGGGCGGCTTCCGGTCTCGACGAGTCGGTCGCGGACGAGCTCGAACGGTCGGCCGGGCGCGCGCAAGCTCGCGGCGGCATCGCCGCGGCGGCGGCGTTCCTCGAGCGAGCGGCAGAACTGACCCCGGATTCGGCCCGTCGTGGTCGCCGCGCACTTGCCGCAGCCCAGGCGGAGCTCGATTCTGGGGCGCCGGAGGTCGCGCAACAACTCCTGGCGGCTGCCGAGGCGTGCCCACTGGACGAGCTTCAGCACGCCCGGCTCGATCGCCTGCGCGCCGAGATCGCGTTCGCACTCAGACGCGGTCGCGACGCTCCGCCGTTGTTGCTCGCTGCAGCGCAACGCCTCGAGCCACTCGACAGTGAATCGGCGCTCGAGACGTACCTGGAAGCGCTGGGAGCCGCCGTCTTCGCCGGCCGCCTGAGTGACCAGGTCGGCCCCCGTGAGGCGGCCGTCGCCGCCCGGGACGCCCTGCGTAGGCGACAGCCGCCACGACCCACCGACCGCTTCCTCGAGGGGCTGGCGACCCGGTACACCGAGAGCTATGTCGCCGGCGTCGTGCCGCTGCGGCGTGCGCTCCACGAATTTGCGCAAGACGATGGAGGCGACTTCATGCGTTGGTTCTGGCTGCGATGGCTCGTCGCGGGCGACCTGTGGGATGACGAGATGTGGCATGAGGTGGCCACTCGGGCCGTCCGGCTTGGTCGCGAGTCCGGCGCGCTCAACGTCTTGCCGCTGGCGCTGGGGTACCGCGCTGTCGTGCACCTGCACGCTGGAGAGTTCGCGGCGGCTTCGGCGCTGACCGAGGAGGCTGATGCGATTACAGCGGCGACCGGCAACGCCCCGGCGAGGTACGCCACGCTGTTGCTGGCCGCGTGGCGCGGCGTCGAGGCCGAGTCGCTCGACGACATGAACTGGGGTCTGGAGAACGCGGTTGCGCGAGGCGAAGGGAGAGGAATCGGTGGGTACGGCTATGCGACCGCCGTCTTCTACAACGGTCTCGGCCGGTACGAGGCCGCGCTGGCGAGCGCTCGATCGGCATGCGAGTACGACGACCTGGGCATCTTCGGGTTCTGTCTCGTCGAGTTGGTGGAGGCCGGTGCCCGAAGCGGCGCTCACAAGGAGGCCGCCGACGCGTTGCGACGGCTCGAGGAACGAACCAGCGCGGTCGGCACCGACTGGGCACTCGGCGTCCAGGCCTGGTCACGCGCGCTGCTGACAGACGGCCAGGCTGCCGAATCCCTCTACCGCGAGGCGATCGAGCGACTTGGGAGCAGTCGTATCGCCGTCCATCTCGCCCGCGCGCACCTGGCGTACGGGGAGTGGCTGCGCCGCAAGACTCGGCGCATCGACGCGCGCGAGCACCTGCGAACTGCGCACGACATGTTCAGCCGTAGCGGGGCCCAGGCGTTTGCCGAGCGCGCCCGTCGCGAGCTCCGCGCATCAGGCGAGACTGCCCGCAGCCGCACCGACGAGACGCGCGGCGAACTTACACCGCAGGAGGCGCAGATCGCCCGACTCGCTCGAGAGGGTCTCTCCAACCCTGAGATCGGCGCCCAACTGTTCATCAGTCCCCGAACGGTGCAATACCACCTGCACAAGGTCTTCGCAAAGCTCGAGATCACCTCGCGCAACCAGCTGAGCCGACTCCCGTCCGGCCGGCTGCTGTCCGCGTAACCCGGTCCCTCGTCCATCGCGACTAGCGACTGGCGACTAGCGCTGGCGCCTCGGCGGATGCGAGTACGGTCGGGCGACGCGATCCTGGGACGGTGACCAACGCACCCACGCCGATCCAGGAGGACAGATCATGTTGAGGTACTTCTATGCATGGACGCCGTTTTTCATCGTCGGGACGGTGATCCTTCTGACCCTCCCGTGGCTTGGGTTGTTCGCGCTCGTGATCTTCTCGCTCGTCGCCCTCGTCGCGCTCGGAGCGCTCGCGTCCGCGATCGTCGCGGCTCCGTACTTGCTCGTCCGCTCCATCGGTCGCCATCGGCAGGCGCGGAGTGTCGCCCGCCAACCCGTTGCTGCCCTCTCGCTGGCTGAGCGCGACCACGCTTGGTCGAGGTAGTCGAGAGTAGACACGGTGCGCGTCGGAGCCAATGTGCTGGTCGATGACGACCCCGAGGCGATCCGGTCCGCGGTTGATGCCGGCCGAGGCGCCGGTCCTCTACGGCGACGGCCATGCGTCGGAGAGATCGCGCGAATGCTTGTCCCGACGATGACCCTCGTCGGGAGTGTCCCTTTGAGGTATGTCCTGGGCGCACGAGTTATCGTCCTCGGTCGGGATGGCGAGCGAAGAGGCAGTGATCGATTGGCTTCTCGCGGGCGATCCCGCGATCCGCTGGCAGGTCATGCGCGACCTGCTCGACGAGCCGGCAGAGAGGTGGGAGCGAGAGCGAGCTCGGGCGGTCGAGACGGGCTACGTGGCCGAGCTCCTTGGGTTCCAGGGACCGGACGGCGAGTGGCCGAAGGGGCGTTGGACGGCGTCCGTGTGGACGCTCCTACTGCTGGTCGCGTACGGAATCCCCGAGGACCATCCTGCCGCGCGCGAACCGCTGGAGCGTCTGTTTGGTCGATTCATGCCGGCCGGAGAAGACGTCGACGGTGCCTACATGCTGAAGCGGGTCGATCTCTGCCATCTCGGCTTCTGGCTCGGGTTGGGCGCGCACTTCCTGCCAGAAGATCCAAGGCTTCCTCCTCTCGGCACGGCCATCTTGAGCGGGCAACGCGACGACGGCGGCTGGAACTGCGCCGAGCGAAACCACCCGAGCACCCATCACAGCTCCTTCCACACGACCTTCAACGTGCTCGAAAACCTTCGTATTGCGGCGGCCCGAGGCATCGTCCCGGACGGCGCGTTCCGAGGTGCTGAGGCGCGGGCCGTCGAGTTCGTGCTCGCGCATCACCTCTACCGCTCCGACCGCACAGGCGAGGTGATCTCTGACCGGTTCACGCACCTCACCTACCCCTGGCATTGGCACTACACGTTCCTGCGTGGTCTCGACTACATTCGCCCGCTGCCGGCGATCTCGGACGAGCGACTCTCCGATCCGATCGACCTGTTGCGTGAGAAGCGCAGACCGAACGGGCGGTGGCCGCTGCAGAAGCGCATTCCCGGAACTCTGCTCGCCGAGGCGGAGAAACCCGGAGAGGAGAGTCGCTGGAACACACTGCGGGCGCTTCGCGTTCTGCAGGCCCGCGAAAAGTAGCCGGCCGACGCTGTGACGGACAGGATTCCCTCCACGCAGAGAAGGTTCGGTGACGGTCCGGTGAAGCTGTCCGGAGCAGTGCCGCCGGCTCTTAGGGTTGGCCGCTAGCGAGCTCGCCTGTGGTGGTAGAAGCCCGTCTCGTGCGCCCCTCACTGACGCCGGGCTCACGGGCTGACGGCTTCGATCGCTTGACCGCGCTCGTCAGGGGTCCTGCCTCACCCACCC
>JAXIPI010000264.1:0-15911 GCA_045403015.1 Gaiellaceae bacterium | reverse complement strand
GCGGGCTACCGGCCACACCGCGTCGGACCAGGTCGAGTCGGTGCTGCTCGGGCTCGTCGCCTCAGGCTCACCGCAGCGAATCAAGCCACGGCGCGAGGACGGTGTCGTCCGCCCGCTGCTCGGCGTCTGGCGCGAGGAGGTGCGTGCGTGGTGCGACGAGCGGGGCCTTCCGTACCGCGACGACTCGTCGAATCCCGGCACGAAGCGGGGTCTGATCCGGGACGAGATCCTGCCGGCGCTGGAGCGGCTCGATCCGCGCGCTCGCGCCTCGCTGCTGTCGCTCGCGGACGAGCGCCCGCGGCTTCCCCGGGCGCTCGAGCGCTCGCTCGCCGAGCTGCTCGCCGACCGTGACGGCTCGCGCGCGGCCGATCTGGGCGGAGGCGTCCGCGCAGTGCGCGAATACGACACCCTTCGGCTGGAGGGAATGGTGACGTGGGGGCCGTGGACGCTCCAGTCCGACCGCCCCGGTCTCGCGATTCGCGGTCGCCGCCCGGGGGATCGCCTCGCAGGCCGGCGCAAGAAAGTGCAGGATCTCTTCGTGGACGCCAAGGTGCCGAGGGCGGAGCGCGACAGCTGGCCGGTCGTGGTGCACGGCGAAGAGGTCGTCGCCGTGCCGGGTGTCGCCGAAGCCCCGGGCTGGGAAGGAGCCGTCACATGGAGACGGTGAAGGATGCGGTAGGAGAGATCTTGATCGAGGAGGAGCCGCTGCAGGCGCGGATCCGCGAGCTCGGCGCCGAGATCTCCCAGGAGTACGAGGGCCGAGACCTGTTGCTCGTGGGCGTGCTCAAGGGGGCGGTCTTCTTCATGGCCGACCTGATGCGCGAGCTCACGATCCCGTGCGAGATCGACTTCATGGCGATCTCGAGCTACGGCGCGGCGACCGACTCCTCCGGCGTCGTGCGGATTCTGAAGGATTTGGACGCGAACATCGCGGGCCGGGACGTCCTCGTCGTCGAGGACATCATCGACTCCGGCCTGACGCTCTCCTATCTGATGCGCAGCCTAAAAGCGCGCAAGCCTGCGTCGCTGGAGATCTGCGCGTTGCTGACGAAGCCCGAGCGGCGCGAGATCGAGGTGCCCGTCCGTTTCGTCGGTTTCGAGATCCCGAACAAGTTCGTGATCGGCTACGGGCTCGACTTAGCGGAGCGCTACCGCAACCTGCCGTACGTCGCAGTGCTCCATCCAGACCTGATTCCGCCGCATTAAGACGATATTGAGGCCCGGAATCCACCGTCCGGGGAATGGGTGACTCCTGTAGAGGCTGCTACCCTCCGTTGACCCCGTGAACAGATTTTTCCGCAGCGCGTTGTTCCCCTTGATCGTCATCGTCGCGCTCGTCTACGTGGCGAGCCAGGTGATGCTCCGGAACAACAACGACCAGGAGAAGGTCACGTACTCGGAGCTGCAGACTCAGATCAAGAAGGGGGACGTGCAGGAGGTGCTCTTCACTCCGAATCGCCAGCAGATCACGGCGACGCTGGTGAGTGGCAAGAAGGTGAAGGTCAACTATCCCAGCGACGTCTCGGCGCTCCAGGTCGAGAACCTCTTGAAGGCCGAGAACGTTACGTACGACTCGAAGGGCAAGGGGTCGAGCGCGTGGTGGACGATCCTCACGTCGCTGCTCCCGTTCGTGCTCCTCTTCGGCTTCTGGATCTTCCTGATGAACCAGGTCCAGGGCGGCGGCTCGAAGGTGATGAGCTTCGGCAAGTCGCGCGCGAAACGGATGACTCCCGACTCACCGAAGATCGGCTTCAAGGACGTTGCCGGCGCGGACGAGGCGGTCGAGGAGCTGCACGAGATCAAGGAGTTCCTCGAGAATCCGAAGAAGTTCCAGGCGCTCGGCGCCAGGATTCCCAAGGGCGTTCTCCTCTACGGGCCTCCCGGCACCGGTAAGACCCTCCTTGCACGTGCCGTCGCCGGCGAAGCGGGCGTGCCGTTCTTCTCGATCTCGGGCTCCGACTTCGTCGAGATGTTCGTCGGCGTCGGCGCCTCCCGCGTCCGCGACCTCTTCGAGCAGGCTAAGCAGGCGAGCCCCTGCTTCATCTTCATGGACGAGATCGACGCGGTCGGGCGCCATCGCGGTGCCGGCCTCGGCGGCGGCCACGACGAGCGCGAGCAGACGCTGAACCAGCTGCTCGTCGAGATGGACGGCTTCGAGATGAAGGACAACATCATCCTGATCGCCGCCACAAACCGGCCTGACATCCTCGATCCGGCGCTGCTGCGTCCCGGCCGCTTCGATCGCCAGATCGTTGTCGACCGGCCCGATCGGATCGGCCGCCGGAAGATCCTCGAGGTGCATTCCAAGGGCAAGCCGCTCGCGACCGAAGTCGACCTCGACACGCTCGCGGCCGGTACGCCCGGCTTCACGGGCGCCGATCTCGCGAACCTGATCAACGAGGCCGCTCTGCTCTCAGCCCGCTTCGGCAAGAAGGTGATCGGCCAGGAAGAGCTCGAGGAAGGGATCATGCGCGTGCTCGCCGGCCCGGAGAAGAAGGCCCGTCTGCTCGGCGAGAAGGAGCGGAAGATCACGGCCTACCACGAGATGGGCCACGCGCTCGTGGGCTACTACCTCGAGCACACGAACCCGATCCACAAGATCACGATCGTCTCCCGCGGCCAGGCGCTCGGCCTGACGATCTCGCTGCCGACCGAGGATCGCTATCTGACGACCCGCTCGGCTCTGATGGACGATCTCGCGATGACACTGGGCGGCCGCGCGGCGGAGGAGCTCGTCTTCCACGAGGTGACGACCGGGGCCGCGAACGACCTCGAGAAGGTGACCGCGACCTCGAAGGCGATGATCATGCGCTACGGGATGAGCGAAAAGCTCGGCCCGCGCGTGCTGGGCCGCGACCAGAGCATGCCGTTCCTCGGCCGCGAGATGGGCCACGAGCCAGACTACTCGGACGAGATCGCGCGCGAGATCGACGACGAGATCCGCCGCGTGATCGAGGAGGCGCACCAGACTGCGCACCGCGTCCTCCGCGAGCACATGAACGAGCTGCACAAGCTCTCCCTGATCCTGATCGAGCGCGAGACGATCGACAAGGACCAGTTCGAGCGTCTACTGGCCGGCGAGGCAGAGGAGTCGATCTTCCCGGAGGAGGTCGTAACACCGGTTGAGGCTCCCGTCGAAGGCCCCGAGCGCAAGCCCGCGCCGAAGCCGCAGCCCCGTCCCGTTCCGGGCGTCTCGATGCAGCCGCCCGAGCCGGATACTGGTTAGCTAGCTCGTTCGGCGGGCTGCGAGCGCCAGCAGCGCGAGCGCGCCGAAGGCTGCTGCGGCACCGAGGATGTCGACGGCGATGCCGCCTGCTGCAACGACCTCGACGAGGGTCAGCATGATTGCGCCGATGCCGACGACGCCGACCACGAGCGTCGCGAGGAGCGCGATCCGGCGCAAGTAGGTTCCCGCCTCGTCGACGACAGCCCCTCGAAGCTCGAGCGACCAGTACGCGAGCTCGGCGATAGCGAGAAGCGCGCCGGCGACGAGTGGCGCCTGCGTGTCGAGCGCGTCGGCCTCGAATCCGAGGATCGCGACGTACTCCGCGCCGAGGAGCGCGATCGCCACAGGAATGGTGACCGGAAGGCGTAACGCGAGGCCGGCGGCAAGCACGGTCAGCGCAACGACGCTGGCGACCACGTTCGCGCGGACAAGGTGTTCGTCGTCCGTGATCGCAGCGAACCACGCGCCCGTAGCCGCCGCGACGAGCACGGAGGCAGTGGCTGCGGCTAGGCGCGTGCGAGCGGAGCGTGTCTTCGGAATGCCCTCACCCCCTCGAGGGCCGCGTCGAGCGGCCGGTCGTCGCTCCAGGTGGCCACAGCGATGCCGAGACGCGCGTAGCGGGCGCGGATCTCCTCACGTCGCAGCAGCCAGAGCCGGTACGCGAGCTGGTCCGACTCGCGTTCGCCTGGCGTCGCAAAGCCGGCCGGAGAGACCTCCACGACGGCCAGGTCGTACCGGCGCGCCTTGAGATCGGCAAGCGACTGGACGATCCGGTCGTCGAGCAGTGGCGTGACCGCGACCACGAGCGCCTGCGGCGGCAGCATGCGCGCGGGGATGACCGAAATGTCCTTCCACGCGTAGTTGAAGACGATCTCCGACGCCAGCAGCGCGTCGACGATCCGGTAGCGCTGACCGATGCCCATCCCCGGGGTCAGCCAGCGGAGGACCCCGCCGAACGAGACGAGCCCGACGCGGTCGCGCCGCTCGAGGTAGCGGGAGGCGAGCGTCGCGGTCGCGCGGACGGCCAGATCGAGCGTCGAGCGTCCGCCGGCACGCGCGTCTGCGAACGTGTCGAGGACGAGAATGACATCGGCATTCCGCTCGGGATGGCGCTCGTTGACCACGAGCACGTTGCGGCGAGCAGTCGCGCGCCAGTTGATCGAGCGGACGCGGTCGCCGGGCGTGAATTCGCGCAGGTCGGCGAACTCCAGCCCCTCGCCCTTCTGCCGCGCGACCTGGTTGCCCGAGAACGGCTGCGTCGAGACCGGTGCGACGATCTCGCGCAACGTTTCGGGGAGCGGGTAGACACGCAGGCTCGTTCGCCGGTCGAGCCTCGTCTCCCAGGTCAGCAGCCCGAGGCGGTCGCGGGCGCGGAGCCGGAGGTCACCGATCTCGTAGTTCCCCCACCGGGCGCAGCGGAGCCGCAACTCGATCGTCTGCTCGTCCTCCCAGCCGAGCCGGAGCGAAAGCGCCCGTTCGCGCGAGACGAGCTCGAGCCCATCGGGCAGGACGAGCAGCAGTTCGAGCCTCTCGATCGGCCGCTCCGAGGCGATGACGAGCTCGAGTTGGAGCTCGTCTTGCTCGAGCGCGGTCGGCCGCTCCAGTGTGAGCCAAACCCGTGGCTCGGGAGGCCGCGTGAGTACCAGCCCGAGCGCCGGCAGGAGCGCGAACGGCGCGGCGACGATTGCCAGCTCGGGCTGCCGGATCGCGAGCGCGGCGAAGAGGAAGAGCGCCGCGAGGCCCGCGTACGCGGTCACCCGGGGCGACGCCGAAGACGTCATTCAGCCGCCGGCGCCGTCTCTTCGGCCGCTGGCGTGGGCACGCTCTCGAGCACCTCGCGGACGATGTCGTCGCCGGCGACCTGTTGCACCCAGAGCTCGGGCCTGAGCATCAGCCGGTGCGCGAGCGCAGGCACTGCGACGGCCTTCACGTCGTCCGGTGTGACGAAGTCGCGGCCCGAGAGCGCGGCCTTGCAGCGCGCGAGCTTCAGCACGGCAAGGCTGCCGCGCGGACTGGAGCCGACCGCGGTCGAGTTGCTGGTCCGAGTCGCCGAGACGAGCTCGACGATGTAGCCGCCCACAGCCTCCCCCACGTGGACGTGCTCGATTGCCGCCTGCAGTTCGAGCAGCTTCGGTCCGTCGATGACAGGCTCGAGCTCGATTTCGTCCTCGCGCCGTTCGAGCCGCCGCGAGAGCACCTCCCATTCGTCGCTCTTGCTCGGGTAGCCGAAGCCGACCCGCAGCAGGAAGCGGTCGAGCTGCGCCTCCGGCAGCGGATAGGTGCCCTCGTACTCGATCGGGTTCTGCGTCGCCAGAACGAGGAACGGGCGGGCGAGCGGATGGGTGACACCCTCGATCGTGACCTGCCGCTCCTGCATCGCCTCGAGCAGCGCGGCCTGGGTCTTCGGTGGCGCGCGGTTGATCTCGTCGGCGAGGAGGAGGTTGGTGAAGATCGGCCCCGGACGGAAGACGAAGTCCGCGTCGCGCTGGTTCCAGATCGACGAGCCCGTGACATCCGACGGCATCAGATCGGGCGTGAACTGGATCCGGTTGAAGCCGATGCTGGTCACGGCGGCGAAGGACCGCGCGGCGAGCGTCTTGGCCAGCCCGGGATAGTCCTCGAGCAACACGTGCCCGTCCGCGAGTAGCCCCATCAGGACGAGCTCGAGCGCGTCGCGTTTGCCGACGACGGCGCGCTCGACCTCGTCGAGGATCCGCGTCGCGTGCTCCTGGACCTGGGCGAGCTCCATCAGATCGCTTCCAGGGCAGAGACGGCCCGCCGGAGCGACGCGATGTCGACGCCGGCAGCGAAGTGCTCGCGCGACGGCTCGCGGTCGCTACGGACGATCTCCCAGGCGTCCTCGCCGAGCACGCGCCGTGCCGCATCCGGGCTGGCGTCGAGATCGATCCCGCGGCGCGCCGCCAGGAGCTCGGTCGCGATCCCCCGGACGCGTGGCCGCAGGCGATAGTGGAGGTCGAAGTCGGCCGCAAGGCCCAGCGCCACCTCTCGCTCCATGCGCTCGAGCTCGGGGATCCGCTGCGCGCGGCGCGTGCGGGCTCGCAGTGCAGCATCGAACGCGGACGGGGTGCGCGGCGGGAGCGCGTTGTGCAGAGCCGCCAGCAAGCGGCCGAGGCCGATTGCCGCGAGCACGAGGACGTACACGTGGATGGCGAGCTCCGCCCGGCCGGGATCGACGAGAAGCACGATCGCGAGCACGAGTGTGAGGAAGAGAGGAAGCCGGGCGACGAGGAAAGCCCGCTGCATCTAGACCGTCCTCTCGCGCCGCGCCGCGGTGGCTGCCCTCTGCTCCTGGCCGGCCAGCGCGCGCGCCGCGAGCAGATCGTCGCGGACCGTCTCCAGCGCCGAGATCGCTTCTTCCTTCATCTCCGTGCCCACCGCATGCTGCGAGAACTTAGCCCTTTCGAACAGGTTGGTCAGTCGCCGGGCTGCATCCGGGCTGACCGAGAGGTCGCTCAGCATCCGGGCGAGGTACTCGAGCGGCGCTTCGGCGGGCCGTCGCGGCAGCCGGTGAGCGGCCAGGACGCGTTCGAGCCGGGCGTAGGCCGCGATCACGGCTCGGCGCGGATCCTGTTCAGCCCGCAGGTCCCAGAGCGACTCGTCCATCGCCGCTGCGAGATCGGTCGCGAGCTGGTCCTCAGGACTTCCGAGCTCGCCGCGAGCCAGCTTGCGCGCGCGTCCCGCGTACCACCAGGCGCCGAGCGCCAGCAGGATGAGCGCGACCGTGATGCCCGCCGCCACCCAGGAGAATCCGGCCTGGGCCGCGTCCGAGTCGCTGCTCGTGGCGCCCGGAAGCGACCCGCCGGAACCGATCCCCTCCTCCGCGTCCGGCGGGTTGATCGGGTTGAGGCCCAAGATCCTCCGCGCCCCCAGCGACGCAATCCCGAAGAAAACGAGGAGGATGACGATCCGCTCGAGCGGGCTGCGCCGACTGACCTCTCCTCGCGCCTCGAGCTGGCGGCGGAGGACGAGGAGGTAGACGGCCAGCACCGCGGAGGCTGCGATCACCAGCAGGTACAGCGTGAAGAGGATGTCGATGAGCGTCTTCGTCGGCTTGCGTGTGCCACCCTCGCCCGTCGGTATCGAGCCTCGCGCAGCGATCGCGACGACGGTCAGCGCGGTGAGCACGCCGAGCGCCGTCAGCAGGGCGTTGCGCGCGCGCGAGCTAACCTCCATCGCAGGGTGAGACGTCCATCGGTGGAGGAACGTTTGCAGCGGCCCGCCGTGATGGGGATCGTGAACGTGACGCCCGACAGCTTTTCGGACGGCGGCGTGCACTTCGACCCGGACGCAGCTGCCGTCGCCGGCCGCCGGATGGTCGAGGAGGGGGCGGCGATCGTGGACGTCGGTGGCAAGTCGACGAGGCCCGGCTCGGCTGGAGTCTCGGTCGCTGAGGAGCTCCGCCGCGTCCTCCCGGTCCTCGAGCTACTCGAGGGTGTTCCGGTCTCGATCGACACGGCGAAGAGCGAGGTTGCCCGCCGCGCACTCGAGCTCGGCGCCGAGCTCGTCAACGACGTCACGGCGCTGCGAGGGGACGCCGAGCTCGCCGGCGTCGTCGCAGCGGGCGGTGCGTCCCTCTGCCTGATGCATATGCAAGGCGCGCCGCGCACGATGCAGGCCGACCCGCGCTACGACGACGTCGTCTCCGAAGTGGCCGCGTTCCTCGAGGAGCGGCTGGCGTTCGCGGTCGCAGCCGGAATCCCTGAGGAGCGCATCTGCCTCGATCCCGGAATCGGCTTCGGCAAGACCGCGGCACAGAACTTCGAGCTCGTCCGGCGGCTCGACGTCCTCGTCGCACTCGGGCGCCCGGTGCTGATCGGGCTCTCGCGCAAGAGCTCGCTCGGGCGTCTCTTCGATCCGGAAGCGCGCACCGGATCGCTCGCTGCGTCGCTCGGTGCAGCGGTTGCCGCGTACGAGCGCGGCGCCTCGATCTTCCGCGTCCACGATGTCCGCGAGCACGTCGAGGCGCTCGCAGCAGCGCGGGCAGTCGGGGTGCCTGCTTGATCATCGAGCTCGACGATCTCCTCCTACACGGCTTCCACGGGGCGCTCGACTGGGAGCGCGAGCGGGGTCAGAACTTCCTCTTCGACCTCGAGCTCGAGGTGGGAGAGGCGGGCAGCACGGACAAGCTCGCAGACGCCGTCGACTACCGGGACGTCGCGCGGTGCGTGCGGGAGGTCTCGGATGCGCGTGCCTACCACCTGCTGGAGGCCCTGGCGACCGCTGTCGCCGACGAGCTGATGGCGCGCTTCCCCGTCGAGCGGGTCGCGGTGCGGGTGCGCAAGCCCGACGTGGTGCTCGACCCGCCGGTCAAGCACGTCGCCGTCCGCGCGACTCGCCCGTGACCGTCGCCTACGTCGGCCTCGGCGCCAACCTCGGGGACCGCGAAAAGACGATCCGTGCCGCAGTGGCCGAGCTGCCGGACGTCGTTGCCGTCTCACCCCTGCGGGAGACGGATCCGGTGGGCGTCACGGACCAGCCGCGATTCCTGAACGGCGTCGCCGCACTGGAGACCGAGCTCGCGCCCCGGGAGCTGCTCGACGTTCTCCTCGCGGTCGAGCGTCAGCTGGGGCGTGAGCGCCGCGAGCGGTGGGGGCCGCGTACGATCGACCTCGATCTGCTCCTGTACGGCGACGAAGTGATCGAGGAGGACGGCCTGAAGATCCCGCATCCGCGGCTGCACGAGCGCCGGTTCGTGCTCGAGCCGCTCGCCGACCTCGCGCCGCAGCTCGTCGTCCCGGGCCTGGGCGGGGTGGAGGACCTGCTCGCGGAGCTAGACTGAGAGCAATGTCCCACCTGGATGATCTCGACGAATTCGAGGCCGAGCTCGAGCTGACGCTGAAGCGGGAGTACACGGCCGTCTTCGGCCTTTTCCGCTACTGCATCCTCACGGCCGATGCGACCTACCTCTGCAACAAGCTCGACCTTCAGGTCTCCCCCCAGGCGAGCTATCCGTTCTTCCACGTGAAGATGGAGGACGTGTGGGTCTGGGACAAGAACCGCCCGACGCGGATCATCCCGCGCGCCGAGGTCTACACCTCGAGCGACGTCACGGTCGAGGAGCTGCGCGGCGAGAACGACGATCCCAAGCTGACCGCGGAGGCGCTCGCCGAGCGCCTCGGCGAGCGTCTCTCGACCGACGACGACACGCCCTAAGGCGACATGCTCTTAGCGGTCGACGTCGGCAATACGCAGACGGTGCTTGGCCTGTTCGAGGGCGAGCGGCTCGCCGACAGCTTCCGGCTCGCGACCGACCGCAGCCGCACCGGCGACGAGCTCGGTGTCACGCTCGGCGCGCTCTTCGAATTGGAGGATGCCGACGGGATCTGCCTGTCGACGACGGTGCCGGCGCTCCAACGCGAGTGGGAGCGGGTGGCCGAGCGCTGGGCGCACGCGCCGCTGCTCACTGTCGGGCCGGGCGTGAAGACGGGCCTTCCGATTCGCTACGACGATCCGCGCGAAGTCGGACCCGACCGGATCGTGAACGCGGTCGCAGCGTGCGAGCGCTACGGGCCGCCGTGCATCGTGGTCGACTTCGGCACCAGCACGAACTTCGACATCGTCTCGCCCGAAGGCGAGTACGTCGGCGGTGTGCTCGCGCCGGGGATCGAGGTCTCGATGGACGCGCTGTTCGCGCGCGCGGCTCGCCTCGTCAAGGTCGACTTCGCCGCACCGCCGTCCGTGATCGGCAAGACGACGGTCACCGGGCTTCAGTCCGGGCTCGTCTACGGCTTCGCCGGCCAGGTCGACGGCATCGTCGGCCGGATCCGGGAAGAGCTCGGCGTCGAGGCACAGACGGTCGCGACCGGCGGCCTCGCCGACCTGATCGCACCACACGCGAAGACGCTCGACCGCATCGACCCGCATCTCACCCTCGAGGGGCTGCGGATCGTGTGGGAGCGGAACGCCTAGAAGCTAGCCGCCGCCGTACAGGGAAATGGGGAGATCGAGCAGCACCTCGTCGCCCGACGGCAGCTCGTCCTCCAGCAGCTCGAGCAGTGGCAGCGCTCCCGGCGCAGCAGCGATCAGGAGGCGCTCGACCTCCTCGGTGGAATCGAGCACCACGAGCTCCTGCTTGAACTGGCGGGGAAAGCGGCCCCGGCCGAGGTACCAGCCGTAGAACTTCTTCAGGAAGCTCGAGGCACGCCGTTCGCCGAGCTCGCGCACGGTCTCGCGGATGAACAGGACGAGCTCGGCGACGACCTCCTCGCGCGTCGGCTCGCCGGCCTCCTCGTCCACGATCTGGCGAATCGCCCACGGGTTGCCCTGCGCCCCGCGACCGACCATGACCGCCGCTGCGCCCGTCGTCGTGAGCACTGACTGCGCCTTGGCGCGCGACGTGATGTCGCCGGACGCGATCACGGGTACGTCGACGAGCGAGACCAGTTCGGCCGTCAGAGCGTGGTCGGCGGTGCCGGTATACATCTGCTGGGCGGAGCGCGGATGCAGAGTCAGGGTCGCCGCGCCGGCCTCGACGAGCATCGGCCCGACCTCGAGGCACGTGCGGGCACCATCCCGCAGCCCGCGACGCATCTTCACGCTCACCGGCACGTCGACAGCAGTCGCCACCGACTCGACGATGGCGCAAGCACGCGCCGGGTCGTCGAGAAGCGTCGCGCCGGCTCCGGTCTTCGTCACCTTGCGGACGGGGCAGCCGAAGTTGATGTCGACGAGATCGGCGCCTGCGGCCAGCACCATGCGGGCCGCCTCGGCCATCGCCCGCGGCTCGGAGCCGAAGATCTGGATCGCGAGCGGATGCTCGTCGGCGGCGACCCGGAGGTAGCCGAGCGTCCGCTCATTCTTGTGCTCGATCCCGGCGCAGCTGACCATCTCAGAGCACACGAGCCCTGCGCCGAAGCGGCGGCCCTGGCGCCGGAACGCCTGCACGCTGACGCCGGCCATCGGCGCGAGGACGACGCGAGTCGGGATCTCGACGTCGCGAATCCACCAGCTTTCCCTGAGATCGACGAACATTGTTTACGGATGCTACTCGGAGGTATTGACCTCGACCGATCTCATCGCTACCATTCCCGCCCGCGTCGGCGCACGTTCGCCGGCTTTTCATTGGGAGGCACCAGTTGAAGGAAGTCATTCTCACGCCTGAGGGCTACGAGAAGCTGAAGGTGGAAATCGACACTCTCTCGACCGAAAAACGCCGAGAGGTAGCCGATCGCATCCGGGTTGCGCGCGAGTTCGGCGACATCGCCGAGAACGCCGAGTACGACGATGCGAAGAACGAGCAGGCGATGCTCGAGCACAAGATTGCGCAGCTCGAGGAGCGTCTCTCGAACGCGCGCGTGATCCAGACCCGCGACGTCGACCTCAGCGTGGTCTCGATCGGCGCGAAGGTTCGGCTGAAGGACGTCGATGCGAACCAGACGGTCGAGTACACGATCGTCGGGTCCGCCGAGGCCAATCCGTCCGAGCTGAAGCTCTCGAACGAGTCCCCGGTCGGCAAGGCGATCATCGGCAAGAAGAAGGGCGAGACCGTCGAGGTCTCGGCTCCTCGCGGCTCGCTGAAGTACAAGATCCTCGACATCAAAGCCGCGTAGCGCGCACCGGCCGGCGTCGCCTGCGGGCGGCGGAGCCGCCCTCCGGCGACGCCTCGTCGGCGCCGTTTCCCGTTCTCAAATCGTCTTGTGATCTCGATCACGAGGTGAGATAGTCGCCTCCTTCGGGCTGCGGGCACGGTTCGAGCGTCGCTCTCTAGCTCGGTGTCGGGGTCACCCGAGAGGAGGGACGCATGGCAAGGAAGCGCTTTGCGCTGCTCGTTCTGGCGACATTCGGCGTTGCCGCCGCCGTCGCATCGTCCGCAGCCGCTGCCACTGGCGACTGGGTCATGGGCGGTCACGATTACGACAACACTCGCTCGCAGCCGGACGAGCACGCGATCAGCCCGGCGAACGCCGCTCGGCTGGCGCTGAAGTGGCAGTTCGCGACCCACGGCGACATCTCCGCCACGCCTGCCGTGGTCGGGAACTCGCTCTATGTGCCGGACTGGGCGGGATACCTCTACAAGCTCGACGCCATGACGGGCGCGCTGGTGTGGGAGCGCAAGCTGAGCACGTACGGAGGTCTGCCGGCGGACGCGGTCTCGCGTGCGAGCCCGGCCTATGTCGACGGCATCCTGTACCTCGGTACGCAATCCGGCGCACGGCTTCTCGCAATCAGCGCCGCGACGGGCAACCTGCTCTGGGCGACGGCGATGGACAGCCATCCGCTGGCGATCCTGACGCAGTCCCCGATCGTGAAGGCAGGTGTCGTGTACCAGGGTGTGGCCTCGCTCGAAGAGGGGGCCGCCGCCGATCCGAGCTACCCGTGCTGCACATTCCGCGGCTCGATCAACGCCGTCAGCGCGTCGACCGGTGTCGTGCTCTGGAAGACGTACATGCTGCCGGACAACGGCGGTCTGCCCGGTGGCTACAGCGGTGGTGCGATCTGGGGCAGCACGCCTGCCATCGACAGCCCATCGCGCACCCTTTACGTCACCACGGGCAACAACTACGACGTGCCACAGATCGCGAAGGACTGCGAGATCGCCGGCGGCACGCTGTCGGAGTGCATCTCTCCCGACAACCACATCGACTCCATCGTCGCCCTGGACATCGGGACCGGTGCAATCAAGTGGGCAACGGGCGTCCAGGGCTTCGATGCCTGGACGGTGGCCTGCATCGTCGGGTTCCCCTCGGGCAGCGGGAACTGCCCGGAGCTCGCAGGGCCGGACTTCGACTTCGGTGCGGGTCCGAACCTGTTCAAGGCCAAGATCGGTGACACGAAGCGGCGACTCGTCGGCGCAGGTGCGAAGTCCGGCATCTACTGGGCGCTCGATGCCGAAACAGGCGAGGTCGTGTGGAGCAACCAGGCAGGACCCGGCTCGACGCTCGGCGGGATCGAGTGGGGGACTGCAACGGACGGCGTGCGAGTCTACGTCTCCGAGGGCAACTTCGCCCACCTGGCGAACGCGGTCGACGGCGGTGTGTCGTTCGTGGGCTCGTTCGCTGCGCTCGACGTGGCGACCGGGGCGACGATCTGGGAGAAGGCCGCACCGATCACGGCGTTCCCGTTCGGACTCCCGTTCGACCTCGGCTTCGCACTGTCGACGCCGATCGGGGCCGTCTCGGTCGCGAACGGCGTCATGTACGTCGAGAACATGGACGGCCACCACTACGCACTCAACGCCGCCACGGGCGAGACCCTCTTCGATTTTGCAGGCGCCGGCTCCGCGCTGGCAGGCCCTGCGATCTCGAAGGGCGTTGTCTACTGGGGTAACGGATACGGCAGGCTGATCCCAGGGTTCTTCCAGCCCGGGAACCGCCTGTACGCGTTCAGCATCGACGGCAAGTAGCAGACCACCGACGGCGAGGGCCGGGGTCGCCCGGCCCTCGCCGTCTAGACTCGCGCGATGCTGCCGAAGCGCTTTCCCGACCGGGACGAGGTCGCTGCGGTCCGTACGCAGGCCGAGGCGCTCGAGCCGGGCGCGGAGGACGAAGCGCAGCAGTTCCGCCTCGCCGGCCGCGTGATGGCGCGGCGCGAGATGGGGAAGATCACCTTCCTCGACCTCGTCGACCGAAGCGGACGGATCCAACTCATCTCCGAGAAGGTCGACGTCGACCTCGGCGACATCGTCGGCGTGCAGGGATTTCCCGCGAAGTCGCGCCGCGGCGAGCCCTCGCTGAAGGTCGCCGAGTTCGAGCTGCTCGCGAAGAATCGTGCCCCGCTGCCTGACACCTTCCACGGCCTCACCGACGTCGAGCTCCGGTACCGAAAGCGCTACCTCGACCTGCTGATGAACGACGAGACGCGCGCGGACTTCCTTCTGCGCAGCCGCATCGTCTCTGTGATCAGGCGCCACCTCGACGACGACGGCTTCGTCGAGGTCGAGACGCCGGTACTGCAGCCGCGCTACGGCGGCGCCTTCGCGGAGCCGTTCGTCACGCACTGGAACTACCTCCAGCAGGACTTCTATCTCCGCATCGCGACCGAGCTCTACCTGAAGCGGCTGATCGTCGGCGGGCTCGAGCGCGTCTACGAGATCGGCAAGGACTTCCGCAACGAGGGCATCTCGTACAAGCACTCGAACGAGTTCACGATGCTCGAGTGGTACGAGGCCTACGCGGACTACCGCGACACGATGGAGCGGATGGAGCGCCTGATCGAAGCGGTCGCGCTCGAGGTGGCGGGGACGACGAAGACGACCTTCAAAGGTCACGAGCTCGACCTGAAGGCGCCGTGGAAACGGGTTCGCTTCACCGACGCTCTGGCCGAGCACGGCCTCTGGATCCGCGACGAGGCCGCGCTACGCACGGAGCTGAACGCGCGCGAGGTCGACACGAACGCGGACATGGACTGGGCGCAGCTGATCGACCACGCCTTCAGCCACTACGTGGAGCCGAGCCTGATCGAGCCGACCATCGTCCACGACTACCCGATCGAGATCTCCCCGTTCGCCCGCTCCACGGACGACGACGAGACGCTGACCGAGCGCTTCGAGTACTTCGTCGGCGGGATGGAGCTCGGGAACGCGTTCTCGGAGATCAACGACTCCGAGGAGCAGCGCGAGCGGTTTCAGCGCCAATCTGAGTTCGTCGAGGGCGAGCAAGAGGATCCGGACTACGTGGAGGCGCTCTCCTACGGCATGCCTCCGACCGGTGGGCTGGGCCTCGGGATCGACCGGCTCGCGATGGTGCTGACCGGGCGCGAGACGATTCGGGACGTGATCCTCTTTCCGGCGCTCCGCTCGTCGTCGTAGTCTCGCTAACGGGAACGACGCGGCCGTCCGATACCATGGGGGCAGACCTTCGACTCGGGGGGTGGGTGAGCTTCCCCCCGGTTATCGGTTGGAAGGAGGGTCGACAGGATGTTCGAGCGATTCACGGAACGGGCTCGCCAGGTCGTCGTCCTCGCGCAGGACGAGGCCCGCGCTCTCAAGCACAACTACATCGGTACCGAGCACATTCTCCTCGGCCTCCTCCGCGAAGAGGAAGGTCTCGCCGCGCGCGTGCTCGAGTCGCTCGACATCACAGTCGAGGAAGTGCGCGCGCAAGTGGCGCGAATCGTCGGCCAGGGCGACGAGGTCACGACCGGTCAGATCCCCTTCACGCCGCGCGCCAAGAAGGTGCTCGAGCTAGCCCTCCGCGAGGCGCTGTCGCTCGGACACAACTACATCGGCACCGAGCACATCCTGCTCGGGCTCGTGCGGGAGAACGAGGGCGTCGCTGCGCGCATCCTGCTCGACTTCGACGCCGACGCCGAGAAGATCCGCAACGAGATCATCCGCATGCTGTCCGGCCCCGGCCGGCGCCAGCAGGGCTCGGGCGGGGCCTCGGGAGAGAAGGCGAAGAGCTCGAAGCTGCTCGACCAGTTCGGCCGCAATCTCACCAAGGCTGCCACGGACGGGAAGCTCGATCCCGTCGTCGGGCGCCAGACCGAGATCGAGCGCGTGATGCAGATCCTCTCGCGCCGCCAGAAGAACAACCCCGTGCTGATCGGCGAGCCGGGCGTCGGCAAGACGGCCGTCGTCGAGGGGCTCGCCACGCGCATCTCCACAAACCAGGTGCCGGAGCTGCTGAAGAACAAGCAGATCTACACCCTGGATCTGGCCGCCCTTGTCGCCGGCTCCAAGTACCGCGGCGAGTTCGAAGAGCGGCTCAAGAAGGTGATGAAGGAG
>JAXIPI010000094.1:0-3209 GCA_045403015.1 Gaiellaceae bacterium | reverse complement strand
AGGAGGGCGCGCGCCAGCGCGACCTTCTGCTGCATCCCCCGGGACAGGTTCTCCATCGGCTCGGAGCGACGGTCGATCGGAAAGCCGACCTTGCCGAGGATGGCCGGGATCTTCACGCGTGTCTCCCGCGGCCCCATACCGTAGTAGCGCGCGGCGTAGTGGAGGTTCTCGCCCGCCGACATCTTCTTGAAGAAGCTCGCCTCGACCGAGACGCGGTTGACGAGCCTGCGCACCGGCCGCGGGTTCGCGAAGACGTCGTGGCCGAAGACGTGGGCGCTGCCGCCGTCGTGGAAGAGCAGCGTCGAGAGCAGGCGGACCAGCGTCGACTTGCCCGAGCCGTTCTGGCCCAGGATTGCGACGCATTCGCCCCGCTCCATCGTGAACGTGACGCCGTGCAGCGCCGCGCGCTTCTTGCGCGCGAAACGGCCTGCCTTCTTGTCGCGGCGCGAGAACTCCTTGCGGAGATCCCGCACGTCGACGGCAGGCGCTAGACGGTGCAATTCGATGACTTCACTCACTTCCTACTCCTTCAATTCACACGAAACTCGAGGACCACAGAACGCGACGCCCGCACTACGGGCGGGCCGCGGCAACGGGTGTCCTAGACGTGGAAGAGGAGTCTCATCGGGGCCGAGGATACCAGCGGCCGCACTACCTCGCCAGAAATTCCCCTTGACCTGCGTCCGCACCCTCGGCTACGGTGAGCACAGGTTCCGCCGCCGGAGGCGGTCCTGAGGCAATGGCGCCTCGCAGCTTTTAGCTGCGGGCGCTTTTTTTGTGGTCCAACCACTGGTCATCGAACTGAAAGGGATGGAGATGTCGGAGCTGGAGTCGAAGCACTACCTGATGAACGGGAGCGAGACGCTGCCCGACGCCCGCGAGGCGCTGGAGTGGGCGGCCGAGACGCGCGTCTCGATGGTCGATCTCAAGTTCTGCGACCTTCTCGGAACCTGGCAGCACATGACGCTGCCGCTGCGGGCCTTCGGCCCGGAGAGCTTCGAGGAAGGCCTCGGCTTCGACGGTTCCTCGATCCGCGGCTGGCAGGGGATCTCCGAGTCGGACATGCTGCTGATGCCCGATCCGAGCTCGGCAATCCTCGATCCCGCCACCGAGGCGCCGACGCTTTCGCTCGTGTGCGAGATCGTCGACCCGATCACGAAGGAGGGGTACTCCCGCGACCCGCGGCTCGTCGCGAAGCGCGCGGAGGAGTACCTCCGCTCCACCGGGATCGCCGACACCTGCTTCGTCGGCCCCGAGTGCGAGTTCTTCGTCTTCGACGAGGTCAGCTACGACCTCGGGCCGAACGCCGCGCACTACGCGGTCGACTCGGCCGAAGGATTCTGGAACTCCGGCAAGCCGGGCCTCGGCTACACGTCGCGCCCGAAGGAGGGCTACTTCCCGACCGCGCCGCATGACTCGCTGAACGATCTCCGCACCGCGATGGTCCTGACGCTCGAGCGCCTCGGCATCCCGTGCGAGTTCCATCACCACGAGGTCGCGTCCGGCGGCCAGTGCGAGATCGACCTTCGCTTCCAGAGCCTGACGCGGATGGCCGATCAGGTCATGACCTACAAATACGTGGTCAAGAACGTGGCCCGGGCGCACGGCAAGTCGGTCACCTTCATGCCGAAGCCGGTCTTCGGCGACAACGGCTCCGGGATGCACTGCCACCAGTCCCTCTGGAAGGAGGGCACGCCGCTGATGGCGGACAGCTCCGGCTATGCGGGCCTCTCCGAGCTCGCGCGCTCGTACGTCGGCGGACTGCTCGCGCACGCGCCGGCGCTGCTTGCGTTCTGCGCGCCCACGACGAACTCGTACCGACGGCTCGTGCCGGGCTTCGAGGCGCCGGTGAACCTCGTCTACTCGCAGCGCAACCGCTCGGCCTGCATCCGGATCCCGATGTACTCCGACTCGCCGAAGGCAAAGCGGATCGAGTTCCGGTGTCCCGACGCGGCCGCGAACCCGTACCTCGCGTTCTCGGCGATGCTGATGGCGGGCATCGACGGGATCCAGCGCGGCTTCGATCCAGGCGCCCCGGCGGACTACGACCTCTTCGAGGAGGCCGGGCATGACGTGCCGCAGGTTCCGGGCTCGCTCGCCGAGTCGCTGGACGCGCTCGAGGCAGATCACGAGTTCCTGCTCCGCGGCGGCGTCTTCACCGAGGACATGATCCGGACCTGGATCGACTGGAAGCGCGAGAACGAGATCGACGCTGTCCGGCTCCGCCCTCACCCGGCTGAGTTCTCCCTCTACTACGACTGCTAGGAGGCTTCATGACCAAGGTTGAAGCGATCGTCGTACGGGACCGGGTGGAGACGGTGATGGACGCCGTCGAGGAGCACACCGGGCACGTCGGCGTCACCGTGATCGAGGCCGTCGGCCACGGCCGGCAGCGCGGGATCACGCACGAGTACCGCGGCCGGATCTTCGAGTCGAGGTTCCTGCCCAAGGCGTATCTCTTCTTCGTCGTGAAGGACGAGATCGCCGCCGGCGTCGTCGAGGCCATCGTCGACGCGGCGCGCACAGGTCACGAGTCGGGCGACGGGATCGTCTGGACGACCCCGGTGTTCGACGTCACACACAACCGCACGGGCGCCAAGCTCGAGGAGGTCGAGGTCGCATGACGACTAAGGAACTGGCATTCGCCACGAGCACGATCTGGGTCGTCCTGGCCGCCGTGCTCGTGATGTTCATGCAGGCGGGCTTCGCCTTCCTGGAAGCCGGGCTCACCCGGATGAAGAACGTCGGGCACATCGCGGCGAAGAACGTCCTCGTCCTCGCGATCGCGTCGCTCGTCTACTACGTGGTCGGCTTCGGCATCGCCTTCGGCGACGGCGGCAACGGGCTGTGGGGCGGGTCAGGCTTTCTGCCGTCCGTCGACGAGCTGCTGACAATCGGCGCGTCGCCGTTCAGCTGGTTCTCGGCGATTCCGGCGGCCGCGGGCTACCTCTTCGAGGTCGTCTTCTGCGCGGTGTCGCTGGCGATCGTGTGGGGGGCGATGGCCGAACGGACGCGGCTGTGGGTCTACTTCGCCTTCGGCGTTGCGTACACGCTGATCTACTCGCTCGTCTCGCACTGGATCTGGAGCCCAGACGGTTGGCTCTTCTCACACGGCATGCAGGACTTCGCCGGCTCGACGGTCGTGCACTATCAGGGCGCGCTCGCGGGCCTCGCGGGAGCGCTGCTGCTCGGGCCGCGGATCGGCAAGT
>JAXIPI010000043.1:0-17499 GCA_045403015.1 Gaiellaceae bacterium | reverse complement strand
GCGCGTTTGTCAGGGACGCTGCGATGAAGGAGGGGGCTCATGGGGAACCATGGGTTCCCCCATGGTCTCCGGCGCGTCTGCCAGTTCCGCCACTTCGGCCTGCCTGAAGATGGTAACCGCGAGTCGAGGCCGCGACCGTTTCGCGGGCCGGAGGCCGCCTTTTGCCGGTCGGGAGGCCAGCCGCACGTTAAGAAAGTTGAATGTGGGGCGTCTGGCCTGGATACTTCCCCCTTCGCCCGCCACAAGGGCTGCGCAAGCGTGCAGAACTCGTCGGGTCCATCAGACGGAGGAGGAGAGCAGTTGATTTCCAGAAAGCGTGGCTTGTTGAGCGTTCTGGCGCTGCTCGTCGCGGTGCTTGCACTGGTCGCGGCGGGTTGCGGAGGCGACGACGAAGAAGGGGGCGGTGGCACGACCACCGGGGCCGCCGGCGGTAGCTCAGGCAGCATCGAGGCCTTGCCGTCCTCGTCGTGCACTGCGGTCGAGTACGAGGGTGAAGGCGACCCGGACGTGCTCCTCGCATCTGACTTCCCGCTTCAGGGGTCGTCGCGCACCCAGACCATCCAGATCGTGGAGGCGATTCGCTACCTCCTCGAACAGTCGAACTTCAAGGCCGGGGACCACAACGTCGCATACCAGTCGTGCGACGACGCAACCGCTCAGGCGGGCAAGTGGGACTCCGGTAAGTGCTCGACGAACGCCCAGGCGTATGCCGGCAACGAGAAGCTCGTCGGCGTCATCGGGACGTTCAACTCCGGTTGTGCAGCGATCGAGATTCCGGTCCTGAACCAGGCTCCGGGCGGCGGCGTGGCGATGATGTCGCCCGCCAACACCTACGTCTGCCTCACCGAGGGCGGGCCGGGCTGCGATGCAACCGAGCCGGACAAGTACTACCCGGGCGGCACGCGCAACTACGCCCGTGTCGTGGCAAACGACGCGTATCAAGGCGCTGCGGTCGCCGAGTTCGCGAAGGCGCAGGGCGTGAAGAGCGTCTACATCCTGAACGACAAGGAGGCCTACGGCCTCGGCGTCGCGACGAACTTCAAGAACGCGGCGACGAACGTCGGAATCAAGGTCGCCGGCTTCGCGGCCTGGGATCCGAAGGCGTCGAGCTACGAGGCGCTCTTCAACAAGATCAAGGGGACCGGGGCGGACGCCGTCTTCCTCGGCGGCCTGATCGACGAGAACGGCGCCCAGGTGATCAAGGACAAGGTCGCCGTGCTCGGCCCGAACGACGGCGCCGTCAAGCTGTTCGTGCCGGACGGCTTCACGACGCAGCAGACGATCGACGAGGCCCCCGAGGCTGCTCCGGGCACGTTCATGAGCGTCGCCGGCGTGCCGATCGATGAGTTCAAGGGCAAGGGCGCCGAGTTCATCGAGGCGTTCAAGCCGCGGCTCGGCGGCAAGCCTGTCGACCCGTACGCGATCTACGGCGCACAGGCGGCGGAGGTCATGCTCAACGCGATCGCGGCGTCGGACGGCTCGCGCAGCGATGTCATTGCGAAGCTGTTCGAGCAGCAGATCAACGACGGCTACCTCGGCACGTTCTCGATCAACGAGAACGGCGATCCGGGCGGCGCGGAGGGCGCGGTCGTTGGCTTCACGATCTACAAGGCCACCGACAAGCTCGAAACGGTGACGACGATCTCGCCGAAGCCCGAGGTCGTCGAGGCCGCCCGCGGCTAGCGGGACGACCTCAACGCGACAAAAGTCGGGGGAGGGCCTTTGCCCTCCCCCGACTTTCCTTTAGGTTCTTCCCGTCATGGCGGCACAGGCAGTGACGACCACACTCGACAAGCTGCGGAAGGCGGGCTTCGTCTCGCTCATCGGCATCGGGCTGCTCGCCCTCGTCGGGATCTGGCTCGTCGTCAACTTCATCCAGGGCCCGGCCGAGTTCATCAACGTCGGCCTGATCGGGCTGACGAACGGCACGATCTACGGGCTCGTCGCGCTCGGCTACACGCTGATCTACGGGATCCTGCAGTTGATCAACTTCGCGCACGGCGACGTCTTCGCGCTCTCGGGGCTCGTCGCGTGGTCGGTGATCGTCAACGTGCTCGGTCTCGACAAGGGGACATCGGTGGCGGGTGTGGTCGGCGGGATGATCCTGACGCTCGTCGTGATCATGGTCCTGTTCGCGATCGTGAACGCGGGGATCGAGTTCGTCGCCTACCGGCGGCTGCGCCGCGCGCCGCGCCTCGCGGCGCTGATCACCGCGGTCGGCATGTCCTTCATCATCCAGAACGTCTCGCTCGCGTTCTACGGCGTCAACTTTCACTCGGTGCCGTCGTTCATCCCGCGCACGGAGGCGATCGGGATCGGCGAGGTCACCTACTCGTGGAACAAGCTCTCCGCGCTCCTGATCACGATCCCCGTCCTGATCCTGCTCAGCTGGTTCGTCCGCTCGACGAAGCAGGGGAAGGCGATGCGCGCCGTCTCCCAGGACACGGAGGCGTCGGCGATGATGGGGATCAACGTGAACCGGACGATCTCCGTCGCGTTCGCGCTCGCCGGCGCCCTCGCGGGTGCCGCCGGGATCGTCTACCTGCTTCAGTTCAACATGCGCTACGACACGGGCTTCGAGCTCGGGCTAATCGCGTTCACCGCCGCCGTGCTCGGCGGGATCGGCAACCTCCCCGGGGCCGTCCTCGGCGCGCTCGTGATCGGCTTCATCCAGGCCTTCAACGAGGGCCTCACCTGGTTCGCCCCCGGCTCCGACTGGACCCGCACGATCGTGTTCGGGATCCTGATCCTGATCCTCGTCTTCCGGCCCGAGGGCATCCTCGGCGAGCAGACCCCGGAGGGGGCGTGACCGCCGTTCAGTCCCGGCTGCGGAGCTATGGTCCCGGCGCGTTCGTGGCCGCGGGGCTGATCGTCCTCGGCTTCCTCTACCCGAAGTACGTCGAGTCGCTTGCCGACCTGCCGCTGCTCGGCGACTTCATCCCTGCGCTCGGGTCGATGGTGATCATGATCGCTTTCACGATGATGGCCGTCGGCCTGAACATCGTCGTCGGCTACGCGGGCCTGCTCGACCTCGGCTACGTCGCGTTCTACGCCGTGGGCGCGTACACGGCGGCGTGGTTCGCCTCGCAGCAGTTCGACCAGTGGACATTCCACTTCGGCGCGGTCGGGATCGCGGACAACGTCCCGGGCATCCACCTCTCGATCTGGCTCGTGCTCGTCATGGCCGGGGCGCTGACCGCGGCGGCGGGCATCCTGATCGGCCTGCCGACCCTGCGCCTGCGCGGCGACTACCTGGCGATCGTGACGCTCGGCTTCGGCGAGATCATCCCGCAGGTCGTCCGCAACGGCGACAACGTCTTCGGCTTCGACCTCACGCACGGCACCTTCGGGATCAGCCCGATCGACTCGCCCGGCTTCGGCAGCGTCGGCGAGTCGCTCGGCCTGCCGCTCAGTTACCAGCAATCGTTCGAGCGCGCGCAATGGTTCTACTGGACAGCGCTCCTGCTGCTGCTCTTCACGGTCTTCTGCTCGATGCGGCTGCGCGACTCGCGGCTCGGTCGCGCCTGGATCGCGATCCGCGAGGACGAGACCGCCGCCGCCGCGATGGGCGTGCCACTGATGCGGACGAAGACCTGGTCGTACGCGATCGGCGCTTTCTTCGGCGGCGTCGCCGGTGCCTACTACGCGAGCTTCAAGAGCGGAGCCTTCCCGGCGGACTTCTACTTCAACATCTCCGTCTTCCTGCTCTGCATGGTCATTCTAGGCGGGATGGGCTCGATCTGGGGGGTGATCCTCGGCGGGATGATCCTCGGCTACCTGAACGTCGAAGGCCTCGCGACCTTTGGCTCCAAGCTCCAGGAAGGCGGGATCGACTTCGACCCGACGAAGTACCAGTTCGGCTTCTACGGGGTGATCATCGTGGTGATGATGCTCTTCCGGCCCGAAGGGCTGATCCCCGAGCGACGGCACAAGCGCGAGCTCGAGCTCGGCGTCCACGACACGCCGTTCTACGACGTGATGCACGAGGGTGCAGACACGGATCGCGACATGAGCAATGACTGACCCGCAGCCTGATCTGCTCGTCGCCGAGACCGTCCGCAAGGAGTTCGGTGGCCTCGTTGCGACGAACGACATCGACTTCACGATCCCGCAGGGCTCGATCGTCTCGCTGATCGGCCCGAACGGAGCCGGCAAGACGACGTTCTTCAACATGCTCACCGGCGTCTACCGGGCGACCGCGGGACGGATCGTCTTCGACGGCACGGACGTGACGGCGAAGCCTCCCCACGCGATCACCGCACTCGGTGTCGGCCGAACGTTCCAGAACATCCGGCTCTTCCAGCACATGACCGCGCTCGAGAACGTGCTCGTCGGGATGCATTGCCGCACGAGTGGCGGCATCTTCGGCTCGATCCTGCGCACCCCGAAGGTGCGTCGGGAGGAGCGCGATTCCAACGAGCGCGGACGCGAGCTGCTCACCTACTCGGGGCTCCCGGGACGCCACAACGAGATGGCGCGAAACCTCCCGTACGGCGACCAGCGGCGGCTCGAGGTGGCGCGCGCGCTCGCGACCGAGCCGAAGCTGTTGCTGCTCGACGAGCCGACCGCAGGCATGAACCCACAGGAGACGGCGGCGTTCACGACGTTCGTCCGCCAGCTCCGGGACGATCGCGGTCTGACCGTCCTGATGATCGAGCACGACATGAAGGTCGGGATGGGCCTCTCAGACCGCGTCACTGTGCTCGACTACGGCGAGAAGATCGCCGAGGGCACGCCGCGCGACGTCCAGAAGGACGAGCGCGTGATCGAGGCGTACCTCGGGAAGGGCGCGACGAGTCATGGCTGAGGTCGGGGAGGGCATCGTCCTCGAGCTCGATGACGTCCACACCTATTACGGCGCGATTCATGCGCTCAAGGGGATCTCGCTGAAAGTGCACGAGGGGGAGGTCGTGACGCTGATCGGCGCGAACGGCGCCGGCAAGTCGACGACGCTCCGCTCGATCAACGGCGTCAACCACCCGCGCCAGGGCTCGATCAACTTCGCGGGCACGGACATCACCAACGCGCCGCCACATGCGATCGTGAAGATGGGGATCGCGCAGTCTCCCGAGGGCCGCCGCCTCTTCCCGCGCATGACCGTGCTCGAGAACCTGGAGATGGGCGCGTTCCAGCGCACGGACCGCGCCAACTTCCCGGAGGATCTCGACCGCGTCTTCGACCTCTTCCCGCGCCTCGCCGAGCGCAAGCAGCAGAAGGCTGGGACGATGTCGGGCGGAGAGCAGCAGATGGTGGCGATGGGCCGGGCGCTGATGGCGCGGCCGAAACTCCTCCTTCTCGACGAGCCGTCGATGGGGCTGGCGCCGATCTTCGTCGAGCGGATCTTCGAGATCGTGCGGGCGATCAACGCGCAGGGGACGCCGATCCTGCTCGTCGAGCAGAACGCCCTCATGGCGCTCGACGCGGCCAACCGCGGCTACGTGCTCGAGACCGGCGTGATCGCACTCGAGGGACCGGCGAAGGATCTGCGCGAGAACGAGCGCGTCCGCAAGGCCTACCTCGGCATCGACTAGCCGACCTCGAGGGGACCGGAGTTTGTGTTCCTGTAACACAAGCTCCTCGCGAACCGGCTTCGTTCCGTGGCTCGAGCTTGTGTTCCTGTAACACAAGCTCGGTCAGGCCTAGCCGACCTCGAGCGGGAAATAGGGCGGGCTCAGCAGGACGCCGATCCGGGCCTCGCCACCGGCGCGGCCGTGCGCCATCTCCAATGCGCTGGCGACTCCATGCGTCGGCACGAAGCCGAGCGTCCGTGCGGCCTGGTGGTCGCGGCAGCCGGCGACGAGGACCGCGCCGAGCCGATCGAGTGCCGGCCGGCAACTGTTCCAATCGACGTACGGCAGGAGGGGATGGCAGGCGCGGCCGGTGCGGTAGGCGGCGAGGGCCCGAGCGTCCGTGGCCGCCGCCTGCTCGCCTGCGGCCAGCTCGGATCTCGTTCGACCGTCGCGGAGCGCGTGGAAGAGCGTCCGATACGGATCCTGCGTCCCGTGCGCGAAGTGACGAGAGAGCCGGTGGAGCACGATCGCCGTTCCACCTTCGGCGACGGGAAACGAGTCGCGCCAGAGCCTGAGCGCCAGCCCGAGCGCGGTTGTTGCCACGGTGAGCGGGTTCAGCCGCTCGCGCGGAGAGTGCTGGTGCTTCCACGGCATCCCGATCACGATTGCGTCGAGAGGCTGCTCGAGCCGAACCGAGCGTCGTGCAATCCCGCGCAGGAGAGCTTCCGCGTGAGCGACCGAGGGCGGTCCGGCGAACGCCGCGACGACCGTCAGCTCGCGCGCGAGGTCCTGGAGGATCTTGCGGCGCAGACCGGGAGGAAGGAGTGAGAACCGGCGCAGGGGTGAGGCGACGAGGTGGCGAAGAGACGCCTCCTCGTACGGGTAGCCGCGGAAGCGACCGAGGAGTCGCGGCGGATTGAGCACGAGCGACGTCCCGATCACCGGCACGCGGGCGCCGAGCATCCGCTCGAGCGCCAGACCCAGTTGCCAGCCATGTGCGGCCGCCGTCTCGAGCAGCGAGTACGCCGTTGCGGCCCGAAGCGTCTCCGGGCCGCATGCGCCGAGCAGCGCACCTGGGCCGCCGTGCAGCACGGTCTCCGCGGCGGTGACGCAGACGACGAGGTCGGTTTCGAGCAGCTTCGGGTTGACGCGTATCGGTGTGCGACCGGCGTCACCGAGATGGACGAGGTCCGGTGACTCCGCGTCGTGAACGTCGACCACGCCGTGGAACCGGCGAGCCGACACGGGTGGGAGGAGCGCTTCCTGCTCCCGGTGTCCGGCGCGGCGATTGAGACCGCCTGCGATCAGGATCGTCTGTCGCCGCGACGCCACGCCGAGCCGCTCGAGCTCGACGAGCGTGGCCGCGAGCGCCTCGCGGCGCGGGTCGTTCGGGGCGCCGGGCAGCGGCAGTTCAGGCGGCTCGACGACGATCGTCACGGTCCCGCCGCGCTTGACGAGGGCTTCGAGCGGCGCGCCGGAGAGCGGGAAGCGAAGCGCATCGCGTACGGCGGCGCCCACGTCCGCAATGCCCTCGGACGGTGGCGGGGGCCTCAGCACGAGCGCGTCGTCGGGGGCGTTGACGATCGCGATGCGAGAGCCCGACGGCAGCGGGATCCTCGGCATGACGCGCGACCATACCTACGGGTCCGTCCGCGGGTGGCGGCCCTACGGAATGCGCCGGTAGAGGCGGAGGAACGACTCGCGGAAGCCTCGGCGCGGCCAGAAGCGAGACGCGAGCAGGTTCGTCACCCGCCAGTCGGTCACCATCGTCTCGTAGCCGCGCTCTCGTGCCCAGACGAACCCGGCGTCGGTGAGCGCCACGCCCGCACCCGAGCCCCGCACGTCCGGCCGCGTCGCGGCCCAGCCGAGGAACGCGGCACCATCGGGCCGCGCGAGGGCGACGTGCATGCCCGACAGCTCGACGGGGACCACCTGGAACGCTCCAACGATCCGGCCGTCCTGCTCCGCGACGAGGTCGCCGGTCTCCTCCTTGCTGAGGCCTTCGAGGATCCCGGCGCGCAACTCTTCCTCGCTCTCCTGCGGCAGCCCGCCTCCGAAGACGGGCGCCAGTGACTGATGGTCCTGGAGGAGCGGCGCCAGCTCGACGAGGGCATCGAGGTCGCGCTCCTCCGCGCGGCGGACGCTCTCGGGCCAGGCGACGTCGGGCACCTCGCGGATTCCGTAGGCATGCTGCTGGCCGAAGCTCACCCGCGACCAGGCGTCGAGCACGTCGGGGTCCGTCGCCGGAACGAGCGAATAGTGGCGGTCGCGACCCTCGTCGACCCAGCGCCCGGCGGCTGCGCCGTACAAGTCGCGCAGATCCTCGGGGGCCTCGACTGCGTGCCCGGCGGTCTCGACCCAGACGTTCGCTCCCCAGATGTCGTCGTTCTTCCGCATCCCGAGGAGGAAGCCGACGACGCGTGTGCCGCGAAGGGCGACAGCACCCGAGGCCCCCTCGCTCCTCGCGAGCGCCTCGACCTCGGCGGCTGCGGCTTCAGCGTTCTCGTACCTGGCCGAGAGCAGCGGCTCGGCTGCCCGGTGAGCGTGATGGCGGGCCGCGAGGAGCTCACCGGCGTGGGGCAGGAACTCGTCGGAAAATGGTCGAATGTCGAGGCGCGTCGTCGTCGCGAGACGATAGCTTCAGTCTGTGCCGAAGACCCTCACTGGACAGGAGCTGCAGCTCGACGACGGCCCCGCACGGGACTCCGAGCTCTTCCTCGTCGACGGCAACAACCTCGCGTACCGCGCCTTCTTCGCGCTCCCGGAGGAGCTCGCAACGAGCGACGGCTTCCCGACGAACGCTCTCCTCGGCTTCGCGAACATGCTGTTCAAGCTGCTCTCGGACTACCGGCCGAAAGGTGTCGCCGTCGCGTGGGACTCGACGCCGACGCACCGGGCCGCGGTTGCCCAGGCCGCGGACGTGGTCTACAAGCAGGGTCGACGGCCGATGCCAGATCTCCTGCGCGAGCAGTTCCCGCACTTCCGGCCGATCGTCGAAGCGTTCGGCTACCGCAACCTCGAGTTCGAGGGCTGGGAGGCGGACGACGTGATCGCGACGCTCGCCACCCGCGCGGACGAGGCCGGCGTGAAGACGACGGTCGTCTCCACCGACCGCGACGCCTTCCAGCTCTGCTCGCCGAACATCACGCTGATGATGACGCCGCGTGGCGTCGCCGACGTCAACGTCTACACGCCCGAGCGGGTCGAGCTCCGCTACGGCATCCGGCCCGACCAGGTGCCGGACTTCATCGGTCTGAAGGGTGACACTTCGGACAACATCCCGGGTGTTCCGGGGATCGGCGACAAGACCGCCGGCCAGCTGATCGCGCAGTACGGCTCGCTCGAGGAGGTGATCGCGCACGCGGACGAGCTCTCGCCGGCCCGGCGGAAGAACATCACCGAGTTCGCCGACCAGGCGCGAATGTCCAAGGAGTTGGCGACGATGCGGCGCGACCTCGACCTCGACTTCGACCCGACCGGGATCGTGCTCGAGCCGCCCGACCGCTCGCAGCTCCGCGAGATGTTCCGGCGCTTCGAGTTTCGCGGCCTGCTGAACCGGATCGACGACCTCGAGGACGCGATCCCCGCAGCCGTGCCGATCCCGGTCGCCGGGACCGTCGTTCCCTGGCGCGAGGCAGAGCTGCCGCAGGTGCGTGGCCGTGCAGGGCTCGCGATCGTCGGCGACCGCTTTGCGCTCGCGCAGGACGACGGGGTGACGGTCGGCACGTGGGACGAGACCCTGATCCCGCGCCTCCGCGACGCGCAGCTCGTTGCGCACGACTTCAAGTCGCTGCCGCGGCTGACGATGGCGCCGGCCGACGACACGCTGATCGAGGCGTATCTGATCGAGCCCGGCCGCTCCGAGTACCTGATCGAAGACCTCCAGCGGGAGTACGGGCTCGAGGTGATCCCCGAGCCGGCCACGGAGGAGGAGACGGCCGCGCTGATCACCCGTGCCGAGGCTGCCCGCCGCCTGGCCGGCCCGATGCGCGAGCGTGTCGCCGAACGCGGCTCGGAGCGGCTCTACGACGAGATCGAGCTGCCGCTGACCGCCGTCCTCGCCTCGATGGAGGACGCGGGCGTGAAGATCGACACCTACCGCATGGGCGAGATCACGGCCCGCCTCGCCGACCGCGTCGAGGAGCTCGAGGCGAAGGCGTACGAGCTCGCCGGCGAGGAGTTCATGATCGGCTCGACCCAGCAGGTCGCACGGATCCTGTTCGAGGTGCTCGGCCTGACCCCCGGCCGCAAGGGGAAGACCGGCTATTCCACGGACACGCGCGTCCTCCGCTCGATCCGCGGGGAGCACGAGATCGTCAACGTGATCGAGGAGTGGCGCGAGCTCTCGAAGCTCGTCAACACCTATCTCAAGCCGCTCCCGCTCCTGATCTCGGAGCGCGACGGCCGGCTGCACACCACGTTCAACCAGGCAGCCGCCTCGACCGGCCGTCTCTCGACCACGAACCCGAACCTGCAGGCGATTCCGATTCGCACCGAGCTCGGCCGCGAGATCCGGTCCGCCTTCGTCGCCGAGCAAGGACACCGCCTGATCTCGGCCGACTACAGCCAGGTCGAGCTGCGCATCCTCGCGCACGTCTCCGGGGAGCCCCGGCTGCGCGAGGCGTTTGCCCGCAACGAGGACATTCATACGGCAACCGCGGCCGAGGTGCTCGGCAAGGACCCGGCGAAGCTGACCAAGGACGAGCGGAACGTCGCCAAGATGGTCAACTTCGGGATCATCTACGGCATCTCGTCGTTCGGGCTCTCGGAGAATCTCGAGATCCCGCGCGAGCAGGCGCAGGAGTACATCGACACTTACCTCGCGCGCTTCCCGCACGTGCAGGACTTCATCCAGCGCACGATCGAGCAAGCCGAGCGCGACGGCTACGTGACGACGCTGCTTGGCCGGCGCCGCCCGATCCCTGAGATCCGCGTTCGCAACCGCCAGACGCGCGCGCTCGGCGAGCGCCTCGCCGTCAACTCCGTGATGCAGGGAACGGCGGCGGACGTGATCAAGGTGGCGATGATCCGGATCCACGACCGGCTCCGCGAGGAGGGGAGAGGCGCGCAGCTCGTCCTCCAGGTGCACGACGAGCTGCTGCTGGAGGCTCCCGAGACCGAGACAACCGCGATCAAGGATCTCGTCCGGGAAGAGATGTGCGGCGCGTATCCGCTCGACCCGTCGCTGGCCGTCGACGTCGGCGTCGGCGACGACTGGAACGACGCGAAGAGCTAGACCGGACGGCCTTTGTGCCGCGGAATCACAAGCCGGGCCGCGAACGGTGAGCGCGCGTTGGACCTGGCTATACTGCGCAACTCGTAATGGCGAACGAGACGATAGAAAAGCCGCAGCAGGCGGAAGAAGGCGTCTGGGTCGAAGGCCCCGACGGCGACCTGATCCCGGACTACGAGTCCACCTTCCCGACCATCAACGAGGGCGAGGTTGTGCACGGCACCGTCGTGCGGGTCGACAAGGACGAGGTCCTCGTCGACATCGGCTACAAGTCCGAGGGCGTCATCCCGGTCGCCGAGCTTTCGATCCGCCGCTCGGTCAATCCCGCCGACGAGGTTTCGGTCGGCGAGGAGATCGACGCGCTGGTGCTCACGAAGGAGGACGCCGAAGGGCGCCTGATCCTCTCGAAGAAGCGCGCGCGGTTCGAGCTCGCCTGGAAGAAGATCGAGGCGGCCGCCGAGTCGGGCGAGCCGGTCGTGGGGCGTGTGATCGAGGTCGTGAAGGGCGGCCTGATCCTCGACCTCGGCGTCCGCGGCTTCCTACCTGCCTCGCTCGTCGACATCCGGCGTGTGCAGGACCTGGACGAGTTCATGGCGACCGAGCTTCGCTGCAAGGTGATCGAGTTGAACCGTTCGCGCAACAACGTCGTGCTCTCCCGTCGCGCCGTCCTTGAGGACGAGCGCAAGGATCAGCGCCAGCAGATCCTCGACCGGCTCAACCCGGGCGACGTGGTCGAGGGCACGATCTCGAACATCGTCGACTTCGGCGCGTTCGTCGACCTGAACGGGATGGACGGCCTGATCCACATCTCCGAGCTGTCGTGGAGCCACGTCAACCACCCGTCGGAGGTGCTCGAGATCGGCCAGGAGGTCAAGGTCAAGGTGCTCGACATCGACCGCGACCGCCAGCGCATCTCGCTCGGCCTCAAGCAGACGCAGTCGGATCCGTGGCAGCAGGTGCTCGAGAGCTACTCCGAGAACGACGTCGTCGAGGGGCGCGTGACGAAGGTCGTCACCTTCGGAGCGTTCGTCGAGATTCTCCCCGGGGTCGAGGGGCTCGTGCACATCTCCGAGCTTGCGCAACACCACGTCGAGAATCCGCGCGAAGTCGTCTCCCAGGGCGACGCGGTCAACGTGCTCATCCTCGAGGTCGACGCGGAGCGCCGGCGCCTCTCGCTCTCATTGAAGCGCGTCGAGGAGGGCCAGGAGCCGCTCCCGCGCGCCGACGGCGGTGAGTCGGTGCACCTGACGCCGAACCTGAATCTTTCCGAGGACGTCTTCCCGGCCGGTTCCGCTTCGGCTGACGAGGCGCCCCCGCTCGAGAGCGACGGCGACGCGACGGTGGAGGCCGAGACCGAGGCAGCCGCTGAGCCGGAGGCCGAGGCTGCTGCCGCACCGGAGGCAGAGGTCGAGCCGGAGGTCGTCGAGCCGGAGGCTGCAGAGCCTGAGGCCGCGGAGCCCGAGGCCGCAGCCGAACCGGAGCTCGAAGACGCCCCGGCACCGGAAGCCGACGCCGTGGCCGAGGTCGAAGTCGAAGCCGAGTCGACTGGCGACGCCGAGGCGGCCGCAGACGATGAGCCGGCGGTCGAGGCGACCGTCGACGCCGAGGCGGCGTCCGGCGACGAGCCCGAAACGCCTCCCACCGCCTAGGCCGTGCCGCGGCCGATCGCGGTCGCGATCACCGGCGGTATCGGCGCCGGGAAGAGCGAGGCTTTGTACGCATTCCAGCGGGCAGGCGCCGCCACTGTGTCGAGCGACGAGATCGTCCACCACCTGCTGCGAAGCGATCCCGAGGTGCGGGACGCGATCGTGGCCGAGCTGGGGGAGGGGGTGCTCGGTGTGGACGGGTCGATCGATCGCGCACGCGTCGCAAACGTCGTATTCGGCGACCGGTCGAAGCTCGACTTCCTCGAGCAGCTGCTGCATCCCCGCGTTGCTCAGGAGTACCTGACCTGGCGCGACCAGCTCGGTGAGTTGCCGAATCCGCCGGCGGTCTCGGTCACCGAGGTGCCCCTTCTCTACGAGACGGGCGGCGACAAGCGCTTCGACAAGGTCGTCGTGATCACGGCGCCCGCGAAGGTGCGTGAGCAGCGACGTCGCGTTGCGCCCGACAACCGCGACACTCGGCTCCTGCCGGACGAGGAGAAGGTGCAGCGAGCCGACTACGCCTACGTCAACACCGGGACGCTTGACGAGCTCGACGCCTGGGTCGAGCAGGTGATGGCGGAGTTGACGCAGGCATGACCCGCCTTGCCAGCCTGGCGCTGGTCGCGCTCATCCTCGGCGGCTTCGCGCTCTACGTCTTCGAGACCGAGCCGCGTTGGTACGAGCGCCTCCGCTATCCCCTCCGGTACGAGCAGATCGTCACGGGCCATGCCGAGAACTACCACCTCGACCCGCAGCTCGTCGCCGCGGTGATCTACCAGGAGTCGAAGTTCGACGCAGACGCGGTTTCGTCGTCCGGCGCCATCGGGCTGATGCAGCTGCTGCCCGAGACAGCGCAGGGAATCGCCGACCGCACCGGCGGCCACGGCTGGCACGAATCGGACCTCGTCGACCCGGAGCTGAATGTTCGCTACGGCTCGTGGTACCTCCGTCATCTCCTCGACAAATACGGGGACGAGAAGCTTGCGCTCGCCGCGTACAACGCCGGCCAGTCGAACGTCGATCGCTGGCGCGACGAGGGGAAGGGGATCCAGTTCGCGGAGACGCGTCGCTACGTCGAGCGCGTCCAGAAGCTGAAGCAGATCTACGCGGACGCCTACCGGTCGGAGCTCGGGCTGTCATAACATTCCGGGCATGCGCATCGCGGTTGCGCTGCTTCTGGTCCTCGTCGCGGCGGTCCCTGCGCTCGCCGACGAGCCCGAGCCGTACGTTCGCACCTGCGCCACGAGGCAGTTCGGCGACCTCGGCCAGGGCTGGCAGGAGCGTGCGGTCGTCGCCGGCCACGTGGCCTTCGTCGGCATGAAGTCCGGTTACGACCGCTGGCGGCCGGGAGGCCCGGGCGCCTGGCCGGTCAAGGTGCTCGTCGTCGTCGACCGTAATGCCGCTCCGACCGTGACCATCGCCGGGCGGTCGCGGGGACACGCGTCGCTCGGCTACAACAACACCCAGCACAACGGGCGTGGCGTCGCGCTCGATCGGGGAACCCGGAGCGTCCGCTTCGAGGCATGCCGCGCGACGACTTCTCGGGAGCCGTGGAATCGCGGCACGCAGTTCGGCGGCTATTTCCTGGTTGCCGGCCGCCAGTGCGTCCACATCGAGGTCGCGACCCAGGGCACGATCGTCCGCCGCGTCCTCAGTTTCGGCATGCCGCGGTGTGGACGGCTAACGACGCCCGACGCCTGACTCGACGAGCTCGTTGAGAAGGTCGAGATCGGGAAGCTCGTCGCCGGTCGTGCGCGCGATTGCGAGGCCGTTGGCGACGAAGGTGAGGAACTGCACCGTCACCTCGATCGGGATGTCCTCCCGGACCAGGGGCTGCAGCCGCTCGAGGCGTGACGGCCGCGTTCTCTTGGCCTCGGCGTCGAGGCGCGCGAGCTGCTCGCGGAAGCGGTCCTCGGTACGGACGCGCCGGGTTGCCTCGATCTGGACCGAGAGCCACTCGGGATCCTCGTGCCCGATCGCCTCCAACAACGCCCGGAAGCCCCGCTCGAGCCAGATCTCGACCAGGCGCGCCGAGGAGCGGCCGACGACGCCGATGAAGAGGGCCTCTTTGTTCTCGAAGTAGCTGAAGATCGCGCCGCGTGAGAGACCCGTCTCCTCCTCGAGGCGGGCAACGGTCGCTCCTTCGTAGCCGTGCCGCGCAAACGCGCGCTGTGCACCCTCGAGGATCTCCTCGCGGCGGCGCTGCTTGTGCTCGAGCGACACCTTCGGCATGTCCCCACTTTACAAAAACGTACGGACGTCTTATATTCGCGCGATGAGCATCCTGCGCAACCGTTCCCTCGCCGCGCTGATCGTGGCCGAGATCGTCTCTTCGCTCGGCTCGCGGATCACCTTCCTCGCCCTGCCCTGGTTCGTGCTCGTGACCACGGGCTCCGCGGCGAGGATGGGGATCGTTCTCGCGGTGGAGATGGCGCCCGTCGCGCTGCTCGGGATCCCGAGCGGCGCAGTCGTCGCCAGGTTCGGTGCGCGCCGCACGATGCAACTATCGGATCTTGCTCGTGCGCCGTTGATGTGCTTGATACCGCTCCTGCACTCGGCGGGGATGCTCAGTTTTCCTCTGCTGCTCGTGATCGTCTTTGCGATCGGCTGCTTCCTCGCGCCGTTCTTCGCCTCGCAGCGCGTGATCCTGCCGGAGCTCGTCGGCGAGGACGAGACGACGGTGGCGCAGGCGAATGCGGTCATCGAGGGAGCGACGACGCTGACGAACCTGCTCGGACCGATTGTCGCGGGCCTCCTGATCGCCGCCGTCGGCGCGACGAGCGTGCTCTACATCGATGCCGCGACCTTCCTGTTCTCCTTCCTGACGCTGACGCTGTTCGTCCCGTCACGACCGCCGCTGCCGCAGACGGATGACGCGCGCGGTGTCTTCGCGGGCCTTCGCTTTCTGCTTCGCGACCCGCTGCTCTGGCGGATCGGTCTCGCCGCTGTGTTCCTGAACATGTTCGGCTCGGCGCTCTCCGCGGCGTTGCCGGTGCTCGCGTTCGACGAGTTCAGCGAGAGCTCCCGCGTGGCGGGTGCGCTGTTCGCCTCCCTCGGGGCAGGCGCGCTCCTCGGCATGGTTCTGGCCATGAAGCTGATGCCGCGCTTCAAGCCGCTGAAGCTCGCGGCGATCGGCATCGTCGCGCTGACGCTCCCGATCTGGCTGCTGGGGCTCGACCTTCCGCTCTGGGCGACGATGGCCGCGCTGTTCGCCTCGACGATTCCTCAGCCGCTCGTGAACGCGCCCGTGATCGGCCTGATGACGACGCGAACGCCCGAAGCGCTGCGGCCGAAGCTGATGACGGCGGTGTTGACGATCGCGATGCTCGCCGGGCCGGTCGGTCTGGCCGCTGCAGGTCCGCTGCTCCAGGCGTTCGGGACGCGCCCGGTCTTCGTGCTCATCGCGGCCGGAATGACCGTCTTCGCGCTCTATTTTGCCTCGGTCGCGCTCCGCTTCGGGCCCCGCGACGTCCCCGAGGCATCTGCCGTTGCAGCCTAGCGAGGCCCTTCGAGTCGTTGGCCGTGCCACCGACCGGCCCGGCGGGAGGCCCAGTTCCAGGCCAGGATGAACACGACCCAGGCCCCGGCGCAGAAGTAGAAAAAGCCGAGGGTCAGTAGTCCTCGGCCGCCGTGAGCGATACCCACGATCGCGGCGAGGGCGGCGTATCCAGCGATGACAAGCGATCGCCAGATCATGATGAGCGTGATGGTACCCCAGCGCTGTGGTGTTTCGAGAACCGCGGCGAAGCCTACGGCGACGCCAGACGTGCCCACAGGTTCTCGAGCATGCGACGGACGGCAGTGATCATCGCGCTGCCGCCGAAGTCGATCGCGCCGCCGGCGAAGACCCTCGCGCCCGCCGGCGTCTCGTAGTACGTCATCTGCGCGGTGAGACCCGGGCCGTAGAGATCGGGAATGTCGGCGAGGACGATCGTCCCCGCCGGCGTCACAGCCGTCGCCTGGTCGATCTCGATTCCGTAGCCGCCGAGCTCCTGTCCGAACACGGAACCGTCGCCGAGCCCCGTGCCGGCCCAGAGCCACGGCGCCGTCGTGGCGGAGCGGACGACGAAGGGGCGTTGGATCCGGCCGTCGTCGTTTGCCCGGTACTGGACGCCGATGATCGAGGATTCGGGCCTGCCGATGCTCCGCCAGAGCCGCGTCCGTCTCAGCGTGCGCCCCTCGAGGCGCACCTCCCAGAAGAAGTTGTTCGCGGAGAGGAACACAAGGTTGCCGCCGAGGTTGCGGTAGCCCTCGATCAGGTTGTACTCGTGGGCCGTCACGTACTCGGTGTGGCCGGGGAAGATGACGAGGTCATAGAGGGCGACCAGCTCCTCCGGGGTGCGGATCGATTCCAGGTCGGTTTCGGTGATGAACTCCGGCTGCTTACCCGTCGCGTGGATCCAGCGGAGGAAGCCGACGTCGTACTTCCGCCACTGCGGAGGGACGCCGCGGCGAAGGAACATCCGGCCGAGCCGTGCGGTGCTCTGCGCGCCCTTCGCGTACCACGTATCGCCCCAGCCGTTCCCGTCCGAGTCGCGGAAGTTGTATGCCTGCCATGTGTTCGTCGGGATCACGACCGCGATCCGGCTCGTCGAGCCGAAGGTCGTCGGCCGGATGGTGAACGGCGCGTAGCCGATCCGGCCGTCGTTCGCCGTCAGCTTCACGAAGTAGACGCCTGTCGCCCAGGGGCCGACCGCGAAGTTGAGCGTCGCCCGGCGGCTTCGGGCCGCCCAGGGAATCGTCACCGGCTGGTTCACCGGCACGCCGTTCATCAGCGAGTCGCTGTGCGTCGGGCCTTCTTCCGGCCCGGCGCGGAAGGTCTGCAGGGTGAGCGACTCTGCATCGGTCTCGATCGCCAGGCGGGCCGAGCTGGTCGCGACGTAACTCTCGGCGGTAAAGCCGGCGTCGACCCCGAGAACTCGCACCACCGCCGACTTCAGCTTCCGTCCTCGGCGCGCGGTGTCGTCGCCGTACGTGCGCCGGTTGCCGGCTGAGTCGGTGGTCGTGATCCGCACGAGGTACGTGCGCGCGCCGACCGACCAATGCGGGAACCAGGTGAATGTGTTTCGGCCCGCCCGCAGGTTCGCGGTCAGCTCGTAGATCGTCTTCG
>JAXIPI010000455.1:0-13814 GCA_045403015.1 Gaiellaceae bacterium | reverse complement strand
GTGTCGAAAACGGTGATGCCGGAGTCAGCCGCCGCGGCGATCGTCTCGAACACGTCTTCCTCGGCGCGAGGCTCGCCCGTCGACAGACGCATGCAGCCGAGACCGATGCGGAGCTCCGACTCGTCGAGCCAGGGAAGAGCGCCCAGATCGAGAGCCTACGCGAGGCGTTGGGCGAGCACGCTACGCAGCGGTGTTGGAGCGCGACCGGTGATCCGGAGGACCTCCTCCGACACTGCAGCCCAGCGCTGCTCGCGTACCGCGTCGAACATCGACGAGAACGCATAGAGCCACCAGGGCGACTCACCCTCCCGTGCCACCTCGATGCAGTACTCGGCCGGCGCCAGATCGACGTACTCGACCGGCTCCCCCCACGCGTGCTGGGCCAGCGCGGCGATCGTGGCCAGGTCGAGCGACTCCGGCCCGGTGACGTCGTGATGCCGACCGGTGGGCGCAGCCGTGGCAAGCGCCGCCAGGCAGTGGCCGCCGTCGGCACGCGACACCAGCGAGATGCGCCCGTCGGCGGCCGGCAGGCGGATCTGGCCGCTCGCACGGGCGCGGGTCAGCCACCGCATGAAGAACTCGGTGAAGATCGATGCTCTGGCGATGGAGACCGAGCAGCCACTGTCGTAGAGGAGCTGTTCGGTATGGCCGTAGGTGACCGCGTAACAGAACGGCGACCTCAGGTCGGCATCGAGGCCGCTCAGCGCAACGATGTGCGCGACGCCGCTGTCAGCGGCGGCCCGGACCACGTTCTGATGGTGGAGGACGACCTTCGCCGTCTCACCGTCGCTGGAGACGAACACGAGCGTGTCGACGCCCCGCAGTGCAGCCCGAAGCGCGACCGGGTCTGCGTAGTCTGCGGCGACCGCGGTGACGTGCGGCGACTGCGGCGCGGACGCAGGCTCCCGTCGGGAGACGGCGACGACTTCGTGCGCTTCCTCAGCGGCCAGCAGTTCCACGACTTGGCCGCCGAGCTGACCGCCGGCGCCGGTCACCGCGATGCGCAAGGTGCCATTACCGCTCGTCGACGATCTCGCCGTCCTCGGCGCTTCCGTTTCGGGTGAGAGACATCGCCGCGCGGACCTCGGGAAAGGTCGGTGCTGCCGCGAGCGCCACCTGCATCTCCTCGGCGGAACGCCAGCGCCACGTGTCGATGAGCGTGCCGTCCTCGAGGCGGATCAGGCGGGCTTCGACGAGGCCGGGGTGGTCCGCCCGGATGGCCGTGATCAGCTCGGCCCGCCGGGCGAGGAGCTCCTCGAGGTCGGCCGGGTCGTCAACGCTGTAGCGATGGATCCTGATGTCTGCCATGTCGCCTCCTTCGTGAATTCTCAGCCTGGGTACCAGACCACCCGCGGCTCATCGTCCCGCCGCCGGTAGTCCCAGGCGGCGTCGGTCATTCTCTTCAGGTCGTACTGGGGCCGCCAGCCGAGAAGGAACTTCGCCTTGGCGTTGTCGAGCCACGTCGAGAAATACGGCGTGCGAACGCCGACGGTCGGTAGGCCGCGGGACTCGCTTAGATACGCGCCGAGCTCGCCGTAATCGACGGGCTCGTCCATGCAGACGTTGAAGGTCTGCCTCCGCGCCGCGGGACAATCGATCGCCGCGAGAATCGCGTCGACCAGATCGTCCACGTGGACGAAGTTCCGCTTGATCGGGCGACCTTCCTGGTCGAGCATGATCGGAACCGTCTGACTCTCGACGTATTCGTCGGCTGCTTCTGCGCCGACGAGATCCCGCCAGCGGGGACCTCCGAACACATCGTCTCCGAAGGACAGTTGGTACTTGAAGTCGTCCTTCTCCATGATCCACGGCGCGCGCAGGCAGCACCCGTTCAGGTCGTACTGGATCTCGTACTGCTCGAGCATCACCTCCTCGAGGACCTTGGACAACGCGTAGCAGCCCGGGTAGGCAGTGTGGCTCTGCGCTTCGGTCACGGGGCCCGGATGCGGATAGAAGAAGTGCCCGACCCCGGCGTCGCCGCCGACAAGGATGAACTGTTCGAACGTGGGGCTCGTGCGGCACGCCTCGAGGAGCCAGAACATGCCCTTGACCGCCACGTCCATGATCGAGTCGGGCGTCTCCTTGCTCGTGGCCAGATGCAAGACGTGCGTCGCGCCGGCCACGGCCAGCTCGGACGTCTCGCGGTGCTCGATGGCACCCGTCAGCACCTCGAGGCGGAGACCTGGCTCGAGCTTCCGGTTGTGGCACAGAGCCCGCACGACGAATCCGTCGAAGCGCTCATCTGCTGAGCCGAGCAACCTGGTGATGAACGCCTGCCCGACCTTGCCTGCCGCGCCGGTGACAAGGATCCGTTGCACGTCGCTCAAGGCGGCACCAATCTAACGCGAGTACGAGAACGTCCGCGAGCGGACTTGACATCCAAATCCAGATCAGGTCAAATGACTTAGTCATATGACTTAGGCGACACGACAAGGAGGAAACATGCCTGAGCACAGCACCCCATCGTTCTACGCGTCGCCACAGGCCGCGCTCGAGGGACCGCCGGAGGAATTCCTCTACCTCGCCTGCCTGCACGAGGGCACGGGCGTCGATGCGCCGGACTTCCTGGCGGTCGTCGACGCCGACACCGGGCGGATCGTGCACGAGACGCCGATGCCGAATGTGGGCGACGAGCTCCACCACTTCGGCTGGAACCGCTGTAGCTCGGCCTGCCACGGGCCGGATCGCTCGCACCTCATCGTGCCGGGCTTCCGGTCGTCGCGGATCCACATCGTCAACGTCGAGGACGACCCGCGCCGGCCGCGGATCGAGAAGGTGATCGAGGCGGACGAGCTGGTCGCGAAGACCGGTTACACGCGGCCCCACACCGTGCACTGCATGCCGGGCGACAACATCGTGATCAGCATGCTCGGCGACGCGGACGGGAACGGCGCCGGCGGGTTCGCGGTCCTCGACGCGAAGACCTTCGAGGTCAAAGGGCGCTGGGAGAACGGCGGCGAAACGCCTCGGCTCAACTACGACTTCTGGTACCAGCCGCGCAAGAACGTGCTGATCTCATCGGAGTTCGGGGAGCCGAAGGCCTACGAGAAGGGGTTCGACCTCGACGACGTGGCGGCGGGCCACTACGGCAGCCGCCTCCACTTCTGGAATCTCGAGGAGCGCAGTGTCACGCAGACGGTCGACCTCGGCGAGACGGGGCTCGTCCCGCTCGAAGTGCGCTGGCTTCATGACCCCGAGGCGGAAGAGGGCTTCGTCGGCGCCGCGCTCTCGAGCACGATGTGGCGGTTCCGGCGGGACAACGGTGGTTGGGGCGCCGACCAGGTGATCGCGGTCGAGAGCATCGAGCTCGAAGGCTGGCCCTTCCCCGTGCCGGGCCTGATCACCGACCTCGTCCTCTCGATGGACGACCGCTTCCTCTACTTCTCGAACTGGCTGCACGGCGATCTGCGCCAGTACGACGTCTCCGACCCCGCGAACCCGAAGCTGACCGGGCAGCTCTGGCTCGGCGGCGTGCTCGGCAAGCCCAACGACGCCGGCCGCGAGCTGAACGGTGGCCCACAGATGCTCCAGCTCTCGTTCGACGGACGGCGGCTCTACGTCAGCAACTCGCTCTACTCGACCTGGGACAACCAGTTCTATCCCGAGCTCAAGTCGTGGCTGCTGCGCATAAACTGCGATCCCAACGGCGGCATGGAGGTCGACCGCGACTTCTTCCTCGACCTGCACGACCGGCCGAATGGCCCCGCCCGCGCGCACGAGGTCCGGCTCCAAGGCGGCGACTGCACGACGGAGATCTTCCCGTGATCCTCGCGCACCACATGGGCGAAGACCTCATCCCCACGCTGGTCGCGGGAGGCGCGAGTGCAGTGTCGATGCTGCTGATGGTCTGGCGGGCGCGGTTCAACAGCCTGGTCGACCGGCTGAGGCGGCGCTGATGGCCGTCGAGGAGCGAACGACGGTCGAAACGGCGATCGTGAACGCGGTGCTCGACTACTTCGAGGGCTGGTTCGACGGTGATGCGGCCCGGATGGAGCGCGCGCTTCACCCGGGCCTCGCCAAACGTTCGCCCGAGAAGGACCGCCGGACCCTGAACGAGACGACAGCCGCATGGATGATCGCGGCCACCGAACGAGGAGTCGGCCGTGAGCGCGACCCCGGCGACCGCCGGATCGAGATCGAGGTCGAGGACGTCTACGACACGATCGCGAACGTGACAGTCCGGTCGGCCGTCTACAGGGAGTACGTTCAGCTCGTACGGACGCCGGACGGCTGGAGGATCGTGAACGCACTCTGGGAGTTGACATAGCCAAGGTCTCGGTCGCGCGCTCGGCCGCCGAGGAGGCTCTCCTCGACGCGGCCGAGCGCGTGCTCGTGGACGCCGGCTACGCCGGCATCACCACGCGGCGCCTGGCCGAGGAGGCGGGCGTCAACCACGGCCTCGTCCTCTACTACTTCGGCTCGGTCGAGAACCTGCTCGTGCGGGTGCTCGAACGCTTCACCGAACGACAGATCGCACGGCAGCGCGAGATGTACGCCGCCGACGTCCCCTTTCTCGAGAAATGGAGGACGGCGATGCGGTATCTGACGAGCGAGGACTTTGCGTACGAGAAGGTCTGGTTCGAGCTGCAGGCGCTTGCCTGGAACCGGCCCGAGCTGAAGGAACGGGTCGACCGCGTGAATGCCGAGTGGCGAGCGGTCCTGACGGAGGCCTTCACCGAGCCGCGGGAGCACTACGGAATCGAGATGCCGCTCGGAGCGCTCGTCTCGCTCGTGATCACATTCAACGAGGGGATCATTCTGGAGCGCCTCTCCGGAATCACCGAGGGGCACCAGGAACTGCTCGACTGGATCGACGGATGGCTGTCGAGCTGACTACCGACACGCGCGAGCAGACGAGAGCTCGCTACCCCGACGAGTCCGGCTATGTCGAGCGGGACGGCGTGCGGCTGTACTGGGAGGTATACGGCGCGGGCGGCCCGACCGTCCTCCTGCTGCCGACCTGGTCGATCATCCACTCGCGCCATTGGAAGATGCAGATTCCGTACCTGGCGCGCCACTGCCGCGTGCTGACCTTCGACGGGCGCGGCAACGGGCGCTCCGACCGGCCGGAGTCCGGCTACGAGGAGCGCGAGTTCGCGGCGGACGCGCTGGCCGTGATGGACGCGACCGAAACCGGGCGTGCGGTCCTCGTCTCACTGTCGCAGGGTGCGCAGCGGGCCCTCCTCCTGGCGGCCGACAACCCGGAGCGGGTTGAGAGCGCCGTCTTCATCTGCCCGGCCGTCGCACTCGGCGAGCCACTGCCTTGGCGAGGGGAGTACAGCTGGGCCGACGAGCTCGACACCGACGAGGGTTGGGCGAAGTACAACCGCCACTATTGGCTGCGCGACTTTCGCGGGTTCCTCGAGTTCTTCTTCTCGCAGATGTTCACCGAGCCGCACTCGACGAAGCCGATCGAGGACGCCGTCGGCTGGGGGCTCGAGACGACGGCCGAGGTGCTGATCGCGACGAACGTGCGCGATCCGCTCGACGCTGAGGCGCAGCGCGAGCTCGCCGGCCGCGTGCGCTGTCCGGTGCTCATCATCCAGGGCGCGGACGACGCAATCACCGGTCCCGGCCGCGGGATCGGGCTCGCCGAGGCGACCGGTGGCGAGCTCGTCCTGTTGGAAGGCTCTGGTCACGGGCCGCACGTCCGTGACCCGGTCAAGACCAACCTCCTGATCCGTGACTTTGTCGCGCCGCCGGCGCCGGCCCGGCGCTGGGTGCGCGGGAAGTCCCGTCGCAAGCGAGCGCTCTACGTCTCCTCGCCGATCGGGCTCGGCCATGCGCAGCGCGACGCTGCGATCGCCGATGAGCTGCGCAAGCTCCATCCCGACCTCGAGATCGACTGGCTGGCCCAGCATCCCGTCACGACGGTGCTCGAGGCGCGGGGGGAGCGCATCCATCCCGGCAGTGCCGACCTCGCCAACGAGTCAGGCCACATCGAGAGCGAGTCCGCCGAGCACGACCTGCACTGCTTCCAGGCGATCCGGCGCATGGACGAGATCCTGCTCGCGAACTACATGGTCTTCCACGACATCGTCCGCGACAACCACTACGACCTCTGGATCGGCGACGAGGCGTGGGAGCTCGACTACTACCTGCACGAGAATCCCGAGCAGAAGCAGGCCGCCTACGTGTGGCTGACCGACTTCGTCGGCTGGCTGCCGATGCAGGACGGCGCCGACCGCGAGGCGTTCCTGACCGCGGACTACAACGCGGAGATGATCGAGCACATCGAGCGCTTCCCACGCCTCCGCGACCGCGCGCTCTACGTCGGCAACGCCGACGACATCGTCCCCGACGCTTTCGGTCCCGGCCTGCCGCTGATCCGCGATTGGACCGAGGCTCACTACGACCTCACGGGGTACGCGACCGGCTTCGATCCCGCCGACTTCTCGGACCGGGAGGCGCTGCGTGCCGAGCTCGGCTATGCCGCGGACGAGCAGGTCTGCATCGTCACCGTCGGCGGCTCGGGAGTCGGCGGTCACCTGCTGCGACGCGTCATCGAGGCGTTCCCCGATGCGAAGGAACGGGTGCCCGCTCTGCGGATGATTGTCGTGGCCGGGCCGCGGATCGACCCGGCGACCCTGCCTCAGGCCGATGGGCTCGAGATTCGCGCCTACGTGCACGATCTCTACCGCCATCTCGCGGCGTGCGATCTCGCCGTCGTGCAGGGCGGATTGACGACGTCGATGGAACTGACGGCGAACGGGAGGCCGTTCATCTACTTCCCACTGCGCCACCACTTCGAGCAGAACTTCCACGTGCGCCACCGGCTGGAGCGCTACGGAGCAGGCCGCTGCATGGACTTCGAGATCGCGACGCCGGAGACGATCGCGCGGGCGATCGCCGAGGAGATCGGGCGCGAGGTCGACTACCGGCCGGTCGAGACTGACGGCGCGGCGCGGGCGGCGACGCTGATCGCCGAACTGCTTTGAAGCACGAGATCGTATTGTTCTAGATCGTCTCGTCACCTACCTATGTTGGTACGATGAGCCACATGAGTTTCGCCACCGCGCCGACGAAGGCGCCAGCTGAAGCGCCGCCGGAGGCCTCGAACCTGTGCTGGCTGCTGTCGCAGGCGAGCCACACGCTGAGGACGGAGCTGACGGCGGGCCTGGAGGGCGTGGGGATCTCGCCCAGAGCGCATCATGTCCTCTCAACTGCGCTGAACGGGCCGCACACCCAGATCGAGCTGGCGCGACTCGTCGGCCTCGACAAGACGACGATGGTCGTCACACTCGACGAGCTCGAGGCGGCCGGACTGGCAGAGCGGCAGCGATCGACCGAGGATCGCCGATCCCACGTGATCGCCGTGACGAAGGCCGGCCGGGAGAAGGCTCGCGAGGCCGAGGAGATCGTCGCGCGGATCCACGCCGACGTGCTCGGCGCCCTTCCGGCTCGAGACCGGAAGATCTTTCTCGACGCGCTGAACCGTCTGGTGAGCGAGCGGCTCTCCGAGCCGGCCGTGTGCTCGCAGCCGGTGCGCCGCCGCGCGTAGTCAAGGTTCCGCGCAAGATCTCGATCTGAAGTAGATGATCCCGTAAGAGACGATCTGCTACGGTCCCCTGTGTCACGAACGAACGGGAGGCCGGATGATCGAGCACGCGGGGACGGAAACCGGAACGAAAACGGGGAAGACAGAGCGTGACCGTTGGGTCGCGCTGGTGGTGCTGTGCATCGGGTTCCTGATGATCATCCTCGACCAGACGATCGTGAACGTGGCGCTGCCTTCGATCCAGACCGACCTCGGCTTCACGCAGTCGAGCCTCGCCTGGGTCGTCAACGCCTATCTGATCGCGTTCGGCGGCCTGCTCTTGCTCGCCGGCCGGCTGGGCGACCTGTTCGGCCGCAAGCGCATCTTCATGATCGGCCTGACGGTCTTCACCCTCGCCTCGCTTCTGTGTGGCGTGGCGCAGAGCCAGGAGCTCCTGATCGCAGCGCGCTTCCTCCAGGGCGCCGGCGGGGCAATGACCTCGGCGGTGATCCTCGGAATGATCGTGACGATGTTCCCGGAGCCGGCCGACCAGGCGAAGGCGATCGGCATCTACGCGTTCGTTGCCTCGGCCGGCGCTTCGATCGGGCTGCTCGCCGGCGGCCTGCTCACTGAGGCGATCAACTGGCACTGGATCTTCTTCGTCAACCTCCCGATCGGCATCGCCACCGCGGTGGTAGCGGCGCGGCTGCTCGACCGCGATGAGGGCATCGGGGTCGGGAAAGGCGCCGACGTCCTCGGCGCGGTGCTGATCGTGAGCTCACTCATGCTCGGCGTCTATACGATCGTCGGGGCCGCCGAGCACGGCTGGAGCTCGGCCCGCACGCTCGGACTCGGCGGGTTCGCGGTCGCGCTGCTCGCCGCGTTCGTGGTCCGTGAGGGGAGCACCCGAAGCCCGCTCGTGCCACTGCGCATCTTCCGCTCGCGCACTGTCTCCGTGGCGAACACCGTCCAGGCGCTGATGGTGGCTGGGCTGTTTGGGATGTTCTTCCTCGGCGCCCTCTACCTCCAACGCGTGCTCGGGTTCGACGCGATCGAGGTCGGCCTGGCGTTCCTGCCCGTCGCACTGCTGATCGGGGTTCTCTCGGTCGGCTTCTCCGCTCGCCTGATCATCCGCTTCGGGGCCCGGGCGACACTTCTGCCCGGCCTTGTTCTCATAGCAGTCGGGCTAGCGCTCTTCCAGCGGGCGCCGGTCGGCGGCAGCTACCTCACCGACATCCTCCCGGTGATGGTCCTGCTCGGCATCGGCGCGGGACTCGCCTTCCCCTCGCTGATGACGCTCGCAATGTCGGGCGCGACACCGAGCGACGCCGGCCTCGCCTCAGGCCTTGTGAACACCACGGCGCAAGTCGGCGGCGCTCTCGGGCTCGCCGTCCTCGCAACGCTCTCGACAACGCGCTCCGACAGCCTGCTCGACGGCGGCGACTCCAACGTCTCCGCGCTCACGGGCGGCTACCACCTTGCGTTCACAATCGGCTCGGGCCTCGTCGTCGTCGCGATCCTGCTCACGCTGACCCTCCTGCGGCCGCAACCCGCCCGAGCCGGCGACGAGGAGCAGGCGGCCGACAGCGTCCCGGAGCTCGAGGCGGCGTATTCGGAAGAAGCCGCCTAGACGCTACTGCGGGGGCGCGCTGCGACCGCGGCGCGCCCCCTCGAGGCAGGTGGTCGACTACCGGCTGGGTCGAAACCCACCGAGCGGCGACGCTGATCGCGGAGCTCGAGCGCGGCCCCACCAAGCCGATGAGCAGCCTCTTCCTCGGCGCCGAGAGCTTTTTCAACTTCGCGACGGTCTCCCGAAGCGACAAGCGGCTCAATGGCAATGGAGAACATCTACGAACGGCCGCTGCACGAGCAGTCGCACGGAGAGTCGTTCCTCGCGCTCGCCTTCGAGCGCTTCGGCCCGCGCGGCTTCTACATCCTCGACGAGCCCGAGGCCGCGTGTCGCTCCAAGGGCAACTCGCGCTGATGCGACGAATCCACGACCTCGTGCTCGCGCAGTGCCAATTCGTCGTGGCGACCCACTCGCCGATCCTGCTCGGCTACCCCGACAGCACGATCTTCGAGCTCGGCCCCGACGGGTGATAGAGCGTGAGTACGAGGAGACCGAGCAGTATCGGCTCACGCGGTCGTTCCTCGAGAACCGTGCGGCTTTCTCCGTCACCTCCTCGCAGACGACGAGTAGGTTCTCCGGATGCCCCAGACCGCGACCGAAGCGCTTGCACCCGAAGTCTTCGACGAGGCGTACCTCCGCGTCGCACCACTCGTGCACCGCACACCATTGCTCCATTCGACGTTGCTCTCGAACGAGACGGGATACAACGTCTGGCTGAAGGCTGAGATGTTCCAGCGGACGGGCTCGTACAAGGTGCGCGGGCCGAGCAACAAGCTGCCGCAGCTGTCGCGGGACGAGCAACAGGCGGGCGTCATCTGCTCCTCGGCCGGCAACCACGCCCAGGGTGTCGCGTACGCGGCAGCGCGGCTCGGGATTCCGGCGACCGTCCTGATGGCAAGCAACGCGACGCCGGCGAAGATCGCGGCCACGAAGAGCTACGGCGCCGAGGTCATCCTGCACGGCACGATCTGGGACGAGGCGAACGACGAGGCAATGCGCCTCAGGGACGAGCGCGGCCTGACGTTCATCCACCCGTTCGACGACCTGCAGCTGATCGCGGGCCAGGGAACGGTCGGGCTCGAGATCCTCGCGGACGCGCCCGATGCCGGCACGGTGGTCGTCCCGATCGGCGGCGGCGGGCTGATCTCAGGCATCGCGGCGGCGATCAAGGGGCGGCAGCCGGAGGTCACAGTCGTCGGCGTCGAATCGACAGGCGCACCCGCGATGACGCTGAGCGTCGAGCGCGGGGAGCTCGTAACGCTCGACGAGAATCACTGCGCGATCGACGGGCTGAAGGTGATGCGAGTCGGCGAGAACACCTTCTCGATCGTCAGCGAGCTCGTCGACAAGCTCGTCACCATCGACGACGAGCGCATCTTCGACGCGGTGCTGTGGACGATGTCCCGCTGCAAGCTGGTCGTCGAAGGCGCAGCGGCGGCCCCCGTTGCCGCGCTGCTCGAGGGGCGTGTCGAGGCGGAGCCCGGCTCGAAGGTGGTCTGCGTGCTCAGCGGCGGCAACGTCGACCTCGAGCAGTTACGGGGCAAAGTACTGAACTAGTCGACGGCGGCTAGGCGCGTCGCGCGTCGAGCCGGATCGTCCATGGGTCGATGGTGTCGATCCGGAGGTGTGTCTCGCTCCACGGATCGCGGGCGAGCGTGGCGCGGACGGCGTCCTCCGACTCGGCCTCGACGGCGTGCACCACCCGGTACTCGTCGCTGAGCGGCCCGCCCAGGACGATGAAGCCCGAGTCGACCAGCTCGTCCATGAACGGCGCATGGGCCGCCCAGCCGGACTGCTCCTCGAGCGGTGACGACAGGTCGTACTCAGGCCCGGAGCGCAGGACCACGACAAGGAACATCGCCACGCTCAGTGGTGGCCGGGGAAGTCGAACAGGTCGAACAGATCGCTGAGACGGGCCATGCCGTCGCGCGGCGGTGCCGGCGCGCCGCCGGCCTCGTAGTTCCCCCCGGTCGGTGTCGAGACGTCGAATGTGTGGTTCTGCGAGGCGAGCGTCGGCAGGTCCCACACACGTTCGATGAACTTCAGCGTCGAGACGTGATCCGCCGGCTTTCGCGAAAGGATCGTCCCGCGCCGAGCGAACGGCGAGATGACCCAGAACGGCACCCGCACCCCGAGGCCGTACGCGTCGACCTGCGGCGGCGGGACGTGATCGAAGAAGCCGCCGTGCTCGTCGTACGTGAGAAAGAACGCGGACTTGTGCCACAAGCGAGAGTGACGGAGCGCGTCGATGATCTGCTCCTGGAAGCCCATGCCGACACTGACGTCCGCGTCCGGATGCTCGTCGAACTGCATCGAGAAGCTCGGGATGATCCAGGAGACGTTCGGCAGCGTTCCGCGGCGGCAGTCCTCGAGGTAGTCGTCGAGCGTCGCCGTCGTCCGCGGGTCGTGAGCCCAGCGGCTCCAGAACACGGCAACGTTGTCGGTGTCGCCGACCTCCACCCCGTCGAAGCCGATGTAGTAGATCTTCCAGCTCACCTCCGCGTCGTCGAGCACGTCGAGGATGATCGGCCAGCTCGTCGAGTCGAAGATGCCGTAGCCCCAGAGACCGTTCGTCGTGATCCCGCCCGACGTCCCGGACATCAGGTAGAAGCGGTTCGGCCAGGTCGGCCCGAGCAGCGAGCAGAAGTAGTTCCCGCAGAGGCCGGAGCTCTTGAAGAGGCTGTAGTAGAACGGCAGCTCATTCGCGGTGTAGTACGGGATCGCGGTGTTGCCGTCGCCGGTGCGCAGCGCTGAGTTGCGGAAGAATCCGTCCATCTTGCCGCCGTTGTACTGGTCGTGCACGTCGGTCCAGCCGTGCGGCGGGTCAACCGAGCGCAGCGCGGTGAGCTCGAACGGCGCGTGCCCCACGCCGGCGTCATCCGGCTGCGTGTAGCCGGGCGGCGGGCCGAGTCTTCGCGCCTGCACCTGCGGTGCATAGCCGAAGTAATGGTCGAACGAGCGGTTCTCCTGGCAGGAGACGACTAGGTGGTCGATCGGTGTGCGCCGCTTGCGGCGTGGCCGGCTGGCGGCTGCCGGCGCTGCGGCCAAGAGCGTGCCGCCGGCGACTGCCGCTCCGGCCGCACCGGCCTTCTCCAGAAGCGTGCGGCGGGTGAACGCGTCGGGCTCTCTCATCGTCCCTCCTCCTCTCACGGACGCGGGACGATAAACCTCGTCCCAGCGCACCGAAGAACGCAGGGCGTGAGCGTTGCGCACCTGGCCCAATCGATGGGTCGCGACGCGGTGGCCGTCTGGCAACAAGCTGGAAAACAACCACTCCAGCAGCTACGAGGCGGACTCTGCGCCCAGTGACGCGAGTCCTCGCACGATCACGTCGAGCCCGAACTCGAAGCGCTCGTCAGGCCCGCCCGAGAAGAGGTGATCGAGCAGGGCGAGCGTATGCGGGAAGTCGGCGGCGGGCAACGACTCCCAGTATCCGCGGAGCATGGCCAGGATTTCCTCCGGAGGGAGCTCCTCTCCGGTCGGCGAGGCGAGGCCGAGGCTCTCCTCGTAGGAGTACGCGCCGACGTAGAGCCCGAAGAGGTCGCCGACCAGCGCGACGACCCGGTCTGGCAAGCCGGCCTCGCGAAGGAGCGCATGCATCCACTCGATGACGCGAAGGATGTTCGGGCCGACTGGAATCGCTCCGAGCGACACGCGAGCGATGTCGCGATGGCTGGTCAGGACGCGGCGCATCTCGCGCCCGACCGCTTTCGCCTGCTCCTCCCAGTGCTCGGGGTCGGGTGCGGGCAGCTCGATCTCGCCGACGACGCGGTCGAACACGAACTGGAGCAACTCGTCCTTGTTGCGCACGTGCCAGTAGAGAGCCGAGGGCGCGGTGCCGAGCTCCTCGGCGACGCGGCGCATGCTGGTCGCCTCGAGGCCCTCGCGGTCTACGACCTGGAGCGCCGCCTCGACGATCGCCTCGCGGCTGAGTGGCGCACGTGGCGCTGCTCGCGGCTTCCGGGTGCGCACCCAGGGCGGCTGCGGCACCTCCCCGCTGGGGACGTCGCCTGCTGTGCGCTCTCTGCTCACGTGACCGTCCTCAGTGACTGCCCCCTTGACGGAAACAGTGTACTGTGATAGAACAACGTTCGTCAATGATCATCGTTCGTTAAAGAACACTGTTCCACTTGGAGGTTGGCATGAACAACTCTGCAAACGCGATCGAGGCGCGCGGCCTCTGCAAGACCTACGGCGAGGTGCGCGCCCTGGACGGGCTCGACTTCACCGTCGAGGCCGGCACCATCTTCGGACTGCTCGGACCGAACGGAGCGGGGAAGTCCACCACCGTCAAGATCCTGACGACCCTTTCTCGCCCGGACGAAGGCGAAGCACGCGTCGCCGGGATCGATGTCCGTCGCGACGCGGTTCAGGTGCGGAAGACGATCGGGGTCGTCGGCCAGCGCTCCGGTATCGACCCGCAGGCGACCGGCCGCGAGAACCTCGTCCTGCAAGGCCAGATCCACCGCCTGTCCGGGAGCGAGCTCGACTGGCGCGTCGACGGGCTGCTCGACCACTTCGGCCTCACCGAAGCCGCCGGCCGCATTTCCCGCACGTATTCGGGCGGAATGCAACGGCGCCTCGACATCGCCCTGGGCCTCGTTCACCGGCCGCAGGTGCTGTTCCTCGACGAGCCGACGACGGGCCTCGACCCCGAGGTGCGAGCCGCGATGTGGGAGGAGATCTCCCGGCTCGCCGGCGAGGAGG
>JAXIPI010000057.1:0-5509 GCA_045403015.1 Gaiellaceae bacterium | reverse complement strand
GAGAATGTGCCCTGCGAGAGCCCGAAGACGACGATCGAGGCGAGCATCAGCAGCGAGCCGGCCATCGTGTAGATGACGAAGGTCGCCGTCGCCCGCGCGCGCCCCGGTCCGCCCCACACGCCGATCAGGACGTAGAGCGGGATCAGCATCGCCTCGAAGAAGACGTAGAAGAGGAGCAGGTCCTGAGAGGCGAAGACGCCGGCGATCGCGCCCATCAGGAAGAGCAGCAGCCCGTGATACGCGCGCGCCCAGGTCCGCCCCACACGCCGATCAGGACGTAGATCGGGATCAGCATCGTCTCGAAGAAGACGTAGAACAGGAGGAGATCCTGAGCGGTGAAGACCCCGACGATCGAACCGGTCAGAAAGAGGAGCAGTCCGTGGTAGGCGCGGCCGCGCTCCCGGTCGACCCACAGCGCGTAGCCGATCGCAGCGGTACAGACGACCACCGTGAGCCCGGTGAGCCAGAGCGAGAAGCCGAAGAAGCCAACGTCGTAGGAAACGCCGAGGTCGCTGAACCAGCTCTGCTGGTCCTGGAACTGGAGGCCGCGGTCGAAGTCGAAGCCGCCGAGCACGATCCCCCACAAGACAACTTCGGCGAGCGCGACGAGCAGGGCGAGCACACCCGAGATCCGCCCCGGCAGCGGCAGCAGCCAGACGACAAGCGCCGCGGCGAGGGGAAGGATGATCAGCGCGGTCGTCATTGCACGGTGATGAACACGACGATGAGCACCGCGACCGCGGCGGCGATCGCGAGTGCGTAACTGCGGAGGTAGCCGGTCTGGGCCTCACCGACTGCGCCCCCGGCCTCACGCGCGCCGAGCGAGACGCCCGAGATCGAGCCGCCGATCAGCGGCTTCTCGACCCCATCCCGGAGCAGGCGCGAGACGAAGACGGCCGGGCTGTAGAAGAGGGCGTCGTACAGCTCGTCGAACCAGAACTTGTGCTCGAGCGTCCGCTGCACGGTCGGAGCGCGCGGCACAGCCCACTTGCGCGATCCGTAGAGCTGCCAGGCCACCGCGATCCCAACCAGCCCGAGCCCGACGGCGAGGGCACTCGTGACGTAGTCCTGCGTCACGGTCGGCTCGACGAGCGCCAGGTGCTCTCGCCCGACCGCGATCGGGTCGAGCCATTCGCCGAACGGGTGCCAGACGCCCGCGACCTGGAGCCAGCCGCCGACCACCGCGAGGACGGTGAGAATTGCGACCGGAACGGTCATCGTCCACGGGCCTTCACTGTGCCCCGCCCCGTGGTCGTGCTCGCGCACGAGCGGCGACGGCTCACCGAGGAAGACGATGAAGAGGAGGCGGAAGGTGTACATCCCCGTCAGCAGCGCGCCCAGGAGCCCTGCGACGAAGAGCAGCTGCCCGTAGCCGCCGGAGGCGAGTGCCGAGGCGAGGATCGAGTCCTTCGAGAAGAAGCCCGAGAGCGGCGGCATGCCGACGAGCGCGAGCGAGCCGACCAGGAAGGCGATGTACGTCCTCGGCATCGTTCGCCGCAGCCCGCCCATCTTCCGGATGTCCTGCTCGTTCGCGAGGTGGTGGATGATGAGTCCTGCGGCCAGGAAGAGCAGCGCCTTGAAGAAGGCATGCGTCATCAGGTGGAACATCCCGTTCCCGTACGCACCCAGCCCGGCGCCGAGGAACATGTAGCCGATCTGCGACATGGTCGAGTAGGCGATCACGCGCTTGATGTCGGTCTGCACGAGCGCGACGAGCCCGGCCACGAGGAGCGTGATCGCGCCGAGGCCCGCGGCGAGGTCGGAGATCGAAGGCGCGAGCTCGAAGATCGGGTGCGCGCGCACGATCAGGTACACGCCGGCGGTGACCATCGTGGCCGCGTGGATCAGGGCGGAGACGGGGGTCGGGCCCTCCATCGCGTCCGGAAGCCAGGTGTGGATCGGGATCTGCGCCGACTTCGCGACCGCGCCGCCGAGGAGGCCGAGCGCGACGAGGTTGACGAGGGTCTGCGACATACCGGCCGCGCCGACGAACGCGCCCGCGAAGTTGAGCGTCCCCGTCTGCCAAATCAGGACGAAGAACGCGAGCGCCATCGTCGCGTCGCCGAAGGCGTTCATCACGAATGCCTTCTTGGCCGCCGCAACGGCCGCCGGCCGCTCGTGCCAGAAGCCGATCAGCAGGTAGGAGGCGAGGCCGACGAGCCCCCAGCCGGCGAGCAGGAGCAGGAAGTTCGCCGACTGGACGAGCAGCAGCATCGAGAAGACGAACAGCGACATGTAGGCGAAGTAGCGGCGCTCCTCGGGGTCGCCGTCCATGTAGCCGATCGAGTAGAGAACGATCAGGCCGCCGACGCCCGAGACGATCAGCATCATCGTCACCGAGAGCGGGTCGACGAGCAGCGAGAGATCGGCGTTGAAGCTCCCGGCCGCCAACCAGGTCCACGCGGTGGTGACCACCTCGCGCTCCTCGTGGTCGCGGCCGACCAGACCGACAAGCGAGGCGACGGCGCCGGCGAAGGCGAGGAAGACGGAGAAGGTCGAGAGCCACGCTGCGGTGCGCCGCGAGATCGACCCGCCGAGGATCGTGATCAGGAGCGCGCCCGCGAGCGGCGCCAGGAGGCAGAGCCAGGCGCCGGCAATCATCCTCTGAGCACCCGGAGCCGGTCGACGTCGAGGTCGAGGCGCTTGCGTGCGATCGCGACGATCAGGCCGAGGCCGACGACGACCTCGGAGGCGGCCACGGCCATCACGGCGAGCGCGAAGATCTGCCCGTCGTGGTTTCCGTGCAGGCGCGCGAACGAGATCAGGGCGAGGTTGCCGGCGTTGAGCATTATCTCGAGCGAGAGGAGCACGATCAGCGGGCTACGGCGGAGCAGGACGCCAGCCGTTCCAATCGAGAAGAGGATCGCCGCGACGACGAGGTACCAGGCGATGTCAGGCCCTTGCACGCGCCGCCTCCTCCTCGTCCTCGGCAAGTGAGCGCGTGCCCAACACGACGCCGCCGACAGCGGCGACGAGGAGCACGATCGAGGTGATCTCGAACGCGAGGAGATGATCGGTGAGGAAGAGGCGGCCGATCTCCTCGGGACTTCCGAACGAACGCTGGACCACGGCCTCGTCGGCGAGCTCGTCGCCGACGACGAGACCGATCACGACCACGATCTCCACGAGCAGCGCGGCGGCAGCGACGATCGCGCCGAGGGAGATCCACGACGGCCCGCCGGTGAACGGCCCCTCGGTCTGGCGGTCGCCGAGGTAGGCGATGACGAACAGGAACATCACCATCACCGCGCCGGCATAGACAAGCACTTGCGCGGCCGCGACGAACTCCGCCGACGCGAGGAGGAAGAGGACCGCGAGCGAGCCGAGGTTTCCGATCAGCGCGAGCGCGGAGAAGAACGGGTTCGTGTACGAGATCACGGCCAGCCCGGAGCCGAGGCACCCGGCCGCCGCCAGGATCCAGATCACCCAGACGAGGAAGTTGCCCATCTCTACGAGCGGGAGCGGTACGCCGGGATCGGGGTGTCGTACAGATCGCGGTCGGCGACCGGGATCCTCTTCATCGGCTCGGCGAGGAGGATGTCCTTCGTGTAGATCAGGTCGTCGCGCGAGTACTCCGAGATCTCGTACTCGTTGCCGAGCGTGATCGCATCGAACGGACAGGCGAGCTCGCAGTAGCCGCAGAAGATGCAGCGGCTCATGTTGATCTCGTAGATCCGCGCGTAGCGCTCGCCGGCCGAAACGCGATTGCCGGGCGTGTTCTCAGCCGGGACAACACGGATGCAGTCGGCGGGGCACGCGGCGGCGCACAGCGAGCAGCCGACGCACTTCTCGAGCCCGTTCTCGTGCACATGGAGCCGGTGCCGGCCACGGAACCGCGGGTAGACGGGTCGCTTGAACTCCGGGTACTCCTGCGTGATCGGCTTCTTGAAGATCTGCCTGAAGGTGACGCCGAACCCCCTGGCGGTGCCGATCGGCATCAGAGTGCGACCACCAGGATCGCCGTGACGACGGCGTTGATCGTCGCCACCGGCAGCAAGACCTTCCAGCCGAAGCGCATCAGCTGGTCGTAGCGGAGGCGCGGCAGCGTCGTCCGCATCCAGATGAAGATGAAGAGCAGGAAGAACAGCTTCAGCGCGAACCAGAGCGGGCCGAGGCCCTCGAGCACGGGGAAGTGCCAGCCGCCGAGGAAGAGCGTGACGGAGAGACCCGAGAGCGTGATCAGGTTGACGTACTCGCTCATCGTGAAGAGGCCGAAGCGCATGCCGCCGTACTCCGTGTGGTAGCCGGCGACGAGCTCCTGCTCCGCCTCGGGCAGATCGAACGGGGCCCGCGCGGTCTCGGCCGTGCCGGCGAACATGAAGACGACGAAGCCGACAAACTGCGGCACGATGTACCACCAGTCGTCCTGGGCGGAGACGATCTCGGTCAGCGAGAGCGACTGCGCCATGATCACGACGCCGAGAACGCTGAGCGCGAGTGAAACCTCGTAGCTCACGAGCTGGGCGCAGGTCCGCATCGAGCCGAGCAGCGCGTACTTCGAGTCCGAGGCCCAGCCGCCGACAATGAAGCCGTAGATGCCGATGGAGCCGATCGCGAAGATCAGAATCAGCGCGATCGGAACGTCGGCGATCTGACCGTCGACCTGGGTGCCGAGGATCTCCCAGCCGGGGCCGAAGGGGATCACCGCGAAGGTCGCGAGCGCCGTGAAGGCGGCGACGAACGGGGACAGGATGTAGAGCGTGTCGACGGCGGAGCCCGGGAAGAAGCTCTCCTTCCGCACCAGCTTCATCAGGTCGGCGATCGGCTGCAGGAGCCCGAAGGGGCCAGCGCGGTTCGGGCCGTAGCGAAGCTGCATCCGGCCCATCACCTTCCGCTCGGCCAGGGTCAGGTACGCGAAGGCGCCCATGACGAGGTTGATGACGATCACCGACTTGATCACGCTGACCCACCACGGCTCTGTCACGCCTTCACCACCTCGACCTCGCGGTGGAGATCCGCGGCGTACTCCTCGGCGATCCGCGCGGTGCCGGCGGCAAGCGCGCGGCTGACCCGCGCCCGCAGCTCCACCGACGTGCCGTTCGAGCGAACGTTGACGCTGTCTCCGCTTGCGATCTGGCGGCGCTCCGCATCGTCGGCGGCGAGCTCGATCACCGGTTCGGGCCGCTGGAAGGCGAGCTCGGGCACTCGCTCGACCGCCGGTCCGGCGAACAGCGGCCGGTACCGCTGCAGCTTCAGCGTGCCCAGGAAGTGCTCATCGGGCGGAGCCGCCGGAGGTGGAACCGGCGTGGCCGGAGCCGGCGACGGCGCCTCGTACGGAGTCCGGTCAGGCAACGGCGCACGTTCCCCCACCGCGCCGAACGCCATGCCGCCGTAGATCAGCCCGGAAAGCTCGGCGAAGACGACCGACGGATGCGGCGAGAGGTCGACCCCGAAACGCTCGGCCAGCTTCGCGAGCCAGGCGATCTCGTCCGGCACGGGCGGGATCACGGTGCGGCGCAGGCGCTGGAGGCGGCCCTCGAGATTGAGGTACGAGCCGTCCCGCTCGAGA
>JAXIPI010000108.1:0-5344 GCA_045403015.1 Gaiellaceae bacterium | reverse complement strand
CGTCGTGCGGACGACCGGCCGCACCTCCCCGCCGATGCGGCTCTCGACAGTGCCGAGGAGACCGGGCCGCCGGCCGGCGGCCTCCAGCACGGAGTACAGGAGATACGCGGTCGTCGTCTTCCCGCTCGTCCCCGTGACACCGGCGACCTCGAGCTCGCGCGTAGGCTCCCCGAAGAACGCGTCCGCGGCGGTTGCCATCGCGGCCCGGGTCGACGGCACGACAAGCTGAGGAACCTCCGGCTCGACGGCATGCTCGACGACGAGGGCGACGGCGCCATTCTCGACCGCCTGCACCGCGAAGTCGTGCCCATCGGCGTGCTCGCCGGGCACGGCGAAGAATGCCGCGCCTTGGGTGACGCCGCGCGCGTCGTAGGCGAGGTCCCGCACCTCAACGGGATCGGGAGTGCCGAGGACCGCCTCTGGTGCGAGCGCAGCAACAAGGCGCTCGAGCTCCATGTCGGGCGCAACGCTACCGAGTGGCGGTTGCGTCAGGTTCGGCGTCCGGAGCAACCTCGAGCTGGACGAGGCTGGAGCGGGCGATCTCGGCGAAGGCAGGCGCCGCAACGACGCCGCCCCAGATCGCCCCGTGCGGCTCGTCGATCTGCACGAGCACGACGAGGCGCGGGTTCTTGGCGGGCACGACGCCGACGAAGGAGGCCACGTAGCGCGAGGTCGAGTAACCGCCCGGCACCGGCTTCGCCGCGGTCCCGGTCTTGCCGGCGACCGTGTAGCCGGGCACCTTTGCTGCCGCACCGGTACCGCCCTCGGCGGAGACGACGTCGCGGAGCATCGCCATCATCTGCGCGGACACGGTCTTGGAGATGACGCGGCGGCCTTTGTTGTAGCCCACCCGCTCGGTGCCGATGCGCTCGACGAGGTGAGGGACGCGCATCACGCCGCCGTTCGCGATCGCGGCGTAGGCAGTCGCCATCTGGATGGGCGTGACGCCGATGCCCTGCCCGATCGGGACGTTCCCGATCGTCGATCCGGACCAGTAGCTCGGAAGGAGGCCGCGCGACTCACCCGGGGCGTCGACCCCGGTCGACTTGCCGAACCCGAAGCGGCTGATCCAGTCTTCGACCCGGGACCGGTCCAGCATCTCCGCCAGCGTGATCGTGCCGACGTTCGAGGACTGCGAGAGGATCTGCGCGACCGTCATCCGCTGAGTCGGCCGCGGCTCGTGCTCGTGGATGATCCGGTCGGCGACGCGGATCGAGGATGGAAGGGTGAACGACGTCGACGGCGAGACGATCTTCTCCGAGAGTGCGGCAGCGACGGTCACGACCTTGAACGTCGATCCCGGCTCGTAGACGTCCGTGACGGCACGGTTACGGCGACGGTCGGCCGATGCAGAGCCAAACGCGTTCGCGTTGAAGCCGGGCGCGACGGCCATTGCGAGGACACCGCCAGTGTTGGGATCGAGCACGATCGCGGTCCCGCCCTTCGCGCCCCACTGCTTGACGGTCTCGCGCAGCACCGTCTCGGCGTTCGCCTGAATCCGGTGGTCGATCGTCAGGAAGACGTCGTCGCCCGCACGCTCCGGCTTGGTGGAGATCACGTCGATCACGCGGCCGGCGGGATCGGTCACCGTGGTTTGGGTGCCGGGCTTGCCGATCAGCGACTTGTCCAGCGAGCGCTCCAGCCCTTCGAGACCCTTGTTGTCGATCCCGGCGTAGCCGAGCACGTGCGCCGCGACGCTGCGTTGCGGGTAGTAGCGCAGCTCCTCTGCGTAGAAGCCGAGACCTGGCAGCTTCAGCTTCTCGAGCTCGGCCGCCTTTGCCGGATCGGCCTTCCGCTTCACGTAGACGAAGTGGCGCGAGCGGTCTGCAAGGAGTGGATAGAGCTTCTCGGCGTTCAGTCCGAGCGCCTTCGCAGCGGCCAGCGCGACCTGGCGCGGCTGCTTGACGCTGCGCGGATCGGCGTAGATCGTGGTCGCCTGCTCCCCGATCGCCAGCGGCTCGCCCGTTCGGTCGAAGATCGTGCCGCGACCGGCCGGAATCTCCGTCGTCGCCTGGTGCTGGCGCAACGCCATCTGCTCGAGGGTCGACGCCTGCACTCCCTGGAGCCACACCGCGCGGGCGAGCGTGCCGGCGAAGACGAGCGCGAAGACACCCAGGAGAAGGCGGATGCGGCGGTTGGAGCGCCGCTCGTTCATCGCTGCGGCGGCGCCAGTTGCACGTGGAAGGTCAACTCCGGGTCGGCGCGCACGAGTCCGAGCTTCGTGCGGGCCTCGGACTCGATGCGAGCGTTCGCCGAGGCGCTGGAGAGCTGGGAGCTGAGGCGCTTGGTGTCGGCGCGCAGCTGCACGCGCTCACGGCCGAGCTCGTCGAGGCGGACGTTCAGCTGGAGCACGGCGACGTTCACGGCCACGATGCCGGCCAGCAGGACGGCGAGCACCACGATCCACACGACGCCGCCGAATGGGCGCGCCTTTGCGCGGATGGCGGTGCGAGTGGCCGGCCGCCTGCGTGGCCGCGCGATGCGTGGCGCCTCGACGCGTTCGGCTCCCGCCCAACTCGCCATCAGTCCGTCCCCACCTTCACGGCGGCTCGGAGCTTCGCGGATGCCGCGCGCGGGTTCGCCTCCAGCTCGCGCTGAGCCGGCCGAACCGGCTTGCGAGTCAGGTCGCGCAGGATCGGCTCGTTGCCGCAGACACAGATCGGGAACTCCGGCGGGCAGGTGCAGCCGTGGGCCAGCTCACGGAAGTAGCGCTTGACGATCCGGTCTTCGAGTGAATGGAAGCTGATGACGGCGATGCGGCCACCGGGCCGAAGCATCCGCACCGCCGCCGGGAGAGCGGCCTCGAGCGCACCGAGCTCGTCGTTCACGGCGATCCGGAGCGACTGAAAGACCCGCTTGGCAGGATGCCCGTCGCCGAAGCGGGCCGGCGTCGGGATCGCCTGCTTGATCGTGTCGGCGAGGTCGATCGTGCGCTCGAACGGCCGCTCTGCGCGCCGTCGGACGATTGCGCGCGCGATCTGGCGTGCGTACCGCTCCTCGCCGTACCGCTTGAAGATCAGACCGAGCTCGCTCTCGTCCGCTTCGTTCACGAGGTCGCGGGCGGAGAGCTCGGCAGCGCTGTCCATCCGCATGTCGAGCGGCGCGTCGGCGGCGTACGAGAAGCCGCGTTCCGGGCGGTCGAGCTGCATCGAGGAGACGCCGAGGTCGAGGAGAATCGCGTCGGCCTGCACGTCGTTGGCGGCGAGCTGGTGCAGGACGAGCGAGAACTCGCCGCGGAGGAATCGCGCCTGGACGCCGCCGGCAGTGGCCTTGAAGCGGTCGAAGTAGATGCGGGCGTCCGGATCGCGGTCGATCGCAATCAGCTTCCCCTCGCCGGCCAGGTCGGCTGCGAGCAGGCTCGAATGGCCACCCGCGCCGAACGTGCCGTCGACGACAGTCTCGCCCGGGCTCACGTCGAGGAGCTCGCGCACCTCCTCCGCGAGGACGGGAACGTGATCAGCGCTTCTCTGCAAGGCGCTCGGCAACATCGTCTGCGCTCCCTTCGACCTTGGTGACGTGATCTGCCCAGGCGGCGCGATCCCAGATCTCGAGATGGTCGTGGACGCCCGCCACGACGACTTCGCGCCCGAGCCGGGCGTGACGGTGCAACGCGGGCGGCACGAGCACTCGTCCCTGCTTGTCCAGCTCAGCGTCGGAGGCGGCGGAGAAGAAGAACCGCTTCAACTCTCTCGCCTCCTTGGAAAAGGGGTCCAGCGGCGCGAGCCGGGCCTCCACCAGCGCATCCCAAGCGGGGCGCGCGAACACGTCGAGGCACTCATCGAGACCACGGGTGAGCACCACACCACCGGCCAGCGCATCGCGGAAGCGGGCCGGAAGCGTGAGCCGGTTCTTGTCGTCGATGGTGTGTTCGTATTCGCCGAAGAACATGCGCGCACTCGCTCCTCATTTCCCACTTCGCCCCACTGTAAACCACTATCCCCCACTTGTCCACCCTTCACGCCCTCAATTCACCCTTTCGGAGCGGGTCCCTGCGTGAGTGAGAATCGCCGGATGGACGAGGTGCTCAGCCGGCGTGCTCTGAACCGCGCGACGCTCGCGCGGCAGCTCCTGCTCGAGCGGAGCGCGCGGACACCGCTCGCGACCGTCGAGCACCTCGTCGGGATGCAGGCACAGGTGCCGCACAACCCCTACACCGGGCTCTGGTCGCGACTCCAGAGGTTCCGCCCGCAGTCGTTGTCAGAGCTGCTCGAGCGCCGTGAAGTCGTCCGCGTCGGCGTCATGCGGGGCACGATCCACCTGGTCACCGCCGACGACTGTCTGCTGCTCCGTCCGCTCATGCAGCCCGTCTTCGAGGCGCAGCTGCGGCGGCACCAGGAGCACGGACCTGCGCTTCGGGGTGTCGACCTGACGCCGGTGGTCGAGTTTGCGCGGTCGCTCCTCGCGGAGAAGCCGCGCAGCGGGACCGAGCTGCGCGCGACCTTTGGGGAGCGGTTCCCGGATCTCAACCCGGCCGCTCTCGCGCACGCCTGTCAGATGGAGCTCGCCTTCGTCCAAGTGCCCCCGCGCGGGCTCTGGGGTCGCAGCGGACAGGTGAGATCGACAACGGCTGAGTCGTGGCTCGGCAGGCCGTTCGCCTCCGATCCCTCGATCGACTCGGTCGTGCTGCGGTATCTCGCGGCGTTCGGTCCGGCCTCCGTCGCCGACGTGACGACCTGGTGCCGCCTGACCGGAATGCGTGCGGTCGTCGAGCGGCTACGACCTCAGCTCGTCAGGTTCCGCGACGAGCGAGGCCGCGAGCTCTTCGACCTGCCGGGCGCGCCGCGACCCTCCGACGAGACGCCCGCGCCGGTTCGCTTCCTGCCGGAGTACGACAACGTCCTCCTCTCCCACGACGACCGCAGCCGCTTCGTCCGGGCGGAGGATCGCGCGGTGCTGGGACCCGTGTGGAGCATCGGGTACGGCGCCGTCCTGGCCGACGGGCTCATCAGCGCCATCTGGCGGCTCGAGCCCGACGGCCTCATCGTGAGCCACGTGCCCCGGCTGTCGAAGAAGGTGCTTGCCTCGATCGTCGCGGAGGGACGGCGGCTGGCGCGGTTCCTGGAAGCGCCGTCGAGCGAGGTGCAGCTGGTCTCCCTCAGCTCTTGAGGCCGGCGCCGCGACGCGTGAGTGCGAGCGCGCCGCGCTCGGACGCGAACGTCAGAGCGTCGGGGACGTCCATTCCCTGCGCGAGTGCGTACGTCAATGCGGCGGCGAAGCAATCGCCGGCGCCGTAGGCGTCCTCGTAGGGACCCGGAGGAGCGGCAGCCTTGTACGGGCCGCCAGGCTGCGCCCAACCGCCGAGCGAGCCGGCGGTCGAGACGACGAGCTTCGGCGGCGGATCGAG
>JAXIPI010000224.1:0-5592 GCA_045403015.1 Gaiellaceae bacterium | reverse complement strand
CGGAGCCCGTTTTCGGCACCTGCGCCGGGATGCTCCTGCTCGACCGCGCGCACCTCGGTCTCGTCGACGTCGACGTGGAGCGCAACGGCTACGGCCGGCAGGTCGCGAGCTTCGAGGCCGACCTCGCGCTCGCGGGGGAAGCCGAGCCGCTTCGCGGTGTCTTCATCAGGGCGCCGCGGGTCACCGAGGCCGGCCCTGAGGTCGAGGTGCTCGCGAGCCACGACGGCTCGCCGGTGCTCCTCCGCCAAGGCCGCTTCCTCGTCGCGTCGTTCCATCCCGAGCTGACGGACGACACGCGCGTCCACGAGAGATTTCTGGAGCTGATCAGAGAGGAGTCTGGTGTCAGGGCATAGCAAGTGGTCGACGATCAAGCACAAGAAGGGTGCGGCCGACGCGAAGCGAGGCCAGCTCTTCACGAAGCTCTCGAAAGCGATCATCGTCGCCGCCAAGGAGGGCGGAGCCGATCCGGCCGCGAACCTCTCGCTCCAGAACGCGGTCGAGAAGGCGAAGTCCTACTCGATGCCCAAGGACACGATCGAGCGCGCGATCGCTCGTGGCGCAGGCACCGACGCCGACGCCGCCGCCTACGAGACGATCGTCTACGAGGGCTACGGGCCGGACGGCGTTGCAGTGCTCGTTGAGGCGCTGACCGACAACCGCAACCGCACGGCCTCCGACGTCCGGCACACCTTCTCGAAGCACGGTGGCAACCTCGGCACCACCGGTGCCGTCGCGTGGCTGTTCGAGCGCCGCGGCGTCGTGCTCGTCGACGCCGAGTCCGTGGACGAGGACGAGCTGACGCTGGCCGCTGCCGAAGGCGGGGCAGACGACATCGAGCGCGACGGGACCGTCTTCCAGGTCTCGTCGGCGCCGGAGAGCCTCTCCGCGGTCCGCGACGCGATCGAAGCGGCCGGGATCGACGTCCAGTCGGCCGAGCTGACGATGATCCCGAAGACGACCGTCGAGGTGGCGGAGGAAGCGGCGGCGAAGAAGCTGATCCGCCTGATCGAGGAGCTCGAGGACAACGACGACGTTCAGGACGTTTCCGCGAACTTCGACATCCCGGAATTGATCCTCGAGGCCGTTTCCGCGTAGCCGGTCTTCGCGCCGTTTTCCGCGTAAAGCCTGCAAATCACTCGTTCGAGCGAGCAAGTTTCGCCATTCGACGACCGATGCGTTGACTCAGGGCAGCTGGAAAACAACAGGCGTTGTGCGGACGCGCCGACTCTGGGGAGGTTCTGGACCGTGGTTTCGCACATGCTGGCACGAAGGCAAGCCCATCGACCGCAGAACGAGCGCGGTCAGGTCATCGTTCTCCTGGTTCTGATGATGGTCGTGCTGCTTGGCTTTGCAGCACTGGTCGTCGACGTCGGCTATGCGTATTACGCGCACCGCTCGCTCCAATCTTCAGCCGACGCCGCTGCACTCGCCGGGGCTCAAGAGCTTCCTAACGCGAGCGCTGCTGAGGCCAAGGCGCGCGAATACAGCTCGTCGCCGGGCAACAAGAACGAGTATTCCAACATCAACGGCGTCTCGACGACCGTGACGACGAAGTGCGTCGTATCGTTGGGCGGTTGTGCGCCCATGAACGCCGTCGTCGTGCTGGAGCAGGCTCCGACGAAGACGTTTTTCGCCGGCTTGCTCGGCCTCCCGGCGTTCACGATCAAGGCCAAGGCGACCGCGTCGATGCGTGGTGGGACGCCCAAGCCGGCCCACGTGATCATCATCTTCGACCGCACCGGCTCGATGAATCAGACCTGCACGGCAGGTTCCACCAAGGTCAATTGCGCAAGGAATGGGATCACGGCGTTTCTCGGCTCAATGGATCCGGCCTACGACAAGGTCGGCCTCGTCGCGTTCCCCCCAAGCGGCTCGAATACGTGCGCCACTCCATGGACGACGGACGGGCCGACGACTGACTACGACAACTACCCCAACGGCTATCTCCTCGTTCCGCTCTCGAACGACTACAAGACATCCGCGAGCTCGCCGCTCGTTACGACCTCCGCGCTCGTGTCCAAGGTCAATTGCATTCAGGCCGGCGGCACGACCATGACCGCGGCCGCGATCGACAAGGCCAGACAGACTCTGGCCGCGAACCACGACCCCGAGGCGCAGGACGTCATCATCTTCTTCACGGACGGCGAGGCGAACTACGGAGCGTGCGCCTCACCGGTCAACGGGGTCTGCTCGAACAACTCGTCGCCGTACCGGACGAATCCGTGCCGGCAGGCAGCGACGTCGGCTCAGGCTGCCACCGCGGCGGGCGTCTGGGTCTACGGAATTGCCTACGACGCGGCGACCGTGCAGTGTTGGGGCTGGAAGGCCACGGGCACCGACGCCAACGGCAACACGTGCGCCAAGAAGAACGGCTTCCAGTTCCGTTGCGCCGAGGTGCCGGCTATCACCGCCTTCAGCACAGTGCAGCAAATTGCATCCGATCCTGAGAAGTTCTTCAATCAGCCGAACCCAGGCGACTTGACCGCGATCTTCAAGAGGATCGCGATGGACCTCACCGAGGGCAGACTGCTCGACGACGACGTGGAGTAAGTAGCGCGTCGTCGCCGGTCGGCGTCTTGACCGTCGATGGAGAGAAAAGGCGGGGGAAGGAACGTCCGATCCCCCGCCTAACCTCTCCTCGTGAAGGTTCTCGGCATCGATCCAGGGACAGCTGCATGCGGGTACGGGATCGTCCAAGAAAGCGGAGGCCGTATCAGGGCAATCGACCACGGGTGGTGGCAAACACCCGCGCGGGAGCGCCCGGAGCTCCGCCTCAAGACGATCTTCGATCGAGTGCAGGAGCTCATTGCGGCGCACGAGCCGGACGCCGTCGCGCTGGAAGAGTCTTTCGTCGGAGCAGATGCCCGCACCGCGCTCTCCGTCGGGCAGGCACGAGGGGCAGTGCTCGTCGCCGCCGCGGTGGTCGGCGTCGCCTGCGCTGAGTACCCTCCCGCCCGGGTGAAGCAGGCGGTCTGCGGCTACGGCCGCGCAGAGAAGGCGCAGGTGCAGCGCATGGTGCGCGCCATCCTCGCGATGGAGGCAAACCCGACCCCGAATCACGCCGCCGACGCCCTCGCGGTCGCGATCTGCCACGCGCTCGCGCCGCCGCTCCTGCGGATCGCAGGTTGAGGTGAGCAGAGCATGATCTGGCGGCTGCGGGGAACGCTCGCCGGGCGGACACCCGACGGCTTCGTGCTCGACGTGAACGGCGTCGGCTATCTGCTGGCTGCGACTCCGGGTGCGGTGCGCGCGGCCGAGCATGGCGGTGAAGCCGTGGTCGAGACCTACCTCCATGTGCGCGAAGACGCGCTTCAGCTCTACGGATTCGCGGACGCGGGCGAGCGGCAGCTCTTCCTCCATCTGTTGACCGTGGCCGGGATCGGCCCCAAGGTCGCGCTCGCGATCGTCTCCGGCTCGCCGGCGTCCGACCTTCGCCGGGCGATCGTGCTTCAGGACACAGCTCGTTTCCAGGCGATCCCCGGCGTCGGCAAGAAGACCGCCGAGCGAATCGTCCTCGAGCTGAAGGAAAAGCTCGGCGCCGAGGATCCGGTGCCGATCTCGAGCGCCGTCGGCACTTCGAGCCACACAACCGCCCGCGACGCCCTTGTCGAGCTCGGTTACTCCGTCGTGGAGGCCGAGCAGGCTCTCGCCGCTGTCGATCCCGAGCTTCCGGCTGAGGAGCGGGTGCGGCTGGCGCTGAGGCAGGCGGCGTGACGACGGTCGCCGCTGAGGTGCTCGGCCCGGAGGAGGAGGAGCTCGAGCGTTCGCTCCGCCCGCAGCGGCTGGACGAGTTCGTGGGCCAGGAAGCGGTCAAGGAACAGCTCGCGATCGCGCTCGCTGCCGCCAAGGCGCGTGGGGAGGCGCTCGACCACGTCCTGCTCGTCGGGCCGCCCGGGCTCGGCAAGACGACGCTCGCGCAGATCATTCGCGAGGAGCTCGGCGTCGGCATCCGCAACATCGCCGGGCCTGCGCTCGAGCGAAAGGGCGACATGGCGGCCATCCTCACCAGCCTCGAGCTGCGTGACGTTCTCTTCGTAGACGAGATCCACCGCATCAACCGCTCGATCGAAGAGATCCTCTATCCGGCCCTCGAGGACTTCCGCCTGGACATCATCGTCGGCCAGGGGCCGGCGGCGAGGACGCTGACACTCGATCTGCCGCAGTTCACGCTCGTCGGCGCAACCACTCGCACCGGCCTGCTAACGACCCCTCTGCGCGACCGCTTCGGCCTGACGTTCCGGCTCGGCTACTACGAGCCCGAGCAGCTGACGGTGATCGTGCGCCGCTCCGCCGGCATCCTGGGGGTCGTGATCGAGGACGAGGCGGCGAACGAGATCGCGCTCCGGGCGCGTGGGACTCCGCGGATCGCCAACCGCATCCTTCGGCGAGTCCGAGACGTCGCCGAGGTGCGCCACCAGGGCGCGATCACCAGCGAGATCGCGCGGGAAGCACTGGGGCTGATGGAGATCGACGGCGAAGGGCTCGAGGGCACGGACCGCGAGCTCCTGCGCGCGATCGCGTTCAAGTTCGACGGCGGCCCGGTCGGCCTGTCCACGCTCGCCGTCACGCTCGGCGAGGAGACCGACACGATCGAAGACGTTTACGAGCCGTACCTGCTTCAGCTCGGCGTCCTCCAGCGGACCCCGCGCGGCCGCGTGATCACGAAGCTCGGCCGCGCGCACGTCGGTGTGCCTCCGGCCTCCGAGTCGCGCCTCTTCGACGCGTGATCCGCGTCGCCGCGGCGCTCGCCTTCGCGGCGGTCGTAGCGGGCGGCTGTGGAGGTTCCGCGCCGTTGACGACACGAGCTGTGTCGACGTGCCTCGCCGACGGCGGCGTCGAGACGGCCCCGCGCGGCGACACGGACTCATCCACCGAGGTGCTCGCGTTCGAGGTGCCGGGATCGCCGCCGGCTCACGGATTCCTCATCTTCGTCGACCGCGCCGAGGAAGCGGAGACGTTGGAGGAGGACATCCAGAACTCTGCGCGCGACGCCGGGTCGGTCGCCCACACTCTGCGCGAGCGAAACGTGATCGCCCACTTCTTCACAGCTCGTGCTCCGACCGAGCGTGAGCAGCGGCCGATTCGAGCCTGCCTCGAAGAGTGACCGAGGCCGCTTGTGTTTCTGAAACACAAGCTCTGCTCGACCCGCATGGTTACGCGGGCCGAACCCCCCTTGTGTTTCTGAAACACAAAGTCTCAGTTCGCTTGACGGCTTGCGTAGGCTCGGGCTGTGAGCCACCCTGAACTGAAGGCCGAGCAGGCCTACGTCGACCACGCGTACGCCTGCCTCGAGCGGATGCGCGACGTCGTCATGCGTGCTGCCGAGGCCGCCGACGGCGAGGTCGCCCAGGCCGCGCTCGACGCGTGGGCCGCGAAGCGGCTCGCGACCTTCGAGGATGCGGAACGCGGCCTTCTTTTCGGCCGGCTCGACTTCGAGGCGGTCGAGCGGGCGCTCTACATCGGGCGCCGCTGGGTCCACGACGACGAGGGCGACCAGATCGTCGTCAACTGGCAGGCGCCCGCGGCACGGCCGTTCTACACGGCGACGCCGCAGGACCCGCAGCGGGTCACGCTCCGCCGCCGCTTTCGTGC
>JAXIPI010000062.1:0-10459 GCA_045403015.1 Gaiellaceae bacterium | reverse complement strand
GTCCTTGCTGCGGCCGGATCGGCGCCTCACAACGGCGGCTTCGCCGCGGTCGACGTGTCCCGCGTCACGCTGTCCTACAACGGAACGATGGTGCTCGAGCAAGGTGCTCCGCTCCTCGTCGAGCCGGACGTCTCGAACGGCACCTGCCGGATCGAGCTCGACCTCGGTCTCGGCGGCGGGGCGGCGAGCTACCTGACGACCGACCTCTCCTACGACTACGTCCGCATCAACGCGGACTACCGCACATGAGTCTCGTCGTCCTGAAGATCGGTGGTGCCGTCGCCGAGGAGTGCGGGACGCTCGTGCTCGGCCTCGCTCAGCGGCACGGCGTCTGCGTCGTCCACGGTGCAGGCCCGCAGATCTCGGCCGAGTTGGAGCGCGCCGGCCTCGAGGTGCGCTTCGTCGACGGACGGCGCGTGACGAGCGCCGAAGCACTCGCCGTCGTCCGGGACTCGCTTGCCGCCGTCAACGACGGGATCTGCGCGGCAGTCGGCACGCGGGCCATGCCCCTCTTCGGCGACGAGATCGGCCTCGACGCGGTACAGGTGCCAGAGCTCGGCCTCGTCGGCTCGCCGCTTCCCTCGAGCCCGCCCGCGATCGAGGAGGCCCTTGCGGCGGGGCTGATTCCGGTTGTCGCACCGCTCGGTGTCGGCCCGCTGAACGTCAACGCAGACGAGGCGGCCGCCGCCCTGGCCGTCGGCCTCGGCGCGGAGCGGCTCCTCTTCATCACCGACGTTCCAGGCCTGCTTCTTGGCGGTGCCGTCGCTACCTCGATCCGTGTCGGCGAGGCCGAGCAGCTGCTCGACGCCGGCGCGCTCGCGGGCGGGATCGTCCCGAAGCTGCGTGCGGCCGTCGGTGCCACGCGGCAGGGCGTCGACGCCACGATCGGTGCGACGGCGGTGCTGGCATGAGCTCCACGCTGGCCCCCCCGACGCTGCTGCCGGCGTATGCGCGCTACGACGTGACGTTCGCGTCCGGCGACGGCGTCTGGCTCACGGACGTCCATGGCCGTCGCTATCTCGATCTGCTCGGCGGCATCGCCGTCATCTCGCTCGGCCATTGCCATCCCGCCCCGCTCGCCGCCGCGCAGCACCAGCTCTCAACGCTCTGGCACACCTCCAACCTCTACTCGACCGAGCCGATGCTGCAGCTCGCCGGCCGGCTCTCCGAGCGGTTCGGCGGTGCTCGCGCGTTCTTCTGCAACTCCGGCACCGAAGCGGTCGAGGCCGCGCTGAAGTGGGCGCGGAAGGCGACCGGCAAGCCGGTCGCCGTTGCGCTCGAGAACTCCTTCCACGGACGCACCCACGGCGCCCTCGCCGTGACCGGTCAGCCGGCCAAGCGTGCAGCGTGGGAGCCGCTGGCGCCGGACGTCCGCTTTGCCGATCTGAACGACGTCGAGTCGCTGGCGGCGGCGACCGGCCCGGACACCTCGCTGATCCTGATCGAGCCGGTGCAGGGCGAGGGCGGGATCCATCCGGCAAGCGCCAAGTTCCTCGCAGCGGCGCGGGCGCTGGCGGACGAGCACGGAGCGCTACTCGTCTTCGACGAGGTGCAGTGCGGCGTGGGCCGTACCGGCAGCTTCTTCGCGTGGGAGCAGCTCGGAGTCGCACCGGACGCCGTGGTGCTCGCGAAGGGCCTGGCGAATGGCCTGCCGATCGGAGCGCTCCTCGTCGCCGACGGCGCGCCCGTGGGTCTGGAGCCCGGCGATCACGCCAGCACGTTCGGCGGCAACCCGGTCACCTGCGCGGCGGCCTGCGCCGTGCTTGACACCCTCGACGATGCCCTCCTCGAGTCGGTCCGCCGCCAGGGCGAGAAGCTTGCCGCCGGGCTCGCCGCCCTTCCGGGCGTCCTCGAGGTACGTGGACGTGGCTTGATGCTCGGGGCAGAGCTCGATCGGCCAGCCGGGCCGGTCGCTGCCGCCTGTCTCGACGCTGGCCTTCTCGTCGGCACAGCTGGAGACACCGTCCTCCGGCTCACGCCGCCCCTCACCATCGCCGGTGACGATGTGGACACCGGCCTCTCTCTTCTCGCGGAGGTGCTCACGTGAACAAGTTCGAACGCCAGGGAGCGATCCTCAAGCTTGTCGGCGAGCGACAGCTGTCGACGCAGAGCGACGTCGTCGAAGCACTGCGGGACGAAGGACTCGAAGCGGTGCAGGCGACGGTCTCGCGTGACATCGCGCAGCTGGGCCTCGTCAAGGTTCGCGGCGAGCAGGGTCGCCTGGTCTACGCCCTTCCGGGGGCGGCCGACCTCGACCGCCTGAGCGAGCTCGCGGCCGCGCTCCGCCGCTGGGTGATCGCGCTCGAGTCGACCGGGAACCTCGTCGTCGTGCGGACTCCGCCGGGATGTGCGAACGCCCTCGCCCAGATCGTCGACGAGGTCGCTCTCCCCGAGATCGCGGGCTGTATCGCGGGCGACGACACGATCTTCCTCGCGGCGCGCGAGGGGTACACCGCGCCCGAGCTGGCCGAGCAGCTGCGCCACCACCTGGACGGGGATACGTGATGCTCCCCGCCGCACTCTCACTCGACCTGAGCGGCCGCTCGCTCACCCGCATCCGCGACTGGACGGCGGCGGAGCTCGATGCCGTCCTCGACCTCGCCGACGACCTGAAGGCGAAGCAACAGGAGCGTGAGCCTCACCGCCTGCTCGAGGGCCGCACCGTCGGCCTCCTGTTCCGAAAGCATTCGACCCGTACGCGCGTCTCGCTCGAGGTCGCATGCGCTCATCTCGGTGCGACCGCGATCTACCTCCCCGGCGATCAGCTGCAGCTCGCGCGGGGCGAGTCGGTCGGAGACACGGCCCGCGTTCTCTCGTGCTACCTCGACGCGCTCGCGATCAGGACACACGCGCACAGCGAGGTGGACGAGTTTGCGTCGGCCGCTGCGATTCCGATCGTCAATGCGCTAACCGACGAGGCGCACCCACTCCAGGCGCTCGCAGACCTGCAGACGATCCGCGAGCGGTTCGGCACGCTCGAGGGCGTCCGGGTCGCATGGGTCGGCGACGGCAACAACGTCTGCCTTTCGCTCGCGGAGGGATGCTCGCTCCTCGATGCCGAGCTCACGTGCGCCTCGCCGCCCGGGTACGAGCCGGCGGGGATCGCTTCGGTCGCCGATCCCCGCGAAGCGGTCCGTGGCGCCCACGTCGTGGTCACCGACGTTTGGACGAGCATGGGCCAGGAGGCCGAGCGTGGCGAGCGGCTGGCTGCGTTCGACGGTTGGACGGTCGACGAGGCGCTGCTGGCCGAAGCAGACACCGACGCCATCGTCCTCCACTGCCTGCCGGCGCACCCGGGCGAGGAGATCGCCGCGGACGTCCTGTACGGGCGCCAGAGCGCCGTCTGGGACGAGGCCGAGAACCGCCTGCACACGGCGAAGGCCGTGCTGGCGCTAACGCTCGCCTGAAATGTAACCGCAGTCAAAAGGGTCTGACCCGGTTGACTCGCGTCACATTTAGACGCGCCGGCGCCAGCGCGAAAAGACGTCCTCGAGATCCGCGCGGAGGTCGCGCGGGACGAGCACGAACAGGTGGTCACCCGGCTCCAGCACTGTGCTCCCGCGCGGTGGGATCGTGTCGTTCCCTCGAGTCACGACCGTGATCAGCGCGCTTCTCGGCAGCCCGAGCTCCCGCACGGCCGACCCGGCGATCGCGTGGTCGCCGGCGACCATGAAGTCCACGAGGTCGAGCTTGCTCTGGTGCCCCACCTCGAGCGGCGCCTCGTGCGCGATCGGAGCCGGTGCGAGCAATCCCAGCCGTCCGGCGACCCACTCGAGCGTTGTGCCCTGGACGATCGTCGAGACGACCACGACGAAGAAGACGGCGTTGAAGATCGTGTCCCTGTGCGGCACGTCGGAGGAGAGCACGAATGTGGCGAGCACGATCGGCACTGCCCCGCGCAGCCCGGCCCAGCCGAGCAGCAGCCGCTCCGATCCCGTGTGACCCGTGAAGAGCGTCGATGCCAGGACCGCGGCCGGTCGGATGACAAACATCAGGAGGAGCGCGAGCACCAAGCCAGGCAGCGCTACGTCCTTCAGTTCGCTTGGGAAGACGAGCAGGCCGAACACGACGAAGATCGCCACCTGGGCCAGGAAGGCGAGCCCCTCGTGGAAGGCGACGAGCTGACGCCGGTACCGCGACGGCGTGCTGCCGACGGCGAGGCCGACGAGGTAGACGGCGAGGAAGCCGCTGCCGCCGATCACGTCCGCGGCGCCGAAGGAGAGGGCGCCGGCGGCCACCGACGCGACGGGCGCGAAGGCACCGATCGAATGCGGGAGCCGCCCGAAGACCCAGATTGCGACTGCCCCGAATGCGATCCCGATGAGCAGCCCGAGCCCGATCTGCTCGAACATGAGGGCCAGGAGGTCATCGATCCCGTACGAGCCCGGCCGCTCGATCCAGGCGATCAGGCCGAGCGTCAGCGCGATTCCCATCGGGTCGTTGCCGCCCGACTCGGCCTCGAGCGTGCGCGCCAGCGTGCGCCGGATGTGCGTGACACGCATCGTCGCGAAGACCGCGGCCGCGTCGGTCGCCGCGACCACGGCCCCGAGCAGGACGGACTCCAGCCAGGAGAGGTCGAAGAGCCAGTAGGCGGCGACGCCCGTGAGGAGTGCACTGACGATGACACCGACCGTGCTCAGCAGCGCCGCCGGCACGGCGACCTGCCGCAGGCGGCGCCACGAGGTCTGGAGCCCGCCTTCGTAGAGGATCAGCGCGAGCCCGACCATTCCGACCCTGCGGGCGAGCTCCGAGTCGTCGAACTCGACCCCACCAGGCCCCTCCGAGCCGAGCAGCATCCCGAGCGCGAGGAACGCGACCAGGACGGGTAGACCCGTGCGGGCGGCCCCGAGGGCGACGACGAGGCTCGCCGCAAGGACGAGGCCGACGAGGAGGATGACGGTGCCTTCGTCCACGCTGACATCTTGTCGGGTGGGACTCGTGCCCGTGGCGTGGAACACTGCAACCATGGCGACGCGCCCACGCACGCGCAAGATCGGACGCCTCTCGGAGATCGCACAGGTCGCGGTCCGCCACGGCTTCGGCTATTTCTTCGAACGGCACAAGCTGACCGACCTCCTTCCCTGGACGACACGGGTCGAGGCCGGCGGGGACTCAGCGATGGGGTCTGAGCGTGGCCGGCACCTGCGAGAGATGCTCGACGAGCTCGGGCCGACCTTCGTCAAGTTCGGCCAGCTCCTCTCGACGCGTCCCGATGTCGTCCCGCCGGACATCGTCGCCGAGCTGCGTAGCCTCCAGGACGACGTCCGCCCGTTCCCCTTCGCGCAGGTTCGGCTCGTGGTCGAGGAACAGCTTGGCCTCACGCTCGAGCAAGCGTTCGTCCGCTTCGACGAGCAGCCGATTGCGGCCGCTTCGATCGGCCAAGTGCACCGTGCGGCGCTCCCGAACGGCGACGAGGTCATCGTCAAGGTGCAGCGTCCCAACGCGCCGCGTCAGATCGAGTCCGATCTGGCGTTGCTGTACCAGGCCGCGCGCATGATCAAGGAGCGGGTCCGGGCGCTCGACTTCATCGACGCGCAGGCGCTCGTGGACGAGTTCGCCCGATTCATCCGCCAGGAGCTCGACTACAAGCTCGAGGCGCGTCACGCCGACACGTTCCGGCGCAACTTCGTCGACTCAGACGTCGTCGTCGTGCCGAAGGTCTACTGGGACTACTCGGGCACCCGAATGCTCACGCTCGAGTTTCTCGACGGTCTCCAGCTCGCGGATCTCGACCTCGAGGTGACCTCGCTGGAGGAGCGGCGTGACCTCGCCTATCGCGTCACGCAGACCTGGATGGAGATGATCTTCCGGCACGGGTTCTTCCACGGCGATCCGCATCCGGCAAACGTGCTCGTGCTCGCCTCGGGTGTTCCCGCGAGGTCGGGCTCCGCCCGACCTCTGGCGGAAAGCGGTGGCCGGATCGGCCTCGTCGACTTCGGGCTCGTCGGCAAGCTGACCGACGAGGACATGTCGCGGCTGACGCGCCTCTTCATCGACGCCGCGACCGAGAACGTGGATGCGTTGCCGCGCCGGCTTGCCGAGCTCGGCGTCCGCTATCCAAAGGAGCGCGAGGACGAGTTCCGCACCGAGCTGCGCGAGATCTACTACCGCTACTTCGGCGCGAGCCTGGCCGAGATCGACCCGATCCAGGTGATCCGTGAGGCGTTCGCGCTGATCTATTCGATGAATCTGCAGCTGCCCACGCGGTTCGTGCTGCTCGACAAGGCGATCGCCACTCTCGGCGGGGTCGGCGTCGACCTCTATCCCGAGTTCAACGTCTTCGAGGTCGCGCGTCCCTACGCCCGGGAGCTGATGCTGGAGCGATTCTCGCCCGCGCGGCTGCTAACGCAGGCGCAGCGGGAGGGGAGGGAGCTGATCGGGATCGCGCGGGACCTGCCGTACCAGATCCACGACGTGCTCCAGGAGATGCGCGACGGCCAGATCGAAGTCGGCTTCGTGCACAAGGGCCTCGACGAGTTCATGCACAAGCTCGATGTGGCGATCAACCGCGTGGTGGTTGCGCTCGTCGTCGCCGGCGGGCTGCTCGGATCGTCCCTGATCGGCATCCTCGCGAACGACGGCCCCCAGATCGTCGGGATCCACTTCCTCTCGGTGATCGGCTTCGTCGTCTCCGGCGCGCTCGGCGTGTGGCTGCTGGTCGGCGTGCTGCGATCGGGCCGTCTCTAGCGCTCTAGGGCTTCAATGATTCGACCGCGCCGCTGACCGTCAAGCCCGGCTCGGGGCCGCCTGCCAGCACCCAGATCCGGTCGTTGACCGCGACGACGCCGAGGCCGTGACGCGGCGTGGGGAGGTCGGGAAGCCGCGACCAGCGGCCGGTGCGGACGTCGTACGAGTAGACGGTTCGGATCGTGCCGGCCGGCTCCTCGCCGCCGACCGAGACGATGCGCCCGCCGAGTGAAGCCGCGCCCGTGCCGCCACGGGCTCCGGGCAGCGGTGCGAGCCGGCGCCAGCGCTTGGCGGCTGCGTCGTAGACCTCGAAGTCGGTCTTGTTCGTATCGATCCCGGCAGCACGGCCTCCGATCGCGTAGACGCGGCCCCGGGAGGCGGCGGCTGCGAGGTGCTCCCGCGGGATCGGGGCCGGAATCCTCGTCCACCGCTGTGAGCCCAACGTGAGCGCGAACGCGACCCGCGCGAGCGACCGGCGCCCGTCGATCCCACCGACGACGTAGAGCCGCCCGCCGGCGATCGCCGCTCCCGCCGCGGCGCGGCCGTCGGGAAGTTGCGCGAGCGCGCGCCAGGCGCCGCCTTCGAGCACGAACACGGTCCGCAGCGGCCGGCGGTCGCCGCCGTAGCCGCCGACGACGTAGACGCGTCCGTCAGCAGAGGCAGCGGCGGCATGGTCGACCGAGACCGGCAGGTCGGGAAGCCGCCGCCACCGGTCGTTCTTCACCGAGTAGGCGTCGACCCGCGCCGAATTGCCACCCGCGGCCACGAACCCACCGACGACGACGATCTCTCCTGCAGCTGCCGCTGCGGCCACCTCGGTGCGCGGCTCCGGCAGCGGCGTGTGCCGGTCCCATTCGGTCGCGCTGCCGCCGGCGGCAAGGCCAACGAGGGCCGTCGCGAGCAGCGTCGGCCCGAAGAGACGGCTGGGGAACGATCGTCGCAGAATCGTACGAAAGGACATCTTTCGACTCCGGAATCTCGCTGCTAGCTTCGAAGCATGACAGCCGCGCTGCTGCTCGCCGAGCCGGAGCCCGCGACGAGGGGTTACCTCGAGCGTCAACTGGCGAGTGACGGCTTCCACGTGCTCCAGGCCGCGTTCGGCGGCGAGGCGCTCGCACTCGTGGAACGGACGCGCCCCGACCTCGTCGTCTGTGCCGAGCTCGATCTCTGTGCGCGCCTCCGGGAAGGCGAGCCGGGCCGGACGTGGAACCGCGATGTCCCGGTGATCGTGCTCGGTCCGGAGGAGGCCGACGCTGTCGACCGCGTGCGCGCGTTCCAGCGGGGAGCGGACGACTACCTGCCACGACCAGTCGTCTACGACGAGCTGCTGGCCCGCATCCGAGCCGTGTTACGGCGGACGTCGCCGGCGTGTCCGGACCTGATCGAGGTCGGTGTGCTCGCGATCGACAGGCTGGCGCGTGTCGTGACCGTCCGCAGCGAACGTGTCCATCTCGCGGGGAAGGAGTTCGAGCTGCTCGTCGCCCTCGCGGCCGAGCCCCAGCGCGTCTTCACCAAGGACGAGCTGCTCCGCGACGTCTGGGGATACCGCTCGTTCACTCGGACTCGTACGCTCGACTCGCATGTGTCACGGCTGCGACAGAAGCTCGAGCGGGCACCGGGCGACCACTTCGTCGTCAATGTCTGGGGGGTGGGGTACAAGCTGATCGACTAACGCTTGCGGAGACGTTCCAGGATCGCGCGTGCGGTTCCGAACTGCCCCAGACCACGTCTCGTCGTATAACTTTTGTAGCCGAGCCGTACGAGGGCGCGCCCAGCGACCGTGCCGCCCCGAGTGCCCATGCCCTTGGGCTCTCGGTGGTCAACGATCGTGTTCGGGGAGGGCCGCTCTCCCTGGGGCGCGCCCACCCTCGTAGCTGCGACTAGAGCAGAGCGCCTTCGAGGCGCAGGAGCTGCTCCTTCACGTCGAGCCCCCCGCCGTACCCGGTCAGGCTGCCGTTCGAGCCGATGACGCGATGGCACGGAAGCACGATCGGAATCGGGTTTCGGTTCATCACCGTCCCCACCGCGCGGGCGGCGCGAGGCGCACCGACCTTCGCGGCCAGCGTCCCGTACGTCGTCGTGTGGCCATAGGGAACGCGGGCGAGCTCGTCCAGCACCTGTTCGGCGAACGGTGCAGCGCCACGCAGGTCGATGTCGAGAGCGAACGAGCTGCGGGTTCCCTCGAAGTACTCGTCGAGCTGGCGGTGTACGGCATCGACAGTCGATGCCGAACGGAGCACCCGGGGCCCGAAGGTCTGGGCAAGCCGGTCGAGGTGGTGCTCGGGCTCGGGGTCGAAGAAGATGCGGGCGAGCCCTCGGTCGGTCGCGGCAACGAACAGTGGCCCGATCGGCGAATCGATTACATCGAAGCCGACGTCGAGCAGATGCTCGGCGGCCGCGGCCTCGCGGAAGCGGCGGTCGAGGTCAGGCGAGACGGTCATGAAGCCTCCTGGAACGCAATCGGCGGACTCCCGACGAGGTGGCCTGTCTGGCTGCCTCGGGCGTGGAGCCGAGCGCGTCTGCGATATCGTCGTAAGGAAGGTCGTAGGCGTAGCGGAGGACGACGGCCGCGCGTTCGGTCGGCGGGAGGCCGTCGGCGAGATGCTCGATCTGAGCGTAGGCGGGACGGCCGTCCTCGACCGGCAATTCGGGCAGCTCGTGGCTGATCGGCTTGGCGCGCCGCGCCGAGTCGATGCAGAGCCGCGCGGCGATCGTCAGCACCCAGGCGCGCAGATGCTCGCCGTGCTCGAGCCGGTCGTAGGCACGAAGGGCGCGGAGAAACGTCTCCTGAAACGCGTCTTCGGCGGCTTGTCCCCCGAGTCGCCGGCGCAGGAAGCCGAGCACCACGTCGCGGTGCTCGACGTAGAAGAACTCGAAGGGAGGGACGGCTGCCACTGCTTCCATCATCTCCTTTAAACGCAGCTCCGGCCGCATCTGTGAGAGTGCGGTTGTGAAGGTCGCGGTCGTCGGTCATGTCGAGTGGATCGAGTTCCTGCGCGTGGAGTCGGTCCCGCTGCCGGGGGAGATCGTCGTCGCCCGGGAAACATGGGAGGAGCCTGCCGGCGGAGGCGGCGTTGCCGCCGTCGAGCTCGCGCGGCTCGCAGGCGCGTCCTCTCTCTATTGCCGGCTCGGCGGCGACGATCTCGGCAAACGCGCGCAGAAGGAGCTCGAGACCGCGTCGGTGCGGGTCCTCTCGGCGAAGAACGACGAGCTACAGCGCCGCGGCTTCGTGTACATCGACGAAGTGGGCGAGCGAACGATCACCGTCATCGGCGACAAGCCGCGTCCCAAGGGCGGCGAGGGAACCATTCCGTGGGAGGAGCTGGACGATGTCGACGGCGTCTACTTCACTGCGGGCGACGCAGAGGCTGTCCGCCAGGCTCGACGCGCGCGCGTCCTCGTCGCCACCGCACGAGAGCTACCGACGCTGCATGCTGCGGGTGTGGAGTTGGACGCGCTCGTCGCGAGCGGGGAGGACGATGCCGAGCGCTACCAGAGCGGCGATCTCGATCCGCCGCCGAAGCTCGTCGTCTCGACCGCCGGCTCGCTCGGCGGCTGGGCGCAGCCCGGCGGCCCATACAAGCCGGCGGTGCCACCCGGCCCCTACGAGGACGCCTACGGAGCCGGCGACTGCTTCGCTGCCGGCCTCACGTTCGCTCTCGCCCAGGGACTGGACGGACCAGAGGCGCTCGTCTTCGCGTCGGAGCGAGGCGCGCTCGCGCTCGGCCGCAGGGGCGCCGGGCTCACGCCGGCCTGACTCACACCGCACCCG
>JAXIPI010000383.1:0-8467 GCA_045403015.1 Gaiellaceae bacterium | reverse complement strand
CACACCTGGGATCGTTCCTCGAACGGCGAGCGCTCGTTCCGACTCGACCGCATGCGCTCGGCACAGATGACAGACGAAACGTTCGAGCCACGCGAGGGGTTCGATCCTCACTTCCTCGAGCTGACGCGTCCCGTGCAGGTTCGCTACGCCAAGTCGGTGGCGCGCTATCGCATCGAGCGCGGTGCGGTGCGGCTCACGGACGGCTCCGCGCTCGCCACGCTGCGCGTGGGTACGAGCGACTGGTTGACCGGCGAGATCCTGGCCGACCGTGGCGAAGCGGTTGTGCTCGAGCCCGAAGACGTCCGGCCGGCGATCGCGAAGCGCGCATCGCAGCTCCTCCGAGAGCTTCGACTCAGCCGCGTCAAGCTGCCGGGCTAGCCGACCGGCAGGGTCAGCGTGAAGGTCGAGCCCTCGCCGGGGTGCGATTCGACCGCGAGCGAGCCGCCGTGCGCCTCGGCGAACGAGCGCGAGAGGAAGAGCCCGAGGCCCGTGCCCGGCTTGGCGCTGCCGGCGGCGCGGCCGAACTTCTCGAAGATGTGGTCGTGATACTCCGGCAGGATTCCCGGCCCGTGGTCGCGCACGCAGACCGTGACGTGACCGTCCTCCGCCAGCGCCTCGATCTGCACCTCGCCGCCGGCGTCGGAGTACTTGATCGCATTCGAGATCAGATTGTCGACGAGCTGTCTGAGACGCTCCGCGTCGCCGCGGACGGGTAGCGTCGGCGGCAGAGCGATCGCCAGCCGGACCTCGTCCTGACCGAACTCGGCGGCGGCGACCGACTCGCGAATGACCCCGGCGAGATCGATGTCGGAGAACGCGTAGCCGAAAGTCCCGGCCTCGATGCGCGAGGTGTCGAGAACGTCCCCGACGAGTGCCGAAAGTCGGGCGGTCTCGTCGCCGATCACCGCGAGGAACGCTTCGCGCTGCTCCGGCTTGAGCTCACGCCACCGGTACTGAAGCGTCTGGGCGGAACCGATCACAGCCGCCATCGGACTGCGGAGCTCGTGCGAGACGAGCGACACGAAGTCCGCTCGGAGCGACGAGAGGCGTCGCAACTCGTCGGCGCTCGCCCGCTCGGCCTCGTAGGTGCGGATGTTCTGGACGGCGGTGGCGACGAGGCGGCCCAGTAGCGTTACGAGGTCGATCTCCTCGGCTCGGAACGAGTCAGGCTCGCTTCGAGACAGCGCGAGCGCCCCGATCGAGCGCGCGCCCAACTGAAGCGGAGCGAGAACACGCGAGCGGACACCGAGCGCGCGCAGGTCGGCCTCCTCCGGATGTCGATCCTCCGCGAGATCCCGGCGGTGGATCGTCCGTCCCTCACCGATCACCTCCTCGAGACGCGATTCCGGCACGCCGATCGAGCTACCCGGCGCGAGGATGTCGTCTGCGCCGACACCCGAGGTCGCCATGATTCGCGTTCCTGTCGGCTCCACGATGAGAATCGCCGCGCGGTCGAAGGCGAGCAGCCCCCGCAGCTCCTGGACGAAGGCGGCGAAAGCCGCATCGAGGTCGAGCGAAGAGGCGAGTGCTCGCGCCGCGCGGCTCGTGGCCTCGAGCACGTCGATTCGACGCCCGAGCTCGTCGCGCAGCCGCTCCGCTTCGGCCGCGCGCTCCTCGGCGGCCCGAGCCTGACCTCGCTCCATGTCCACGAGCCGGCCGACGATCGTGCCGAGCGCGATCGCCACGATCACGCGGAGAATCAACGCGTCATATCGCACGGGCGCACCGAACTCGGCCTCTCGCCAGAGCTCCAGCCCGAGGAAGACGGGAAGCGTGAGGACGCCGGCCAGCAAGCCACCGGCGAGGCGGAAGAACAACGCAGCTTCGAGTACGACGAGATAAACCAGCGACCGCAACGGCTGCCCCGGCTCCCAGGCGAAGGCGAACATCAATGCGGTCGCAACCGCGCCGTCCGCGATCACGTCCAGCCCGGCGAGGTACCGGTGCCGGTGGTTCCAGCGGTAGGCGAGCCCGAGCAGGATGAGCGCGATGAGCGCCTGCGCCGCCACCACGAGCCACGCTGCGAGCTCGTAGCGCGAGCTGGGGAAATCGTCCCGGTCGAGCGCCACCTTCGCGATCGCGAGCGGAACCAGCGCGAGACGGATGTACGAGAGGATCCGAATCAGCTTCATGCGACGCTCCGGCTGTCGATTCGCTCGAGCGCCCACTCGGCGTGCTCGCGCAGGAGGTCGTCCTCGTCCTCCGCATACCGGGCGACGGCGTCGCGCTCGGCCGGTCCGCCGACGTTGCCGGCGGCGATGAGCGCATTCCGGCGCAGCCAGCGCGGATCCTTACGCGGAACGTAGAGCCGGTCGTACCGGTCCACGAGCTCGTCGCCGTCGGCCTCGAGCCACTCCACGAGCGACACAGCCGGCTCCGCTCCGGCTGCGAGCTGATGGTTGGCATTCCGCTTCTCGATCCCTCGGTTCCAGGGGCATGCCTCCTGGCAGATGTCGCAGCCGTAGACCAGTGAGCCGAGCGGCTCTCGGTACGGCTCGGGAACGGCCGACGGTGCCTGCGTCCAGTAGGAGAGGCAGCGGTTGGCGTCGAGCGTGCCCGGATCATCGAGCGCCCCGGTTGGACACGCGTCAATGCAGAGCCGGCACGAGCCGCAGCCTGCGTCGAGGGGCGGCGACGGCTCGACCACCTGGTCCGAGACGAGGGTGCCGAGAACGACCCAGGAGCCGTGGCGCCGCGTGATCAGGAGCGTGTTCTTGCCGTAGAAGCCGATGCCGGCGCGAACGGCTCCCTCGCGATCGACGTGGTCGTTCTCATCGACGAGCACGCGGTAGGAGCCGCCGAGCCTCCGGCCGAGCACGTCGAGCTTCTCGCGCAGCTCCTCGTAGCGGTCGGACCAGGTGTAGCGAGCGAGCCGGCCCTCCCCCGGTCCGGGCTCGTCGGCGGGGGCGAAGTAGCAGAGCGCGGCCGAGATCACGGTGCGCGCGCCCGGAACGAGAGTCTCGGGATGGCAGGAGACTTCCGGCCGGCGCGTGGTGAACCCCATGCCCGCGAAGAGACCGCGCTCGCGCCGGTCGCGGATGTGACGCTCGGTCGCCTCGTACGGCTCGGCAGGCGACGCGCCGACTGCGTCGAGGCCGAGCTCTTCACCAACGAGAGTCAGCTCCGCGGCTGTCATGACAGGATTGTGCCCATGAAAGCAATCCGGATCCACGAGGACGGCGGACCGGACGTGCTCCGGTACGAGGACGTTCCGGACCCTGTTGCGGGCCCCGGTGAGGTGCTCGTGTCGCTGCGCGCTGCCTCGCTCAACCATCTCGACCTCTGGGTCCGCAAGGGTCTCCCTTCGGTGCCGAAGCCGCGCATCCTCGGCGCGGACGGCGCGGGCATCCGGGTCGACACCGGCGAGCGGGTGGTCATCAACCCCGGGCTCGAGCACGGTTCGATGATCACGGTGATCGGCGAGCACACCGACGGAACGCATGCCGAGCTGATCGCAGTCCCCGAGACCAACGTCTTCCCGCTCGACGACGCGATCGACTTCGAGACGGCCGCTGCGTTCCCGCTCGTCTACGAGACGGCCTACCGGATGCTCGTGACCAAAGCGCAGCTGCAGACGGACGAGTGGGTTCTGATCTGGGGCATCGGGGGCGGCGTCGCCACGGCCTCGTTCGAGATCGCCCGCGCGTTCGGGGCGAAAACCATCGTCACCTCGGGCTCGGATGAAAAGCTGGAACGCGCCCGTGAGTGGGGCGCCGATCTCGCAATCAACCACGCGACCGGTGACATCGCCGCCGCTGCGAAGGAGATCGGGGGCGTCGACCTCGTCGTCGAGACCGTCGGCGAGGCGACCTGGAAGCACTCGCTCGCGGCGGTCAAGGCGGGTGGACGGGTCACCGTCTGCGGCGCCACGAGCGGCCCGAACCCGCCCGCGCAACTGCATCGCTTCTGGTGGAAGCAGCTGACTGTCTACGGCTCGACGATGGGAACACGGGACGACTTCCTCGGCGCGTACGAGCTCGTGCGCAGCGGCCGCGCCCGTGTGCACGTCGACTCGACGTTCCCCCTCACGGAGACCCGCGCCGCACACGAGCGGCTGGAGCGCGGCGAGCAACTCGGAAAGATCGTCCTCACGATCCCGTGACCGCCCAACCCGGAAGCGCCCAGCCCGGAAGCACCGTTGCGCCGAAGCTCTTCGCCCCGCTCGGCCCGACCTATGACCGCTACGCGCGTCTGCTCTCGCTCGGCCAGGACCCGCGGTGGCGGCGGTTCCTGGTCTCGCGGCTCGACATCGGGCCGAACGCGCGTGTGCTGGACGTGGCGACCGGAACGGGCGCGGTTGCGCTCGAGCTCGTCCGGCAGCACAGCTGCTCGGTCGTCGGCATCGACCGAAGCCCCGAGATGCTCGCAGTCGCACGCCGGCGCGTTGCCGACCGTGGGCTCGGCGCGGACATCGAGTTGCGCGAAGGGCGAGCCGAGACGCTGCCGTTCCCCGACGGCGCGTTCGATGGTCTGACCGTCACGTACTTGCTGCGGTACGTCGACGATCCGGCTGCCACCGTCGCCGAGCTCGCCCGCGTCGTGCGTCCGGGCGGAACGATGGCGCTGCTGGATTTCGGCGTCCCGCAATCGCACGCAGCTCGTGCTCTCTGGGAGCTCTACGTGCGGATTGTGCTCCCGTCAGCGGGCCGCCTGCTCTCTCCCGGCTGGCACGAGGTGGGACGGTTCCTCGGCCCGAGCATCCGCGACCTCGAGGCCCGCCTGCCGCTCGAACGCCAGCTCGAGCTGTGGTCGGACGCCGGGATGGCGGACGTGCGCGCAAGGCGACTCAGCCTCGGCGGCGGCGTGGTCGTGTGGGGGCGGCGAAGATGAGCTCGCAGTCGCGGCCGGCCTTCTATGCGCTCGCGCAGGGCGGCTGGCGCGACTACGTGACGCTGCTCCACGTGCCCTACACGCTCTGGCACCTCTCCTACGTGGCGATCGGGGCCGCCCTGGCGCCGGAGCTCGAGGCCAACCGGCTGCTCTGGGGGCTTGCGGCCTTCCTGCTTGCCCTCGGCGTGGGCGCCCATGCCCTCGACGAGCTGCACAGCCGGCCGCTGAGCACCGAGATCCCGAGCGTCGTACTCCTCTGGCTCGCCGCCGTTTCCCTCGCTGCCGCGGTGGCGATCGGGATCGGCGCCGCGATCGCCTGGACGCTCTGGCTGCTGCCGTTCGTCGCCGCCGGGGCGTTCCTCGTCCCGGCGTACACGCTGGAGCTCGGCGGAGGCGCCTTTCACACCGATCTCTGGTTCGGGCTCGCGTGGGGGGCGTTCCCGGTGCTGGTGGCGTATCTGGGCGCAGCCGAGACGCTGCGGCCCGAGGCGTTTCTCGCGGCTGCATTCGCGCTGCTGGCGAGCCTGGCGCAGCGCTCGCTCTCCACGCAGGTGCGGAACGTGCGGCGCCGTGTCGCGGAGGTGACCGGGACGCTCCGCTACCGCGACGGACAGGAAGAGCCCGTCGACGCGGCAACGCTCGCGCGGGCGCCAGAGGCTGCGCTGCAAGCCCTCTCGCTGGCGATGGTCGCGCTCGCCGTAGCGCTCGTCTGGCTGCGGCTGGCCTGAGCTCTAGGGGCCGGCAACTCCGTTCGAGCAGAGAACCCAAAGGGTGACGTCGTGCGGAGCATTGTCAGTGTTGTTGATTCGCACCAGCCACGAACTGGCTGTCGGTACGGTCCCCGTCGGTGCCGTCGCGACGACATGGACAGACGAGTTGAACGGCGTAGCAGTACCCGTGATCTTGGCGCCGGCGTTCACAGCCAGGTAACCGCCCGGGCACGCCGCGGATGCGACATCCGTCGTCGTCAGGCTGGGAATGGTTGCCGGGGTGGGTGAAAACACGTAGAGAAACTTGGTCGCCGGGCCTGGAGCACCGTCATCGCCATCGATGCCGTCCACGCCATCGTCACCGTCGTCGCCGTCGACGCCGTCCTCGCCGTCCAGGCCGTCCGCGCCTGCTTCACCGGCACCCTTCTGCCCCGGCAGCCCGCGCGGACCCTCCTGATTCCAGGTCACTACCCGTTCGGTCTTTCGACAGTTCTTGGCGGCCTCGACGAGGCGCAATGCTCCGCCCTTCTTCTTCGCACAGGCGACGAGCTTGTCGTTGGTAGCCGAGGACATCGCCCAGCCAACCGACGCCACGGCTGCCACGACGACACACAGTCCACCCAAAATCAACGCACGGCGCAGCATCCGCGAACCCCTCATCATCGTCCCCCTCCCAGTCGTGTCTCGCCTTGCAATCTAGAGCGAACCCTGCCGAACTTCTAGGGTCTGCGCGCCGTTAGCCGAAGCCGAGGATGAATCCCAGGAGCGGGGTCAGCGGAGTTCGATCCGCTCACCCCGCTCTGGAAGCGATCAGCCCTGGCCGCCGGGCGTCACGAACACCGGGCAGACTAGCGACCCGGGCGTCAGGCCGGAAACCGGCCGCGCGGCGAGTGGATCTGCCTGCGCTGCCGGCTCCTGCACCGTCGGCAGGCTCGCGGACGCGGCCGGGCCGCCCGTCAGTCGCAGGACCTCGACGCCACGGCTCATGTCGAAGAGGTAGATCAGATCGCCGCGCCAGGCGACGTCCCACGACAGCGAGCTCGGGTTCGTGGCCGGGTCGGTGCCCGTCACGTAGTAGTACCCGACCTGCCGCAGGTTGCGAGCATCGGAGGCATCGATGAGGCGAAGCCCCTGGCCGTACCACGCCGCGCCCACCGTCGACCCGGAGATCTCGAAGTAGTGCGCGGAGCACGAACCGCTCGGCGAGGTCGTGTCACCGGCGTCCTGCGTCGGGTGGAACGCGCTCAGCGCGTTCAGCCGGTACGGCGCTGCCGGAGTGGAGTTCGTCGCAGGCTCGCCGCCGAGCGAGTCGGTGATGTCTGCGGCGACGATGCGGCCGCTCTGGCTGCACGGGCCGGTGAAGTCCTCCTCGGTCATGAGGACGACGTTCCCGTCGGGGACGCCGGCCGCCCGCACCTTGCCGTCCAGCGGTCGTGCCGCGTTGTGGATGAAGTCGGTCTGCGGCTGGGCGACGCCGTCCGGCCCACCCTCGATGCCGCCGCCGGCGACGAGGATCGGATCCCACGGCCGGGCATTCCGCATCTCGTCCGTCCGCGGATCGCGCCACCTGCCCTTGGTCGCGTAGCCGAGCAACCCCCCGCGCCCGCTCGTCCAGGCGATCCCGCGGTCGTCGACGTCCACGTCGTGCGAGTAGTCGGTCAGCCCGTCGTTGCGCCAGAGGTCGACCGGCTCGGGGAACACCTTCGGCTGCGTCGGATTCCGGAGGTCAGTGACCCAGATCGGCCGCCCGTCGCCGCGGCCGCCAGGGGTGAATGGCCCGAGGTAGGCAAGATCGTCGCGGCGCGCCGGCCCGCCGGCCCAGACGTAGTTGCACCCGTCGACGCAGCTGACCGTGTGGCCCGCCGGCAGGTCGACGAAGTCGCCGACTTGCCGGAGGTTCTCGGGATCGCGGTACGAGATGATGTAGAAGCCGGAGCGGCAGTCAGGATCCCTGTTCTTCGAGCCGAGGGTGCCGATGCCCGGACAGCTCGCCTGATCGACATCGTCGTGACGGGGGTCGAGCGCCCCGATGATCAGGTTGCGGCGGACATCGATGTCCATGTCTTCGTCCTGCCAGTAGCCGTTCGGGCCGAGGATCTCGGCCGGCTGGAACGTGTCCAGCACCTGCGGATCGGCCGGATCGCTGACATCGAGAATCTTGAAGCCGAAACGGCCGGTGATGATCAGCACGTCGCGGCCGCGAACCTTGTCGAACTTGCCCTCCACGACCTGCCCCGTCCCGGGGACACGCGTGACGTATTCGAGCGATGCCGAGATCTGAGCGCCGGGTGGCGGTTCGGCTTGGGGCGCGGCCGCGGCCCCAATCCCCAGGACGCCGGCCAGGACAGAGGCAACGAGCAACCCAGATCGCATCATCACGGAAACCTCCTCGCTCGGGCTTACACCCGCTACCCATTCCGCCTCGGTGCCGCTTCAAACCACCAGCGGTTCCGCTGTCTCCAGACGGAAGCTAGGCGGCCCGCAAGCGGCTAGCCGAAGCCGAGGATGAACTTCGCGTCGTCGGACATCTTGTCCGGCGTCCACGGCGGGTCGAAGGTCAGCTCCACCTCGACCTGCTCCACGCCCTCGACGGCCGACGCCGCCTCGTGGATGTTCTCCTGGATCATCTGGCCGGCCGGGCAGCCCATCGAAGTGAGGGTGTGAATCACCTTCACTTTCGGGCCTTCGATCTCGACGTCGTAGAAGAGGCCGAGCTCGACGATGTCCATCCCGAGCTCCGGGTCCTCGACGGTGTGCAGTGCGTTGACGATCTCTTCGCGATCGACCATGCAGCGAGTGTAGCCAAGTAACAGACTGTTACTTGGCGTCTTCGCTCGCCTGGTCCCCGATTTGCGCCTCGAGGTCATCCGAGAAGCCGCACCTCCTCCTTTCGCTCTCGAGCGAAGAAGTGGATGCTCTCGGCGAAG
>JAXIPI010000133.1:0-5215 GCA_045403015.1 Gaiellaceae bacterium | reverse complement strand
GGACCTGCTCGCCGAGCGCTACGACCTCACCAACCGTCCGGCGAGCGGCGTGACCATGACGCGGGGAAAGGCCGTCCAGGAGGGCGCGCGCGCCCGCCTCCCGCAGGGCACGACGTGGGACAAGCTGGCCGCCATGAGCCCGGAAGAGATCCGGAACGCGGACGCGTTCCCCCGTGGCTTCCTGCCCCTGCCGCATCCCAACCACCCCGAGGGCGGGATGCTCTTCCCGAAGTTCCAAATCGACGAGATAAAGAAGCAGGAGGGCCGAGACCTGACCCGCTTCGACCTCGAATACGACTTGCCGGACCACCTCCTCCCCGAGTTCCCGGCGCCCATCTTCCTGACCACGCGCCCCGACCTGGGCGACGTCTCCAAGGGGAAGCTCGTCACCATCGACAACTACTATGAGCTGTTTGGCGGCATCTTGAATCCGAAGCAGATCGAGGGCCTGCGGCTGCTGGTGACGCCCTTCCCCCAGCAACAGTTCAACCAGACCGAGGACCGGCGGAGCGAACGGCCCAGCCGCGGCGTCACCTGTTTCGATTGTCACGGCAACGGGCATACCAACGCCTCCACTCACCTGGCGGGCGACGTCCGGCCGCAGCAATTTCGCCATCGCATCGACACCCCGTCCCTGCGCGGCGTGAACATCCAGCGGCTTTTCGGCTCACAGCGGGCTCTCAAGAGCGTCGAGGACTTCACGGAGTTCGAGCAGCGGGCCGCCTACTTCGACGGAGATCCGGTCATCGCCACGAAGAAAGGGGTCAACATCCTCGAAAGGGGGAGCCAGGTCCACTTCATGGCGGAGTTTCAGGAGCTGCTGGACTTCCCTCCCGCGCCCAAGCTCGGCATCGACGGGAAGCTGGATCCCAAGAAGGCGAGCGAAACGGAGATGCGCGGCCAGGCCCTGTTCTTCGGCAAGGCGCAGTGCGCCACCTGCCACCAGCCGCCGTACTACACCGACAACACCATGCACAACCTCCAGGTGGAGCGCTTCTTCAAGCCGCGGATGATCAACGGACGCATGGCGAGCGCGGACGGGCCCATCAAGACGTTTCCGCTCCGGGGGATCAAGGACTCGCCGCCCTACCTCCACGACGACCGGCTCCTGACCCTCGACGACACGGTGGAGTTCTTCAACCTCGTGGTCGGCGCGAAGCTGACGGAGCCGGAGAAGAAAGACCTGCTCGCGTTCCTGCGAGCGCTCTAGACTCGCGTGGCCGCGACAGCCCGCAGGCCAAGGTCGCCGCCCCGCTGCACGCTGGGGCGCCTACGAAGGCCCACCTCGGCTAGAATCTCCGACGGCATGGTGCGTCCTGAACGAGGCCGGGCCTGGACCGTCCGGCCGAGGTGCTGCATCAGACTTGCGGGTGGAAGTCCCGCCGCGGTAAGCGCCGGAGCGCCGCGTAGCAGGCTTCGGGCGTCTGGGGAGACTCAGCCGTCTAAGCGAAGCGTCAAAGGCCCTGCGGAGGCCGTATGGCTTTGCGCGAGGGGAGCGAACCTGCGGGCCCAATGCGAAAGCGTGAACTTTGCAGCCTCGTGAGATAGGAACCCGAAAGGGGAAGTGGCCGAGCCCGTCATGTCGGGGCGAAGGCAACAGACTGCGTCCGAGGACCGGAAGGGCGCAGGACGCTTCCGGGGTAGGGAAGAGGGCACGTAGGGACAGCCTGATGCGGAACTGGGGAGACCCTCCTCGACGGCCTACGTTGGGCAAAGGCAGCGGGTATAAGCCGAGTGCGAAATCCCGTTGTGTCGAGAGGGAGTCCGAGGGGCCCATAGTAGCGATGAAGGCAGCAAAAGCTGCTGGAGCGAGAGGGCCCTGCTTTGGTCGTGCCTGTGTGAGGGGGTAAGGGCGAGGGCATGGGCGAGAGCCCCAACAACCCGGCGGACAAAGTCCGACAACTCCAGCGCGGGCTATACGTGGCTGCCAAGCAGAGCCGGAAGCGACGCTTTCACGCGTTATGGGACCGGATCTGCCGGGGTGACGTCCTGGCGGAGGCGTGGAAGCGGGTCAAGGCGAATAGAGGGGCTGCTGGCATCGACGGGGAAACCCTGGCGATGATCGAGCAGGGAGGCGTGGAGGGGTTTCTTCAGGAGCTACAGCAACGTCTCCGATCGGGCCGGTACTGGCCGCAACCGGTGAGGCGGCAGTACATCCCGAAGCCGGATGGGACGCAGAGGCCGCTGGGGATACCGACGGTGCGTGATCGAGTGGTGCAAGCGGCGGCAAAGCTGGTGATGGAGCCGCTGTTCGAGGCCGACTTCAAGGAGTGCTCGTACGGGTTTCGGCCGAGGCGTAGCGCCACGGGCGCGTTGGAAAAGATCCGCCTTTTGGGGGGTCGAGGCCACCGATACGTCGTGGAGATGGACATCAAGGCGTACTTCGACAGCATCAACCACGAGAAGCTGATGCGACTCGTGGAACGGCGAGTATCGGACCGGAAGGTGAAGAAACTCCTGCGGCAGTGGCTCAGGGCGGGAGTGATGGAGGGAGGGGTGGTGAGGGCCACGGACCTTGGGAGTCCCCAGGGTGGAGTGATCTCGCCGCTTCTGGCCAACATCTACCTGAACGCTCTCGACGTTTTGTGGGAGCGTCAGAGCCGACACCTTGGAGTGCTCGTGAGATACGCCGATGACGCTGTCGTGATGTGTCGCACGAGGTCGGAGGCGGAGGAGGCGTTACGCCGCCTCGGCGAGATCATGGACCGGCTCAGCCTGAAGCTGCACCCGGACAAGACACGGATTGTCGAGCTTGGGCTCGGCAAGGAGGGATTCGTTTTCCTGGGTTGCTACCTGCGCATCGTGCTTTCGCGGTTCAAGAAGCGGGAGTACCTGTTCCGGTGGCCGTCCCCGAAGGCGCTGACTTCCATTCGTGGGCAAATCCGGGAGCTCACGGACCGCCGTCGCTGGGCAGGGGCGAAGGACATCCGGGTGGTCATCGAGGACCTCAATCCTGCTCTGCGTGGCTGGGGTAACTACTTCCGTACGGGGAACGCATCCTGGAAGTTTCAACAGGTGGATCGCTACGTGAACCAGCGGCTGGTCCGGCTGCTGCCTCGCGTTCGCGATTGGCGGCGACGCCCGTTCGACCTGCGGCAGTGGCCTCCGGCGCGCTTCGTGGCGGAGCTTGGTCTCCATCGACTCGTCGGGACGATTCGGTACCCCGGCCTCGTGAACGCGTCATGAGAAGACCATCGGTAAGCCGTGTGCGGGAAAACCGCACGCACGGTTTGAAAGGGGGGATCAGGAACTCGGGCTCGCAAGAGCACCGCGCCTGATCCCTACCAATGCCCGAAGAGATGAAGAAGGCGAGTTGGATCGTGCTCACCGTTGCGGGCGTCGCCATCACCGTTGTGAGCTTGGTCTCCGCCGGTCACGCGTACCACAAGGGCGATGACTACAGAATCGGCGGCGTACGGCTCAGCGAGGTCGCTGCTGGCCGCGAGGCTGTGGCCAGCGCGCTGCGTGGGATCCGCGGTACCTCCGCAGCCTTTGCCGCTGCGTATGGCGTGCTCTTCCTGGCAATGGTGCTTGGCCCCTATCGACGCGGCGGCGTGTGGGCGTGGTGGGCGCTCTTCGCAGGCAGCATGACGGCACTGGCCATCGTCCTGCTTCGCTAAGTCCTTGTACCAGGCGCCCTCGGGAGCCTCCGACTCGGACTCACGCCAGACTGTGAGCCGGGACTCCGTACCGCTCAGGCCCAAGGAACCCACCCATCGTCCTCCCCCAACGTCCCCTCCCGGTTCGGCGCGTTTGGCCACTACAATGGCGCGTTCTGCTAATGATCCGGACCCTCAGACGGCCTAAGTACTCCTCAACATAAATACCCTAACGTATAAGACCTGACACCGGCGGCGCTAACCTGGTATGCTTCCTCATCTCTGTGGGGGTGGGGAAATGCCAAGAACCAGCCCATATCGAATCGTGCTGTCGAAAGACGAGATGAAGGAGCTGACCAGGCGAGCGAGTAGGTATACGTTGCCGTATTTTAAAGTGATTCGCGCCAAGATGATCCTCTTGGCTCACCAAGGCCTCTCCAATGACGAGGTCGCAGACCATCTCAGCACCAGACGCGAGATCGTCAGCATGTGGCGCAAGCGCTTCTTCGAGCAACGCCTACGGGGTCTTGATGACCGCGAGCGACCCGGTCGCCCACGGGTCTTTCCCCCCAGAACTGGTCGTGCGCGTTAAGGCTATCGCTTGCGAGCTGCCGGCCAAACTGGGCGTGCCGCTGTCTCGCTGGAGCCTGGCCGAACTCGGCTCGCACGTGCGCGGCTGCGGACTCGTCGCCGCCATCAGCAACACCACCATCTGGAGATGGCTCAACGAGGACGCCATCCGCCCCTGGCAGCATCGGTGCTGGATCTTCCCCCGCGATCCGGACTTCGAGGAGAAGGCCGGCCGGATCCTCGATCTCTATCAGCGGCGGTGGAAGGGCCGCCGGCTGCGGCCGGACGAGTTCGTGATCTGCGCCGACGAAAAGACCAGCATCCAGGCCCGGGGGAGGAAGCACCCGTCCTTGGGAACACGACCCGGCCTGCCCATGAGAATCGAACATGAGTACAAGCGGCTCGGAGCCTGGGCTTACCTCGCCGCCCTTGATGTCCGTCGCCTTCGAATCTTCGGTCGCTGTGAACGCAAGAACGGTATCGCGGCCTTTGACGCCTTGGTCGCACAGACCATGAGACGACGCCCCTATCGCGACGCTCGCAGGGTTTTCTGGATCGTCGACAATGGAACCGCCCATCGCGGCCCTGCAGCGGCCAGGAGGCTCCGAGCCCAGTTTCCCAACCTCATCCTCGTCCACGGGCCTGTTCACGCGAGTTGGCTCAACCAGATCGAGATCTACTTCTCAATACTCCAACGGAAGGTCCTCACGCCCAACGACTTTCCTTCCCTCGATGCCCTTGCCCAAAGAATCCTCGACTTCCAACGCCACTACCAGACCATCGCTCAGCCGTTCGAGTGGCGATACACACGCAAGGACCTCGCTGGCCTGCTCGAGAAGCTCAACCGATCACTCGCCCCGGCAGCGTAAAGGACAATACGTGACCGAACTTATGAACCAGGGTACTAAGTTGCATGGAGTCGGAGGGACTGAAATGAGCGAGACGACGAAGGCGACGTTGGCGGAAGCCGCCGCACCGGCGGCAAAGACGTACGAGGCCAGAGCCTTTGCGGCCTCGGGCGCAAGCTCGGGGCTCGCGCCGGCGAC
>JAXIPI010000241.1:0-2732 GCA_045403015.1 Gaiellaceae bacterium | reverse complement strand
CTGTCACGACGCCGTCGCTGCCGGTGACGACGGCTTTGCCACCCCCGCCCCCGCTCCCGGTGACGACGGCGCTGCCGCCCGCGCCGCCCCCGCCTTCGCTGCCGGTGACGACCGCGCTGCCGCCTGCCCCTTCCCCGCCGCCGGTCACCGTCAAGACGCCGCCTGTCACGGTCACGACTCCGCCGCGCGTCACCAGGCCTCCGGCACCGAGTCCGGTCGCCCCACCGATCGTGACGAGCCCGACGCGCCCGGCCACGGCACCTTCACCATCGGCGCCGGCGTCCTCGGCGCCCGCAACCGGAGCGACGTCGCGGTCCGAAGGCAGCACGGGTACACCGAACTCGACCACGTCGCGCGCCGGCGCGACGCGGAGCTCACACCCTGCGGTCTCGACTCGCACGAACCGACTGCGCGCGACCCCGCACCGGTCGAAGGGCCGCGTCGCGGTGCGGTTGGCGTTCACGCTCTCGAAGTCACAGCGACTCTTCCTGATCGTTCGCGGCCCCGCCCCGTCATGCCAGGTCGTCGGAGTGATCCCCGTGCGCGCTCACCGAGGCGTCAACAAGCTGACCTTCGCCGGCCGTGCCGAAGGCCGAAACCTCCGCCCCGGCAGCTACATCTTGAGCCTCTCGACCGTCCGGCAACCGTTGCCAAACGCGCCGACGACGCTCGTCCAGGTCGTCTCGAAGCGCCGTTCAATCCCGGCTAAGCCCGGTGCGGAAATGCCGAGCTGCACGGAGGCGTCCGCAACAGGTCCCTTCTTCCGACTACTGCGCCACGAGGGCACAGCCGCGGGACCCACCGAGGCTCCCACGGGCCGGAGAGGCGGCCTCGTCAATTCCGTTCCACTCGCGAACAGCGACCAGCAGCACGACGTGCTGGGTGTGGCGACCCCCAGCGGAGGCCTCGACTCGGGCTCTTCCACAGACATCCTCGAGTCGCTGATCGCAATCGGCGTCCTGACGCTGATCGGGGCAATCCTCCTGACGACGGTCGGGCTCGTGACGCGCTTCCTCCGCGGCACCTGGAACCCCTAGGAGCGCCTGCTTTCAAGCTGGCCAGGCGGGTCTAGTCGCGGGGCGGGATCTGCTGCACGGCCCAGCCGTTGCCGTCGGGGTCGCTGAAGAAGACGAACCAGCCCCAGTCGAACTTCTGGATCTCGCTCACCTCGACCCCACGCTCGACGAGCTCCGCGTGAGCCGCCTCGATGTCCGGGACGACGAGCTGCATGCCCTGGACCGAGCCGGGCGGCGTCTCCACAACTCCCTGTCCCAGGGCGATGGAGCACGCCGACCCGGGCGGCGTCAGCTGCACGAAGCGAAGCTCGTCGCTGACCCTGTGGTCGTGGTCGGCGTTGAAACCGATCTTCTCGACGTAGAAGCTCTTCGCCCGGTCCACATCCGAGACGGGAATCGCCACGAGCTCGAGCTTCCAATCCATGACGGCCGTAGCCTAACCGACGACGCCGGGGAGCCAGTCTCGTACCGCTGCGCCCACCGCGTCGAGATCCGTCTTCAGGCCGTGGTCTGCCGCGACCAGCACGACGGTGCGCCGCGGGCCGGCAGGTGGGATCCCGAACGCATCGCGCGAGCCTTGCACGACGAGCGTCGGGACCGTGACCGCCTCGAGCTCCGGGAGACGACTCGGCGCCGGGGACGCGCGGCGCGGCGGCTGGAGCGGAAACGCAAGGCAGAGCACTCCGACGGCGCCGGTCGCCGCCGCTGTCCGGCACGCCACGCGGGCGCCCGAGGACCGCCCGCCGACGACCAGCGGCAACCCGTGCAACTCGCCCGCGACCAGCTGCTCGACGACCGCCGTCCAGGCAGCGTCGAGCTGGCGTGCCGGAGCGGGAGACCGTCGCCCGGCGACACGGTAGGGCTGTTCGACCAGCACGACAGTCACTCCCGCCGCACGCGCAACGTCGGTGACCGCGACGAGGTCCCGCGCCGTCACGCCTCCTGCCGCTCCGTGACCGAGCACGAGCGCCGCTCTGGCTTCCTGCACGAGGTGCAGGTGCGCGTTCGCCGGGCCGTGCGGCGTGCCCAGTTCGAGCACCGTCACATGGGCTCCGCGTAGGCGGCGGAGAGTTTCTTTGGCACCACCATCGCCCACGCATCGATGACGAGCTCGCGCATCTCCTCGCTGTCGATCGCCGCCAGCTGAACGACCGCCCAGTTGTACCGGAGGTCCGATTCGCGCGGCAGCATGAACTTGTCGGGCTCGGATTCCACCAGCGCTTCACGCCACTCCTTCGGAAAAGCGAAGCCCATCAGCGTCTCGTCGCGTGAGAACGCCAGGTAGACGATGCTGCCGACACGGAACTTGACGCGGCCGCGCACAAACGCCTCTGTCGTGCGCGGCAAGCTGATCGCCAGTGCCCGCACCTCGTCGATCGTCACCACTTCGACGCCAGAATACTCACGGGCGGCCTGTGGACGAGCCGCTCGCCTCAGAGCTCATTTCGGAATGACCACGCGCTGACGGGGCGTGTCGGCCGAGTGCGATGCAAGGACGCAGGGAGCAGCCATAGCAGCGCTATGGCTGCGACTGAGGACGTCGCAGCGCGCCGGCTGGCGCGTTCCGGCAGCCCGTGCTTCATTTCGAAAGGAGCTCTCAGGGCATTGCGGGCAGGAGGACTCTGAACGTCGACCCCCGGCCCGGCACGCTCGCGACGTCGATCGCACCGCGAAACTTGCGGACGATCGCGTTCACGGTCATCAGCCCGAGCCCGT
>JAXIPI010000160.1:0-7886 GCA_045403015.1 Gaiellaceae bacterium | reverse complement strand
CGGCTGTCCAGCCCGACGAACGCCAACGCGTCGGAGGCCCGTCGCCGGGCCTCCGGCTCGCCGACGACGCCGTCGCTCCCACCGAACATCGCACCGAGGACAGCGTTCTCCAGCACCGTCATCGACCCGAAGGGCAGCGGTCGTTGCATGGCCATCGCGATCCCTCTCTGTCTCACTCGATGGGCGGGCAGACCATCGATCCTCGCGCCTTCGAGCCGCACGCTGCCGCGCGTCGGCCGCTCCAGCCCGACGATGAGCTTCAGGAGCGTGCTCTTCCCGGCCCCGTTCGGACCGACGACGGCAACGATGTCGCCGTCGTCGATCCCGAACGTCACGCCGTCGACGGCCGGCAGGCCGCCGAAGCGCTTCGCAACCGCGTCAACCTCGAGCAGCAGATCCGTTCTCCACGGCTATGACGGAGGACGGTTGGGGGTCAGCGCCGGCGACTTGAACACGACCCTCGGCCAGAAAGTGGCCGACGCGGTGTTCAACCCCGCCTCGGGCGGTTTGCCCCTGGTCAGGATGGCGAACTGCGGTCGGGCTCCGATCATCTCGCCCCACTGCGTCCACTTGAGCGGCCACGCGTACCCGGGGATGTTGAACGTGTTGGCGTGGACGTAGGCGGCGATCCGCTGGCTGTTCGCCCCGACCTTGCTGATCGCCTCCGCGACGATCTTCACGTAGGCGTAGCCTGCCAGCGCGTCGTCCTCCATGAACTCGTTCTGCGGGAACGTCCGCAGGTAGCGCTTCGCGAGACTCTTGTACTCCTTGCTAGCCGAGGCCATGCACTTGAAGTCGCTGTAGCGGCCGAACGCCGCCGAGGCGGCGTTCTTCGCCGTGAGCGACCATGGCCCATCCGCACCGATCACCGGCGCCTTCAAGCCCAGCTGTGCCGACTGAGCCAGGACCAGCGGCGCTCCCGGCGGATGGCCCGTCGCAACGATCAACGACACGTGGCCGAAAGCACGCAGATACGGCGTGAAGTTGGTCGTCGGAACCGGCGCAACCTGGACGTTGAACTTGACGTTTGGCGCGGACTTGGCCGCATCCTCGAGCGACGACTTGAATGATTGGCCCCACGCGTAATCGGCGATCATGACGCCGACGCTCGTGATCTCCCGGCGTTGCGCGAACTGCACGACCGACTGGGCAACCATGGCCGCAGAGGGCAGGCAGGTACGGAATGTGTAGCGACTCGACTGCGTCAGGATCTCGTTGTTCCCCGACTTGACGAGGAACAACGGGATCTTCGCCCCCTCGGCGAGCCGCGAGGTTGCCAGCCCGATCGGACTGCCGATGATGCCGCCGACCGAGACGACTCCCTCCTGCTGGGTCAGGCGTCTGAAGCCGTCGATGGCCGCGTTCGTGTTCGTGGACTGGTCGTCCGCGACGGCGAGATTGATCAGCCGTCCCCCTCCACGCCCCTTCACGCCGCCCGACCTGTTGATCTCGTTGACGGCAAGAGCCGCCCCTGCGCGTACCTGGATGCCCCATGGCGCGAAGGGCCCTGTGAGCGGCGTCAGCACGCCCAGCTTGATCGGGCTTGGCGCCGCGGATTCGCTCAACCCGCCGTACGCACTCGACCCGCCCAGCACGGCTGCGAACATCGCCACAGCTCCGGCTGCCGCGGTCAATCTGTACCGCTTCACCCTGACTCCTTCCGTCATGCCTGGCAACGACAAGACTGGCTCCGACGAGACGCTCTCGCCCACGGAACCGATCAGCGACTACCTCGACTCGGCTCCTGTGTTGTCGATATCTCCGACGAGTACCCGCTCTGGTTGTTGAGTGAGCCGTGGGACTGACTCGCGGCGGCTCGACGAGAGCGTCGCGAGGACATCGTTCGCATGTATACAACACCCACCCGTGCAGAGTCCAGCAACGGGACTACGGGGCCGCACATGACCTCCGTTTGCATACAAGTGCGGTTCGGGCTCCGGGGGTGATTCTGCGACGAAGGGTGTGCCTCCGTCATGGAGCGAACGTGGTGGTCGGCGCGATCACGACGTCGAGGAGCAGCGGCTCCTCGCGCCCTCCGAGCGTCGGGATCGCCTCGTCGAGGGCGGTCACCAGCTCCTCGTGGGTCGTCACCCGCTGCGCCGGGCAGCAGAACCCTCGTGCCAGCGCAGCGATGTCGATGTCGGCGAAGCCGGGCCACGGACCCTCCTGGCCCGATCGCTCCGCGAGCCGGTCCATGATCACGTAGCCGCCGTTCGAGAGGATCACGTAGAGCACGCCCGCGCCGTAATGGGCGGCGCTCCAGAGTCCCTGGATGCCGTAGAGGGAAGCGCCGTCCCCGAGCACAGCGACCACGGGCCGGTTCGGCAACGCCATGCGCAAACCGGCCGCGGCAGGGACGCCGAAGCCGAGCCCGCCCATCGCGGCACTGACGTAGCCGAGCGGACGGCGGGCGAGGAGCCGGTCGTGGATCTCGGGCCGGTCGACGGGTGCCTCCTCGAGGACGATGGCCTCCTCCGGCAGTCGCTCCGCGAGCGCGGCAAGCACGTGGCTAGCCGTGAGCGGCTCTCCAGGCCCTGGCGGGGCGGGCGGCGGCGGGGAGCGAAACGGCTGCGGCGGATCCGCGTCCCGCTGCGCCAACCGGCGGGCAAGAGCTCGAGCCGCCGCCGCGGGTGGCGCGAGAACGGCCAGCTCGACCGGGCTGCGGTGCGCTTCGGCGGGGTCTTCGGTGACAAGCGCCACCCGTGTGCCTTCGGCGGTGAAGCGGCCCGGCGTCCACGGCGACTGGCGGAACGCGCCTGCTCCGACCACCAGGACGACGTCGTAGGGCGCCAGCCGCTCGCGCAGGCGGGGGCGATCCGCCGGCAGAACGCCTGCGAACAGGCGGTGGTTTTGGGGGAAACCGGCGTGAGCGCCGAAGGACTCCTGGAAGACCGGTGCGGCGAGGCGCTCCGCCAGCTCGACGAGCGCCTCCCACGTCTCTGGCCCGTCGGCGCCGGCGCCCGCGACGAGCGCCGGCGAGCGTCCGCTCTCGAGGAAGACTGCCAGCTCCTCGACCGCTGCTTCGTCGATTGCCTGCGCCCGCAGCACCCGCTCGGCAGAAGCATCCTCGCGCTCGAGGTCGGCTTCCTGCAGCCAGTCGTCCATCGGCACGATCACGATCGCTGGGCCACGAGCGGTAGCCGCTTCGTGGTAGGCGCGGTCGATTGCGCCGGGAACGTCCTGCGCCCGGACGGGCTCGTCGACCCAGACCGGATAGTCGCCCGCGAGGCCGCGAAGGCGTCCGGCCAGGAAGGGCTCGAAGACGAGATGCCTCCGGTCCTGCTGGCCGACGATGATCACGAGCGGCGCTCGGTTGACGCGAGCCGTCGCGATACCGCCGACCGAGTTCCCGAGGCCGGCGGTCGTGTGGACCAGGACGAGCGCGGGCTCGCCGCGGCCAAGCGCGTAGCCGGTCGCCATCCCGAGCACGGACCCCTCGTGCAAGCCGAGGACGAACCGGAGGTCGTCGGGGAGCCCGGCCAGGAACGGCACCTCGGTCGAGCCGGGGTTCGAGAAGATCGTCGTCAGTCCGCGCCGGCGAAAAACGTCGAACGTCGCATCACGGACAGTCCTCAAGATCCCCAGACCTCGTCGGCGACCTCGACGATCAGGGCGAGCTTCGCCCACTGCTCGTCTTCCGTCAACTCGTTGCCCTCCACCGTCGAGGAGAAGCCGCACTGCGGCGAGAGGCAGAGCTGCTCGAGCGGTGCGTACTTCGTGGCCTCCTCGATGCGGCGCTTCAGCTCGTCCTTCGACTCGAGCTCGCCACGCTTCGTCGTCACGAGCCCGAGCACGACCTGCTTGGCGCCTCTGGGCAGGAAGCGCAGGGGCTCGAAGCCGCCCGAGCGCTCGTCGTCCCACTCCATGAAGAACCCGTCCACCTGGAGCTCGTTCAGGAGCTCTTCCGCGACGAAGTCGTAGCCGCCCTCTGCCGCCCAGGAGGAGCGGAAGTTGCCGCGGCACATGTGGGTCGTCACGGACATCCCGGCCGGGCGGTCGGCCAGCGCTTCGTTGATGTGACGGATGTACTCGACGTGCTGGCGCTCGGGGTCGCCGCCGATCGAGGCGATGTAGTCCCGTTGATGCGGATCGTTCATGTACGCGAGGCTCGTGTCGTCGATCTGCAGGTAGGTGCACCCGAGCTCGCCGAGTCGGCGCACCTCGTCCCGGTAGGCGGCCGTAAGGTCGGACCAGAATTCGTCGAGCGTCGGGTACACGGCCGGGTCGACGGCCGCCTTGCCACCGCGGTAGTGGACCATGCTCGGCGAGGGGATCGTCAGCTTCGGCAGGTTCGTGGTGACCGTGTTGCGAAGGAAGCGAAAGTCGTCCCCGAAGATCGTCTCCGAGACGCCGAGCTTCCCGACGACGTGCAGCGCGGCCGGCGTCCACTCGATGTCGCCGTCCTCGTTGTGGAAGGTGACCGCGATGTGGCCAGCTTCCTTCGTGATCCCGTCCAGCTGGTAGATGAAGTCCATGTGCCAGGAGGCGCGGCGGAGCTCACCGTCCGTCGCCGAGCGCAGGCCTACCTCTTCCTGCTTGCGCACGATCTCTTCGATGGACTCGTTTTCGACCTGACGGAGCTCCGCCGGGTCGATCCGGCCGGCGGCATGGTCGTCGCGCGCCTGCAGCAATCGGGCCGGACGGAGCAGGCTGCCGACGTGGTCGGCGCGAAACGGGGGCTTCGTGCGTTCGCTGATGATCGTTCTCCTTGGAGTCGTAGGTGGTCAGAGGTCGAAGAAGCCGGTTGCGGCGTCGCCCTGGAGGCGGATGTCGAAGCGATAGCCGTCGCCGGAGCGCGCTGCAACCATCGTCTCGTCCTCGGCGTCACCGTCGAGGTAGAGCCGGGTGACCGCGGCCTTCAGGAGGCCGCGGGCGAACACCATCAGCTCGAACCGGCGCGCGTCTGCCGGCACGAGGAACGAGAAGCGGCCCTCTCCGTCGGTGGGGCAGCGGCCGAAGCCGTGCTCGGAGCTCCAGAGCTCGAGCATGCCATCTGCGATCGGCGCGTTCTCGCCGTCGAGGAGCCGACCCTCGATCCGGATGCTGCCGTTGGGCAACTCGTTCTGCGGCTCGGTGCAGAGCCCGATGCGGAAGAACGGGCCGGCCGTCTGCGAAGGCGTCCTCATTCCTCGGACGGCGTCGATCGCAGGATGATGTCCCACTGGAAGCCGAGGGCCCACTCGGGCTGCGTCGTCTCGATGTCGAACCGGGCGATCAGGAGCTCGCGGGCCTTCGAGTCGCGGACGGAGTTGAAGATCGGGTCGTACGGGAACAGCGGATCGCCCGGGAAGTACATCTGTGTGACGAGTCGCTGCGTGAACGCGCGGCCGAAGACGGAGAAGTGGATGTGCGCCGGCCGCCAGGCGTTCGGGTGGTTCTTCCACGGATACGCGCCGGGCTTCACAGTGACGAAGCGGTAGCGGCCCTCGTCGTCGGTGATCGTCCGCCCGGCGCCGGTGAAGTTCGGATCGAGCGGGGCGGGATGCTGGTCGACCTCGTGGAGATAACGGCCGGCTGCGTTCGCCTGCCAGACCTCGACCAGCGCATTCCGAACCGGGCGGCCGTCGTCGTCGAGGACCCGTCCGGTGACGATGATTCGCTCGCCGAGCGGTTCGCCGGGATGGACGGACGTGAGATCCGCGTCGCCGGGCGAGATTGTGTCCTCGCCGAACACAGGTCCGGCGAGCCGATGGAGCTCCTCGGGCACCGGCATCAACGCCCGCGAGGGAGCCCGGGCGACGGTGGAGCGGTAGTCGGGATAGAGATACGGCGGATCGACCTCGGTCAAGGCTCGCCCTTAGTCATGAGTCGTCAGGGCTTCGAGTGCCCGAAGCGCCGTCAATTCGGCATCGGTCGGCGGCGGAGTAACACTGAGATCATCGGCGACGCGCAGATCCCAGCCCGTCGCCTCGCGCGCCTGATCGACTTCGACCCCGGGGTGAACTGCCGTCAGCGTCAACTCCCGTTCCTCCCCCCGTGGCTCGAGGATCCCGAGATCGGTGACCACGGTGGAGACCGAGCCGCCGGGAGAAGTACGGAAGTCGAGCTCCGAAACGAACGTGCGCAGGCTCTGCCGGAGCATCACGAACACCTCCTTCGCGGAGGTCGCGATCTCCGGGGCGCCGCCCGCGCCGGGCAAGCGCACCGTCGGCTTGTCGTACGGGCCGATGACCGTGCTGTTCAGGTTCGCGTGCCGATCGATTTGCGCCGCGCCGAGGAAGCCGACGTCGATGCGGCCGGCCTGCAGCCAGTACGCGAAGATCTCGGGCACCGAGACCACGGCGTCCGCCGTGTCTGCAAGCTCCCCGTCGCCGATCGAGAGCGGGAGCCGTTTCGGCTTGGCCCCGATCGTGCCGCTTTCGTAGACGAGCACGAGCCCTGGAGCACTGGTCCGCCTGGCCAGGTTTGCCGCCTGGGAGGGAAGGCCGATGCCGACGAAGCAGACCATCCCGTCGCGCAGGAGGCGCGCGGCGGAGACGGCCATCATCTCGTCGGAGGTGAAGGTGACGGTTGTTGCACTCATGCTGCGAGCTGAAGAGAGGCGTGGTACTCGTTGACGTCGGCTGTCTCGAGGACGTGGTGGCGCATCCAGGCCAGGAACACGTCGCGGTCTCTGCTGATCGCGTCCCAGTCGAGGTAGAAGGCGTTGTCGCGGTCGTAGTAGTCGTGGGCGTAGGAGGGGTGTGCCCCGCCCGGGGCGACGCACACCGCATCGAGCGCCCACGAGGGGATGACGACGCCGCCCGGCCGCAGCTCGAGCTCCGGAACGATCTCCTCGACCGTCACGATCGCGCGCTGCGAGGCGAGCACGGTTTCCTTTTGGACGCCGGTGATGCCCCACATCTGGACGTTCCCCGCCCCGTCTGCCTGCTGGGCGTGAATGACACCGACGTCGGGGCGAAGTGCCTTCACGGCCGCCAGTTCCTCGCCCGTGAAGGGGCAGGTGACACTCGCGATCGAGGCTGTTTGCTCCGCCAGCTGCGTGCCGGTGTATCCCCGGAGCACCCCGAACGGGAGGTTCGCCGCTCCCGCCGCGTAGCGGGCGGCCATGCCCGCATGAGAGTGCTCGTCGAGCTCGAGCGGCGCCGGCCAGCCCGACTGGACCGCGTCGCGGAACCGGTGGAGCGAGCCGACCCCTGGGTTCCCGCCCCAGGAGAACACGAGCGCGCGCGCACAGCCCATCCCGATCATCTGGTCATAGACGATGTCAGGCGTCATGCGCACCAGGGTCAGCTCGCGCCGCCCCTGTCGGATCAGCTCGTGACCCGCGGCATGCGGGATGAGGTGTGTGAATCCCTCGAGCGCCACGACGTCACCGTCGTGGACCAGCTCGCGCACGGCCTCGGCCAGCCCGACTCGCTCGGCCATCAGAACGGGAATGGATGCGAGCCGCTCTGCACCGTGATCCACCGGAGCTCGGTGAACTCGTCGACCACCGCGGAGCCGCCGAACCTTCCGAAGCCGCTGTCCTTGACCCCTCCGAACGGCACCTGTGGCTCGTCCCCGACCGGCTGGTCGTTGACGTGGACGATCCCGGCCTCGACCTGCTGCGCCAGTGCGAGCCCGCGGTCGGCGTCCTGCGTGATGATCCCCGACGACAGGCCGTAGGTGGTCGCGTTCGCGAGGTCGACAGCCTCCTGGGCGCTGCCGACGACCTCGATCGACGCCACCGGTCCGAACGTCTCGAGCTGGGCGAACTCGGAGTCTTCCGGCACGTCGGTCAGGAGAGTCGCCTGGAAGCACGGCCCCTCCGCCTCGCCGCCGGCGAGCACCTTGGCTCCCTTGGAGACTGCGTCCGCGACCCGGTCCTTGACCATCTGGAGCGCGCTCTCGTTGATCAGCGGGCCGATGATCGTGTCGTGCTCCTTCGGATCGCCGGCCTTGAG
>JAXIPI010000011.1:0-4860 GCA_045403015.1 Gaiellaceae bacterium | reverse complement strand
GGCGGCTGGCTCGACCATGCGCGCCTCGGCTTCAACTACCGCATCGACGACGTGCGTGCAGCGCTCGGGATCGGCCAGCTCGAGAAACTGGACACGATCCTCTCTCTGCGCCAGGCGGCCGCGGCCCGCTACGGGGAGCTGCTCGCCGGCGTCGATGGGCTCGAGATCCCCCTCGCCGACGACGCCGACCACGTGCGCTCCTGGTTCGTCTACGTGGTCACGCTCGCGCGCGGTACCGACCGCGAGCGGGTGATCGCAGAGCTCGAGCGCCAGGGGATCGCGACGTCGCGCTACCTGCCGTCGATCCACCTACAGGCGTACATGCGCGAGCGCTACGGGTTCAGCGAGGGCCACTGCCCGGTCTCCGAGGATCTCTCACAGCGCACCCTCGCGCTGCCGTTCTTCACCGCGATCGAAGCGGAGGACCAGGAACGCGTGGCCGAGGCGTTGACGGCCGCCCTGGCCTAGGCGAGGCGCTCGTCGCCTGGGCGCTGCTCGGGCTCGAGGCGACCGCGACACTCGTCACCTACTCGCGCCTACCGCCCGAGGCGCTCTACAACGTCGACGAGGCGGGCGACCTCGCTGCCGGGCTCGGCCGCACGCTCGTCCTTCTCAACTATCCGTTCGCGCTCGCGGCAATCGCGCTGGCCGCGGTCGCGGGTGGGCCGAGGCTGCTCGTCTGGCTGTCGATCGCGCTCTGCCTGCTGACCGCAGTCCCGGGCGTCGTCGACCAGGGCGACCTCGATGCGCGCTGGATCAACGTGCTGCCAGGCCTCGGCGTCGGGCTCGCGCTCTGGCTGACGGCGAGCGCAGCCCGTCGCCGCGGCACCGGCTTCACCCGCCGCGCGCGCGGCGACCCGCTTCGGCTCGTGCTGGCTGCACTGCTGCTCTTCGTCGCCTTGCCGTGGATGGCGGCCGACACCGGTTTCTACTTCCCCGGCGATTTCTTCATGGGCGAGGAGGTGCCGCCGGTCCGCGACGAGGGGCTCGCCGCAGTGCACCTCGGCTTCCACCACGGCATGGGCGGTGTCGTGCTCGCGCTGATCGCGCTCCTTCTCTCGCGGGTGCCGGCCGGTCGCGCGCTGCGGGCCTATCTGTCGCTGCAGCTCGTGTACGGGGTCGCGAACGCTCTCCAGGACGCCTGGAACGAGCAGCTCTGGAAGCGGGACTGGGTCGGGTGGCACGCACCGGGTGTCCTCAGGCCGGAGCTCACGCTCGGCTGGCTCGGCATCCTCCTCGCCGCCGTCGCCGTCTACTGGCTCTGGTTTCGCCCGCCGCGTCAGGAATAATCGATGTATGGACGGTCGCATGGTCTTCCTCGGCTTCGGCAAGTGGGCGCGTGCCGACAAGATCTACGCGCTGCAGCCGATCACGGGCGACAACCGCGGCGGAGGTCAGAGGACGCTCGTCTGGGTCGAGGGCGTCTCCGATCCGATCGTCGCCTCCAGGACCGAGCGGACGATCCTGCACGACATGGGCCAGGATGCCGCCGGCTCGCCGCTCCTCGACGAGGCGCTCTCGCTCGCCGAACGGCTGGCCGAGGACGCATCCACGGGCCGGGTCGACCTCGCAGATCTCGGCCGCCGGGCGCGCAAGCTGCTCGAATCGTCGAGCAGGCCGCCTGAGGGCTCACAGCTCTTCTAGCGTGATCACCGCGGTTCATACGCTGATCTACTCAGATGACCCCGAGGCCACGCGGGCCTTCCTACGCGACGTCCTGGAGTGGCCATACGTCGACGGCGGACACGGCTGGCTGATCTTCAAGACCGGCCCGAGTGAGTTGGGGATCCACCCGACCTCGGGGGAGCACGAAGGGGAGGAGTTTTCGTACCCTCGCCAGCATTCGATCTCGCTGATGTGCGATGACCTCGAGGCCACGATCGCAGAGCTGGAGGCGAAGGGTGCGAAGCTCTCGGGCGGGATCCAGGACCTGGGGTTCGGGATCACGATCATGCTCGAGCTGCCCGGAGCGGATGAAGTCCTTCTCTACGAGCCGCGGCACCCCAAGGCGTACGACCTCTAGCAAGCTGACTCGCTCGTTCTTCGCCCGGAGCGTCCACGAGGTTGCGCCGGAGCTGATCGGCGTCACGCTGCTCGTGGACGGCGTCGGCGGGCCGATCGTCGAGGCAGAGGCGTACGAGTCGGCGGTCGACCCGTCGGCACACGGCTTTCGCGGGCGGACGCCGAGGAACGCGTCGATGTTCGGTCCGCCCGGCCACGCGTACGTCTATCGCTCGTACGGCATCCACTGGTGCCTGAACCTCGTGTGCGAAGAGGAGGGGAGTGCGGCGGCGGTGCTGATCCGCGCGCTCGAGCCGGCGCACGGGGTTGAGGTGATGCGGGTGCGTCGCGGGCTCGCGGATCTGCGGCTGCTCTGCGCCGGCCCAGGACGGCTCTGCCAGGCGCTCGGCGTCACGCGCGAGCACGACGGGCTGCCGCTCGACGAGCAGCCGTTCGAGCTGCTGCCGGCTGCCTCTGCGCCCGCAGTCGTCGCGGCGCAGCGGATTGGCATCAGCGTCGCGACCGAGCTGCCTTGGCGCTACTGCGCCGCGGGCTCGCCCTACCTCAGCCGGCCGCTACCACCGACGGGCCACTCCTAGCGACGAGCAGTTCGACCTTCATGCCCGGAGCCGCCGCCACGCCGGCGCGCGGCTTTTGGTGGAGGATCGTGCCGGGCTTCCCGGTGGTCCAGCGGATCTGCGGTTCGATCTTCAGCTTCTTCAGCCGCAGGCGCGCGTCGGCAAGATTCCGGCCGACGAGGTTCGGGATCACGCCCTGGGTCGCCTTGGAGACCACGAGGATGATCCGATCGTACGAGGAGCGGTAGCCGGCCCTCGGCCGCTGGTCGACGACGATCCCCGGCTCATGGAGCGGAGCTGCCGGCGCGAAGACAAGGTCGGCCGTCAACGGCTGGGCCGCGACCCGCGCTTGCGCCTCCGCGAGCGTCAGCTTGCGTACGTCGGGTACTTCGACCTCGTTCTCGAGGCAGTTCGCCGTCTGGCTCGGGCCCTTGCCGGCGAAGTACACGACCTCCTGCCGGGAGCGGCAGAGCCCGTTGTCGAGCAGAATCCGGTTACCCCGGCGCACCACGAGCTTCGGCGCCACGTACGGCGTGCTCGGATACGGGAACCCCTCGGGCGGCACGCCCTTGAGCGCGTTCTCGACGAAGCTCTTCCAGATCAGGGCCGGGAAGCTCCCGCCCGTGACCGCCTTGCCGTTGAACTCGGTCAACATCGGTTTCAGCGTCGTCGGGTAGCCGACCCACACCGCGACGACGAGTTGCGGCGTGTAACCGACGAACCAGGCGTCGCCGTAGTTCTCGGTCGTCCCGGTCTTGCCCGCCACAGGGCGGTCGACAAGTGCGGCGCGCTTGCCGGTGCCGAGCCGGACGGCCTTCTGCAGGATCGCGTTCATGATCCCGGCCTCGGTTGCGGTGAGTGCGTTGAACTCCGTCGGGGCGTTGAATCGCGTCCGGCCGCGCTCGGTGACCTTGACGATCACGCGCGGCTTGTTGCCGAGCATGGCACCGTCGACACGCCGGCCGCCGTAGGCGAGCGTGGCGTAGGCCCGGGCGAGCTCCAGTGGGTTCACCGCCTCGGCGCCGAGACCGATCGCGAAATAGCCGTCGAGCTTGCTCCGGATCCCCATGCGCCTGGCGGTCTCGGCCACGTGCTTCGAGCCGACGAGCTGGGTGAGCTGCGCGTAGACCGCATTGTCGGATTCGATCGTCGCGCGCTCGAGGTCGATCGAGCCGAGATAGGAGTCGTCGTAGTTGCTGACCACCCAGTACCTGTCGCCCAGGTTGATCGTCTGCGGCCTCGACTCGAAGTGCGTCGCAGGCGAGATCCCCTCGCGCAGCGCTGTCGCGAGCACGAACGGCTTGAACGAGGAGCCCGGCTGGCGTACGCCCTGCACGGCGAGGTTGAACTGGCTCTTGCGGTAGTTGTTACCGCCGACCATCGCCTTCACCGCACCGTTGCGCGGATCGATTGCGACGAGAGCGGCCGAGGGGCCGTCGGGATTCTTGAGCCACTTCGAGATCGCGTCGCGCGCTTTCTGCTGGAGTTTCAGGTCGATCGTCGTCCGCACCTTCAGGCCGCCGCCGAAGACCTCTGCCGTGCCGTACTCGTCGATCAGCTGCTGCTTGACGTAGTTGACGAAATGCTGCGCCGGTCCTTCGGTACCGGGGAGCCGCACATCCTCGGCCTTCGGAAGCTTGGTCGCGTTCGCCTGCGCATACTGGGCCGGCGTGATCATCGACTGCTCGAGCATCGCCTTCAGCACGAGCCCGCGCCGCAGCAGCGCCGCCTTCGGGTTCGTGACCGGGTCGTAGCGGCTCGGGTCGGCGGGGATGCCTGCCAGGAGCGCCGACTCCGCGAGCGTTAACTCCCGGGCGCCATGATGGAAGTACGTCAGCGCCGCCTGCTGCACGCCGTAGGCGCCGTTGCCGAAGTAGATCGTGTTCAGGTACTCCGTCAGGATCCTCTTCTTCGGCCATGCCTTCGAGCGCTCGAGCTGCCACGCGTAGGCCGCCTCGCGCACCTTGCGGGCGATCGTCTTCTGGTCGCGGTCGAGCCCGTTCTTCACGAACTGCTGGGTGATCGTCGAGCCGCCCTCGACCACCTTCTGGTGCTTGATGTCCGCGACCAGCGCCCGGCCGATGCCGCGCACGTCAATCCCGTCATGCTCCCAGAAGCGCTGGTCTTCGATCGCGACGATGGCATGCCGCATCGGATCGGCGATGTCGTCGTACTCGATCAGGGTGCGCGCCTCCGATCCCCGCAGCACGGCCAGGATCTTCTTGCCGCTCGAGTCGTAGATGTAGCCGTTGACCTGGTTGTCGAGCTGCTTCTTCGGATC
>JAXIPI010000266.1:0-8179 GCA_045403015.1 Gaiellaceae bacterium | reverse complement strand
CGGGGCGAGCGCGTCAAAGGTCGTGACGACGCGGGCCACTTGCTGCGGCGGCGGCGACTCGATCTTGACCGACTCCCGGCGCGTCGAGGCGAACACGCGCTCGTCGAGGGTCGGGAAGAGATACGGCAGCGCCCGGTCGGTCAGCCCGGCGAGCCCGGCCGGCACCTGCGGGATCGACCCTCGCAGCTCGAGGGCTGCAGCACGCACGCGCGCGAGCCTCGTCGCGCCCTCGGGACCCGACGAGGCGAGCATCGAGCGGGAGACGTCGACGACGAAGAGCGCCTGGACGTCGGTGCGGGTCTCCCGCTGGTTGTCGCGGCGGAGCGAGGGCTGGGCTGCCGCGAGCCCGAAGGCGCAACACGCGCCGGCGAGGAGCAGCGGGCGGGCGAGACCGTACCGGCGAGCTGGAAGCCCGATCGCTGCGGCCGCTCGCGCGCTGCGTGCGCGGGCGATGGCGAGCGCCGCGAGCGGGAGCACAGCCGCGAGGCAGGCGAGAGCGCCGAGCGGAGTGCCGAATGTCAACTCAGTATCCCCGCCCGGGCAGGCCGGCGCCGGCACCGCGCCGGCCGCCGCCGCGAGGTCCGGAGCCTTGCCCTACTCCGGTGCGAGCGCCGACTGCTCGCATCCGCCTGACGACAAGCTCGAGATCGAATTTCGCCGCGGTATTGCCGTCATCGAGCCGGACGGCGGTCTCGAAGAAGTTGCGGCTGAGCTCGTCGGGTGTCTCACCCGCCGCCGACCTTCCGCCGCTCGCGGCGAGGATGCCCAGGAGCACGTCCGCCTGCGCGGCCGCCTCCCGATCCTCGCCGATTGCGACCTCGGTGAGCAGCGCCTCGGCTCGAGAGCGGAGGCTCGCCCTGGTCAGGCCGTTGTCGAAGCCGCGGCCGGCGGCTGCCGCCACCCCGTAGGCGGCCACTGCGGCCCGGAGCTGCGAGTCGCTGTCCCCGGACCGCGCCCGGACGGTCAACCCGAAGACGAGGAGCGCGGCGGCGGCCACGAGAGCGAGCGCCGCAAGGCGAAGCCGCGACGGTCTCATGCGCGCTCCAGCCGAGTCAGCAGGAGCTCCCGGAGCGCGAGCAGGACGGCCGCGGCGAGCGCGGCGAAGAGGAGCGGGCGCGGCACGTGCCGCCCGCCACCCCGCTCCTCACCCGGCGGAGCCGCGGGCGAGAGCTCCGCGGGCCGGCGGAGCAGGCGCTCCATGTAGCGCGCATCCGTCACGGATGCGTTGAGCGCGACGACACGCACCGGGATGCCCAGACGGCGGAGCGAAAGTGCAGTGCCGGTCAGGCGCTCGCGGTCGCCGACATCGTCGTCGAGATCGCTGACGAGGAGCACTGCGGGCCGGCCGAGCCGCTGTTCGCGGATCGTGTCGAGCGCGAGCTGGAGCCCGGTCGAGATCTTCGTCCCGGCACTGAAGGACCGCGTCCAGGGGTTCGTGGGCACGACGATCGCGCCGGCCGCATGCGCCGGCAGATCGAATCTCCGCGCGAACGGCCGCAGCTCGGCAGCCGGCGTCCCCGGCGGCAGCGCGAGATAGGCCGTGTCGGAGAAGACGATCAGTCCGTACCGGCCGCGGGAGTCGGCAAGGCGGTCCAGCGTGCCCCCGATGCGAGCGTAGGTGTCCGTGGAGATGCTCGCGGAGAGATCGAGGACGACCAGGCCGTCCGAGCCCGACGGCAGCAGCGCAGGCGTCGCGTCGTTGCCACGGCTGAACGCCACGACCGCGGCCGCAGCGGCCACTGTCGCGAGGCCGAGGAGCACGCGGAGCGCCAGTGTCCGCCGCGTTGCGGGCGCGATCGCCCCGAGCTCTCCGAACGGGATCGTCGTCACCGTGCGACCTCATCGGCGATCGCCCGGGTCGCGTCGGGCTCCGGCTCGGGTCGCGCCCAGGCGAGCTGTGTCACCCGCTCGGCGGGCGGCACGTCACCGAGCGTCGCAGCCAGATGATCGAGCGCGCGCCTGCGGTCGCGCGGCTCGCGGGCCGCCGACTCCCGGACGAGGCGCAGCGCACGCCGGAGCCGGTCGACGGGCACCCCTCCCCTGTCCGGCCGCCGATCGGTGACGACGAGCGCGGCCGCGAGCAGGGCGAGGAGCACCGCGGCCGCGATGAGCAGCCCGGCGGCAGGCCCGGCTTCCGTCGCGGCGGGCAGTGACCTCGGGGCACGATAGGGAGGCTTCGAGGCCTTGACCTGCTTCGGCGTCACACGCGGAAGGACGCGGATCGTGACGCCGCCGAGAGAGACCGTTCGGGCTGCGCATGCCTCGGAGAGACACGCCAGCCGACCATCGGCGAGACGGACGAATGGCCGCGGGTCGGTCACCTCGAGCCGGAAGGCGTCCCCGAAGAGCACCTCGCGGTCGGCCGCGGTCGCCGGCCCCGCGAGGGCGAGCGCCGCCAGCGCGACAGCGACAAGCTTCACGCTGCCCGCCGCCGGAGCGCCTGCCTGCGGGCCGCCCAGGCCGCAAGCGGAGTAAATCCGTCCTCGCTGCCGACCACGACCGGGTCGAAGCCGAGATGGCGAAACGTCCTCAGAGCCCGGTCCAGCCGCTGCTCGTGCTCCAGCGCGAGATCGCGGACTTCCCGCTGTGTGAACCGCGTCGGCTGGACCGCCCCCGTGGCCGGGTCTGCGAACGGCACGACGACGCCGCGCACATCGGGGAAGCTCTGCTCCCAGGTCGGATCCTGGACGACGACCGGCACGACGTCCCAGCGGAGTGCACGCAGCCGCACCCACTCCGGCGGGCGGATCGGCGCCAGATAGTCGGAAAGGACGAAGACGAAGCTGCCGGGCGGCAGGACGTGACCGTGGCGAACGAGCGCCTGGAGCCCAAGCTCGAGCGAGCGCGGCGGCGCCGTGAACGGCGCCTCGCCGAGGCGCGCGTGGATGTCCGCCGGGCGGCGCCGCCCCATCGGCGGCAGCCAGAATGCGCGACCGTCAGCTGCCGCGTAGTCGAGGTAGGCAACCTCTCCGAGCGCGTCGATCGCGCTCGCCGCAATCGACTCGGCCGCCGAGCGCACGGCCGCAGGCTTGTCGAGCCAGGGCGAGTCCGCCCCATAGAGGCCGAGTGACGGCCGCCGGTCGACGAGAATCACCGCCCTGGGAGCTTCCTGAGCGAGGTACTGGCGGACGACGAACTCGTCCGTCCCCCGGGCGGCCGAAAGCCGCGCGGAGGCGGCCCAGTCGATCCACGCGACATGGTCACCGGGCCGGTACGGCCGCGAGCCGACGACCTCGTCGCCCTGGCCGCGACGGAGGCTCCGTTGCCGGCCGAACGAGACTCCGACGAACCGCCGGCGTGGAAGGAGCTGAAAGGTCCGAGCGGCCACCACTACTTTCTCCCGAAGCGTTCCTCGTCCCAGTCCGGCTCCGGCCTCGGAGCGCGCGCGAGGCAAGCGTCCCAGATCATCCGGCCGAGCTCCTCCCGGTCGAGCGACTCGGCGTCGACCGCGAAGTCCACTCCGAGCACGAGCCGGTGACCGACAACGGGCTCGAAGAGGCGCTCCACGTCCGCCGGCACCACGTAGCTCCGGCCGGCGAAGAGCGCCCACGCCCGCGCCGCCCGCTCGAGCGAGAGACTGGCACGCACTGACGCCCCCACTTCCACCTGCTCGAGCTCGCGAGTTGCCCGGACGAGCTCGACCGCCCAGCGCTTCAGGAGCGGATCGATGTAGACGTTCTCCACCGCGTCAAAGGCGACCGCCAGCTCGGCGAGGTCGGCCACCGGTCGCAGGCGCTCGAGCGGATGCCCGTGGAGCTGCGCGTCGACGATCGAGAGCTCCTCGTCGAGCGTCGGGTAGCCGAGCGAGGTGCGGATCAGGAAGCGGTCGAGCTGGGCCTCGGGCAGCGGGAACGTGCCCTCCTGCTCGATCGAGTTCTCCGTTGCGATGAGCAGAAACGGCTGCGGCAGCGCGTGCGTCACTCCGTCGACGGTGACCTGCCGTTCGGCCATGCCCTCGAGGAGCGCGGACTGCGCCTTCGGCAGAGCCCGGTTGATCTCGTCCACGAGGAGCACATTGGTGAAGACGGGTCCCGGCTGGAACTCGAACCGCCGTTGCTCCGGATCCCAGACGGAGAGCCCGGTGACGTCCGTCGGCTGCAGGTCCGGCGTGCACTGGACGCGGTTCGAGACCGCGCCGTCGATCGAGGCGGCGAGCGAGCGCGCAAGGATCGTCTTCGCCGTTCCCGGGACGTCCTCCAACAGGACGTGTCCCCTGCAGATGAGCGCGGAGAGGACGAGCTTGATCTGCATGCTCTTCCCGAGCACAACGCTGCTCGCGTTGTCGTGAAGGCGGCCGATGATCTCGATGGCCTGAGCGGTCTTCTCCGTCATGCGTCCGTCATCACTGCGGCATCCTACGCGCCGCGCTAGCCGAGATTCCGCCGCCACAGGAGGTATCCAAGCGGGAGCAGGGCGGCGAGCGCGAACCACCGTCCGAGCCCGACGACACGCAGCAACTGGCCGCGCTCGACCACCGGCCCGCTCCCGACCGCCTTCCGCACAGCGCCGACGATGCCGTCGATGTCGCCGGGCGCGAAGACCTTTCCTCCGGTCGCCCGCGCCAGATCCTCGGTGCGGCGCTCGCTCAGCGGGTCGGCCCGGTAGTCGGCCGCGGGCGTCTTGCCGATCCAGACGCGGTCGCGCGAGCTCCAGATGCGCACGATCACGAACGTGACCGGCGGACCGGTGGCGAGCGTCTGCCGCAGGTCGGCAACGTCGAACGGACGCGATTCGCCGTCGGTGAGCACGATCGCGACGCGGTGCTTCGTGCCGGCGGAGAAGAACGTGCCGCTACCGAACGTGTCGACCGACGCGAACAACGTGCCCACCTTGTCGTATCCCCGCGGTGGTGGCTGTCCGAGCGTGAGCGCGTCCTCGACGGAGGCGGTGAAGACCTCGTCGTTGCCGGTCGGGAAGAGGCTCGGCACGACGCGATCCGTCATGGTCGCGACCCCCGAGGGGATGCTGGCCAGCCGCTGGTGAGCTCGTTCCGCCACCTCCACCGCACGCTCGAAGCGGCGCGTCCCTCCCGGCGTCGGCGCCGCGCTCATCGAGCGGGAAACGTCGAAGACGTAGAACGCTTCGGCATCGGTCCGCACCGAGTGTGCCCCGGTGAAGCGAAGCACCGGCTGCGAGAGCGTCACGGCGAGGAGGGCCGGGATGGCCACGAGGCAGGCGATGATCGGGAGCCGTGAGCGACGATCCCGCTGGTCCAGGCCCAGAATCGTCCGCAGGCGTTGCGAGCGCCGCTCGACGAAGAGGAGCGCCGCGAGCGGAATTGCGACACCGAGGACGAGCAGGCCACCGAGTGGCGACAGGAACTCGAGCTTCATGCGGCGCGGAAGGTCAGTACCCTCGGCCGGCAGGCGCCAGCCCGGCCCCTCCTTGGCCGCCCGCGTTTCCGCCGCCCGGGCTCGACCGTCCCTGCGGCGACTCCGTCGTCAGCTGACGCAGGATGAGCTCGAGGTTCGCCTTCGCGACCGCGTTGTCCGGATCCAGCAGCACGGCGTCCTGGAGCGCGCCGAGCGCCCGCTGGGCAGGTGAGTTCTCGGGATCGTCCGGATCCGTGAACAAGAGCACCGCGAGCACATTCGCGGCCTGTGAGGCCCGCACGAGCTCGTGGTCTGTGCGGACGAGGCGTCCGAGTGCGCTCTCGGCCAGCGTCCGCTGTGGGTCGCGCTCGCCGGACGGAGGCCGCGCGGCCAGCTCCGCGGCGCGCGTGTAGAGCGCTCTGAACGCAACGTCGTCGTCCACGTCGAGCAGCGATCCGGCAGGATCACCGGGGAAGAGCGGCGTCGCATCCCACGCCTGCGCGTCGACCTTGCCCGCGCGTGCTCGCGCGTCCCCGTCGCGCAGCGCCTGCTCCTGGCGCCAGACGTCGCGCGCCAACACGATGGCAACGCCCGCGACGACGAGGCAGAGCGCGGCGAGGGCGAGCCGCAACCTCACGCCGGCCTCCGCTGCCACGTGATCGGCTCCGTGAGCAGCACGTTCGCGGCGAGGAGGAGCACGACCAGCGTTCCGAGCACAACGAAGCGCGCCGGGAAGGCCGACTCGACGACGAGGGTCCCGCGTCCCGCGTCGCCGGTCGGGATCTGCACGTTGGAGAGCGAGCCCGGACCGAGCAGCTCGACCCAGAAGTCCCGGTCCTCGGGGGTCGGGTCGAGCGCCACCACCCGAAGCGGGATGTGGCGCTGCTCGTAGAGTGAGATCACGCGGCCCAGCGGGCGCAGGTCGGTCGGGTCGTCGGCGAGGTCGCTGAAGAGGATGACGCCGCCGCGCCCGGCTCCGGAAACGCGCATGAGCTGAGCTGCGAGCTGCAGCCCCGACGAGATGTTCGTCCCGGCCGAGAACCATTCTTCCCAGGGGTTGCGAGGCAAGGGGAAGCCGTCTCTGCCACGGTGGATCGTCTCGTCCTGGTAGTAGCGCGCGAACGCCTGCAGCTCGGAGGCCGGCGTGCCCGGCGGCAGCGCCTCGTAGGCGACGTCCGAGAAGACCACCAGGCCTACCCGCTGATCGGTCTTCGCGAGCGACGCGAGCTCGAAGCCGATCAGGCGGTAGGTCGTGGGACGGATGCTCGAGGAGAGATCGAGCACGACGATGGCCACCGTGTCCGCAGGCAGGAACCGCCGTCCGTGCACGTCCGGCACGCTCGCTGCGAGCGCGAGCACCGCGACGATGAGCGCGGCAGCGCACGCGAGCCGCACGGCACGGGCGCGCCGCGCAGGTCCTTCGAGCGGAGCGAGATCCGAAAGCGGGACTGCATCCTCACCCGAACCTCGCCGCACGTTGTCCAGCAGGCCCCGCAGCCGGTCCCAGTACGCGTCGCGCCGATCAGCCGCCATTGTCAGAGCTCCTGACGGAGACCGTGAGCTCGTCCACAGACCTCACTGACGGCCCCCGCGGCGACCAGGCTGTGCGACTCGCGGTCTGTGCCAGGTCGTCGCGGCCGCCGCGCTCCAGCTCGCTCGCAAGCCGCTCGAGCGCCTTGCGCCCACCCTCGACGTCACCGCGGTCGAGGGCGTGACGGGCAAGCGCGAGAGCACGCTCGGCCGGGGTGAGGTGCGCGGGAAGCCGGAGGCCGCGTTCCTTGCGCATCCCCGCCAGCGAACGGGCGACGAGCCAGCCGGCGACGAGGGTGAGCAGCGCGGCGGCCGCGGTGAGCAGCCAGCCGACGACGTCGGGCGAGACCGAGTACGTGGCGCGCGGTGCAGCGAATGCGCCGACGTCCGGGGTCTCTCTTTGAATCCGCTCGGCGGTCAACCGCGAATGGACGACGAGCGTCGGCCAGCCCGCGGCGATGGCCAGGCGCTCACCGTCGCGACCCGTCGCCTTCACCGTCGCCTTCGGCAGCACGATGGGCACTGTCCGGACCCGGCCGCCGCGCTCCTCCCGCTCCATCGCGCGAATGCAGGCGCCGGTGACGCACTGCAGCTGGAACGTGTACGTGATCTCTCCGTCCCGCACGGTCCGGCTCGTGTCGAAGGCCTGGAAAGGTCTGAAGCGCGGATCGAGCGTCACGGAGGCGGGATCGACCTCGTCTGGGTCGACCGTGACGCGGGCAGTTGCCGTGACCTCGTCGCCGAAGAGCACACTCGGCGGATCGAGACGTGTGTCGACGGCGGTCGCGCGCGGGACGGAGCTGCCACTGCCGTTGTTCGACCAGCCGGGCGCAAGCACCAGGAGCAGGATCAGCGCAAGCGCCGCAGCCGCTGCCGCAGCCGCGATCGCACCGAGTTGCGGCTTTCCCAACCGCTTCACGCGAGGCGCCTTCCGTAGAGGTCACGCTGCTCGGCCCAGCGCAGGAAGGCGGCGTGGACGTCGACCGGGTCCGAGGAGGAGACGACCACCGAATCGAGATCCAGGCGAGTGAACGCGTCGAGGATCCGGCGCAGGCGCTCCTCGTGGGTGTCGCGCAGCTCAGCGGCTTCCCGCGCGCTCAGCCGGACGGTCAGGAACCTCTTTGCGCCGACGTCGCCGAACGAGGCGGCGAGCCCGCCGAGCGGCGGGAAGCTCTGCTCCCAGATCGGATCCTGCACGATCACGGGCACGACGTCCCAGCCGCGGCCGATCGCGCGGCCCAACGCCTCCGTTGCCGGCAGCTCGAGGAAGTCGGAGACGACGAAGACGAAGCTGCCGGTCGTGAGGCCGGACCCGCGCACGAGCCCGAGAAAACGCA
>JAXIPI010000456.1:0-3296 GCA_045403015.1 Gaiellaceae bacterium | reverse complement strand
CAGCGACGGCGAGCGGGATCGTCTTCATGCTGCTCGAGGACGAGCTCGGCCAGGTGAACCTGATCGTCTCGCCGGAGATCTACGAGCGGAATCGCGCGATCGTCCGGGGCGAGCCGCTGTTGCTCGTCCGCGGGCGTTTCGAGCGGATCAAGGAGAACCGGAACATCATCGTCGACACGCTCGAGAGCCTCGGCCCGCTCGCCCGCCGGCTTGCGAGCAGCGACGTCGGCGCAGCTCTCCCGTCAGCCCATCACTTCGGGCACCGCTGACGCTCCTGGGCGGTCGGCTCCCGCCGGGCAGAGCCCGGCTCCGCCGACCTCGCCCTGCTCGCGGCGCTCCAGCCGGCGGGCCGTACCTCCGTACTGTCCCACCGGCCTACGCACCACGAGCAGGGCGCCAGGAACGTCAGCGACGAAGGCTCAGCGCCCTCTCTCGGCCAGCGCTCGGTCGAGCCCGAGCGCAGTGTTCACGAGCCCGATGTGCGAGAACGCCTGTGGGAAGTTGCCGACCAGCCGCTCGAGTTGCGGGTCGTACTCCTCCGACAGCAGGCCGAGATCGTTCCGGAGCGCGAGCAGCCGCTCGAACATCCCACAGGCCTCCTCGAGCTCCCCGAGCAGGACGAGGTTGTCGATGAACCAGAACGTGCAGAGGAAAAACGCCCCTTCGCCGGGCGGCAGGCCATCCACTGTGGGTGTCTCCTCGTCGTGGTGGTATCTGCGGACAAAGCCGTCCTGCATCAGCTCGCGCCGGATCGCCTCGAGCGTGCCGCGAACGCGCGGGTCGTCGGCCGGCAGGAAGCCGAAGAGCGGGATCGTCAGCAGGCTCGCGTCGAGTCGCTTCCCGTCGTAGTACCCAACGAAGGAGCCGAGCTCCTCGTCATAGCCGCGCTCGAGCACCTCCGCGTGGATCTCGTCACGAACGGCGCGCCAGCGGTCGACCGCCCCTTCCCGGCCGTACTCCTCGACCGCCTTGACGCCCCGGTCGAATGCGACCCAGGCCATCACCTTCGAGTGGGTGAAGTGACGGCGTGGCCCGCGTACCTCCCAGATCCCCTCGTCGGGCTCGTGCCAGCGCCGCTCCAGGTTCGCGAGCATGACTCGCTGGATCGACCACGACTGGTCGTCGGGCGCGATCTCGTGCCGGCGCGCCTGGTGGAGTACGTCCAGAACCTCGCCGTAGACGTCGAGTTGAAACTGTTTGCTGGCGTTGTTGCCGACGCGAACGGGACGAGAGCTCTCGTACCCGGGGAGCCAGGGGATCTCGTACTCCTCCAGGCGGCGCTCGCCTGCAGGGCCGTACATGATCTGGAGATCGTCGGGGTCCCCGGCGACCGCCCGCAGCAGCCAGCTCCGCCACGCCTGCGCTTCGTCCCTGAAGCCGCACTCGAGCAGCGCGTCGAGCGCGAACGTCGCATCGCGGAGCCAGCAGTAGCGGTAGTCCCAGTTCCTGGTACCGCCGATCCGCTCCGGCAGTGATGTCGTCGGCGCGGCGACGATGCCGCCTGTGGGCTGATAGGTGAGCGCCTTGAGAGTGATCAGCGAGCGCCGTACCGGTTCCTGCCAGCGCCCCTCGTACGTGCAGTTCTCGAGCCATTCGCGCCAGAACGAGCACGTCTCCTCGAGTGCCTGATCTGGGTCGATCGGATCGGGCAGGTTGTCGGGCACGTGGTGTGACGGAAACCATGTCAGCACGAACGAGGCGCGCTCGCCGGCCCCGACGGTGAACTCCGACACGGTGCGGAGGTTCTCTCCGCGCGCCGGTGTCGTCGTGCGCAGCGTCAGCGCATCCGGCCCTGCGATCGCAACGCGCAGATCGTCGTCGAGCCGGCGCACCCACGGCACGACCGCGCCATAGCCGAACCGGATGACGAGCTCCATCCTGATCGGCACCGAGCCCTCGATGCCCTCCACGATCCGAACGACATCCGGCTCCTCGCCGCGGGGCGGCATGAAGTCGATCACCCGGACGACGCCCGACTCGCAGTGGAACTCGAGCTCGTGCACCAGGGTGCCTTCGCGGTAGCGCCGCGCGGCATATGTCACCTCGCAGTCGGGAGCAAGCGACCAGCGGCCGTCCCACTCGTCCCCGAGAAGAGCCGCAAAGCACGCGCCCGAGTCGAAGCGGGGCAGGCAGAGCCAGTCGATGGAGCCGTTGCGGCCGACGAGGGCAGCCGTCTGAAGGTCGCTAATCAGGCCGTAGTCCTCGAGCTTCATCCGCGGAGTTTGGCCGATGCGGCGGCCGGTGATCTCTCGACCGTGCCTGCCGCTCGCTCGCGCCGTCTTCCCGCAACGGCTGCTTGGCGGCATCTCGACGTTCGTGTCGGGTTCGAGGTCGTCTTCCTGCGGCGCAACGCGGACGGTTACCAGCTCGATGGGCACTCGACAGCGGTGGAGGACGGGCAGGCGTGGGGGATCCGTTACGCGCTCTCGGTCGACGCGAGCTGGGCGACACGCTCCGCCCACATCGTCGGCCTGTCGGCCCTGGGCGCGAACGACGTGCGGCTCGAGCGAGACGCGACCGGCGCGTGGTGGGTGGACGGCAAGCGGGCGCCGGAGCTTGACGGGTGCCTGGACGTCGATCTCGAGGCATCGGCATTCACCAATGCCCTGCCGGTGCATCGCCTGGCGCTGGACGCGGGCCAGCAGGCCGACGCGCCGGCCGCGTACGTTCGCGCACTCGATCTCCGTGTCGAGCGGCTGGAGCAGAGCTACAGGCGCCTACAGGACGACGGCGAGCACTCGCGCTACGACTACGTTTCTCCGGCTTTCGACTTTCGCGCCGAGCTCGTCTATGACGAATTCGGCCTCGTGCTCGACTACCCCGGGATCGCGGTCCGGGTCCAGTAGCTGATTAGAGCCCCGCCGTGAGCGTCGGGAAGCGCTTTCTGGCGGCGCGGTCGAACGCCCGCTCGTAGGCGTCCCGCGAATCGTCGTCGAGCGTTCTCGCATACGTGTCGCGGAGCTCTTCCAGGCTCTCGACAACCGACTCGAGCACGAGCTGGTAGTCGCCGTACGCCTCCTCGGCGTCGTCGCGCTCCGCCTCGTCATACGCATGGGCTGCGGTCTCGGCCTCCTGAAGGAGCTCGGTTTCGTCCTGTTCGAAGAGGTCGAGCTGACGGCGCACGAGATCGCCGAAGCGGTGGCGCCTGAAGATCACGCGAGCTCGCCGTAGAGGTCGAGGTGCGCGCGCGCCGAGGCATCCCAGGAGAGCGCCTCGCGGGCGCGAAGCGCGCCGGCGCGCGCGTCGGCGAGGGCCGACTCGTCGTCGAGCAGCTCTCGGACGGCGTTGCCCAGCGC
>JAXIPI010000227.1:0-2980 GCA_045403015.1 Gaiellaceae bacterium | reverse complement strand
GCTGTGGAGGTGGAGATCACGCCTTCGATGCTCGAGCTGTTGACCTGGGTCACGGCGCGCGAGCGCACCTACGAGGACGTCGTCGAGGCGTGGAAGAGCAACTGCCCGCGCTACGCGGTATGGGACGACGCAGTGACCGCCGGCCTCGTCACCGGCGGCCGCGGCGGTGTCGCGCTGACCGACCGCGGCCTGGCTGCCCTCGCTCCACCACGTTAGCCCGCGAGCACGGCCGCTGCGCTCGCGCCGAGGAGCAGGATCGCGAGGATGGCCAGTAGCACGGCGAACCCCTGCCGCAGCCGGTCCCCGGAGACGTGCGTGCCGATCCGGGTGCCCGCCAGCGCCCCGACGACGGCGCTCGCGGTCAGCGTCGCTGCGAGCGGCCAGTCGACAGAGCCGCTGGCGAGGTGCGCAAGCAGGGCCGCGGCGCTCGTCAGCGCGATCACGATCAGCGACGTGCCGACGGCGTCGTCCATCGGCAGGGCGAGCAGGAGGACGAGCGCCGGGAGGATGACGAAGCCGCCGCCGACGCCGAAGAAACCCGTGAGCACCCCGACGCCGAGCCCCGCCGACCCGACCCGGAGCACGAGCCCCGGGCGCGATTCGGGCCTCCCGCTCGGCCGCAATCCGCGCCCGCGGGCCATGAAGTAGGCGGCGGCTGCCAGGACGAGAGCGAAGAGCGCGATGATCAGGTCGGGGTCGGCGGCGCGGTTGAGCGCCGTCCCGGCGAGCGCTCCCACGCTTGCCATCGCCGCGAAGGCGAGAGCGGCGCGCCAGCGGACACGGCCGCCGCGCGCGTGACTCAGCCCGCCGACGAGCGCGGTCGCCCCGACGACGAGGAGCGAGGTGGTCGTTGCGACCTTGACGTCCTCACCGAGCACGTAGACGAGGACCGGGACCGCGACAATCGAGCCGCCGCCCCCGACGAGACCGAGCAAGAGCCCGATCGCGAGACCGAAGGGGATCGCCAGGAGGGCCTGGCTCACCGTCTAGCGGGAGGCTTCTTCGAGCGGAGCTGGCTCGCCCGGGAGCAGGATCTCCTTGAGCGTGTCCCCGCGGAGGCCGAGCCGCAGCGTCTCGAGCGGGATCACTTCCTCCGGCGCGATGTTGCCGAGGTTGACATCGGGCCCGAACTGCTTCACGAACCATGCCTGGGAGCTCTTCGAGGGCGCCTCGAAGATCAGGTCGTGGAAGTCGATCGAGTGCACGATCTCGTCGATCAGCCCCGTGCGCATGTCGCCGTCCTTGCGGAAGATCCCGGCCGTACCGCCCTCGCGCGCCTCCGTGATCACCTTCCAGGCGCCTGCGTCGCGCTCCTCCTTGATCCACTCCACCCACTGGTAGGGCGCGAACACGACGTCGGAATCCTTCGAGCCGACCTCAGAGAGCACAGTGAAGTCGCTAGCGAAGTCGGCGATCAGCTCCAGCTTGCGCTCGCGCGGGACGTCGATCGTCCCGTCCGAGATCTCGACGTGCGAGAAGCGGTAATGCTCGAGCCACGACTTGAAGGCGTCGAGCTTGCCGCGAACGTAGACGGCCTCGAACAGCGTCCCGCCGCAGACGATCGGGGTGTCGAACGAGCGGTAGAGCGCGATCTTCTTCTCGAGGTTGTTCGTGACGTAGCTCGTCCCCCAGCCGAGCTTGACGATGTCGACGTACTCGCCGGCCGTGTCGAAGAGGCCCTCGATCTCGCGGATGTTGAGGCCCTTGTCCATCACGTGCGTCAGCCCGCTTTCGCGAGGCTTCGCGCCGCGGGCCGGCAGATCGAGGAAATTCGGGTGCGGTTCGTCGTTAGAGGCGGGCATAGATCTCCTTCAACTTCTCGTTGGCCTTGGCCTGGACGTCGTGGAAGAGCGAGTTGCCGTGCGCGTCGATCCCGACGATGAGCGGCCCGAAGTCCTTGACGCGGAACTTCCAGAGGCACTCGGGCATCAGCTCCTCCCAGAGCACCTCTTCGATCTCCTCGATCTGGGTCGTCTCGAGCGCGGCGGCGCCGCCGACGATCGCGAAGTAGACCATCCCGAGCCGCTGCATCGGCTCGATCGCCTCGTCCGGGAGCCCTCCCTTGCCGCAGATCGCGCGCACGCCGTACTGCGAGCCGAGGGGCTCCGTGAAGCGCACCATGCGGGCGCTCGTCGTGGTGCCGATGCAGACCTTCTCGTAGCGGCCGTTGTCGAGCTTGCGCACGCCCGGAGCCGTGTGGAGGAGGAACGCGCCCGAGAGATCCATCGGCGGCTCGACGCCCTGATCGAAGATCCTGATCTGCGTCCGGTCGCGGATGCCGATGATGTGCCCCTGGACGGTGACCTCGTCGCCCGCGCGGAGCTTCAGGATCTCCTGCGGATCGGTGACCGGGAAGGTGACGGTGTGGTTCGCCATCAGACGGCTCCGTCGAGCTCCAGCCGCAGCAGCGGCAGCTGACGGCTTTCGTCGACGCTCGACGTCCGCTCGCCCACGCGCTCGGCACCTTGCGAGCGGTAGAACCCCTCGGCGTGCGGATCGCTCTCCACGAGCACGGATGTGCAGCCGCGCTTTCGCGCGCTCGCTGTCGCGTGCGCCAGGAGCGCGCTGCCGACACCGCGGCCCATCGTCTCAGGATCGACCCAGAGATCCTCGAGCTCGGCCTCGGGCGGGCCACCGCCAAGGCGGTAGAAGCCAGCTGGAGCGCCGTCGAACTCAGCCACGAAGACTGCGCCAGCCTCGACGTCCGCAGGCGAGACCGTCAGGACATCACGACAGGCCTCGAGAAACTCGGCGTCGTACCCCCAATGTGCCTTTGACCGCAGCGCGAGCTCCGAGAGACCTGCCGCCTCGGTCGGCTGCGCAAGGCGAATGACCGGTGTCGCCATCAGAACTCCCGATCGAACTCGACGGAGCCGTCGGCCGCGACGTGCACGGAGGCCCGGCGAGCCGCCCAGCACTGGTAGTTGACCGCAACCGGGTTCAGGGTCATGTGGGTGTCGGCGTGCTCGATGTGGCACTG
>JAXIPI010000079.1:0-6383 GCA_045403015.1 Gaiellaceae bacterium | reverse complement strand
CGGAGGGCTGGACCCGCCTGATCGTCGAGAAGCCGTTCGGTCACGACCGCGAATCGGCTCGCCGCCTGAACGAGATCCTGCTCGCGCACTTCTCGGAGAGCGAGATCTTCAGGATCGACCACTACCTCGGCAAAGAAACGGTCCAGAACATGCTCGCGCTCCGGTTCGCGAACGGCATCTTCGAGCCGATCTGGAACCGCCAGTTCATCGATCACATTCAAATCACCGTCGCGGAGTCGATCGGGATCGAGGGACGCGCGGCGTTCTACGAGCAGGCCGGTGCGATCCGGGACATCTTCCAGAACCACCTGCTTCAGCTCGTCGCGCTGACTGCGATGGAGCCGCCGATCGACTTCACCGCCGACTCGGTCCGCAACGAGAAGGTGAAGGTGCTCCGCTCTCTGCACACGCCTGGGCCGAAGTCGGTCGTCCGCGGCCAGTACGGCCGCGGTTTCATCGAGGGCGAAGAGGTGCCCGGCTATCGCGAGGAAGAGAGGGTCGCGCGCGACTCGAACACCGAGACGTTCGTCGCCGCGAAGCTGTACGTCGACAACTGGCGCTGGGCGGACACGCCATTTTACATTCGCGCGGGCAAGCGGCTGCCACGGCGCGAGACGACGATCGCGATCCAGTTTCAGCGCGCGCCGCACCCGCCGTTCGCCGAGATCGCGGGCGAAGGGCTGCGGCCGAACGTGCTTCTGATTCACGTGCAGCCCGACGAGGGCGTCTCGCTGGCGATCGGAGCGAAGGTCCCCGGCGCGGGGATGTCGATCCGGACGGTGCACATGGACTTCCTCTACGGCGGCGCTTTTCGCACCGGGCTGCCTGAGGCGTACGAGCGGCTGATCCTGGACTCGATGCTCGGCGACGCGACGCTCTTCACGCGCGCCGACGAGGTCGACGAGCAGTGGGCGCTGGTCGACACCATCGTCGCAGCGTGGAAACGAGACCGGCCGAACTTCCCCAACTACCCCGCCGGGACGTGGGGGCCCAAGCCGGCCGACGATCTGGTCCACCGCGACGGCCGCAGCTGGAGGCGTCATTGAGCATCGTGGCCCAGGTCGAGCGGGAACTGGCGGAGCTACGCGCGAAGCACGGCGAGGGGACGCGCACGAGCGTGATGACCCACGTGGCCTGGGCGCCGCCGCAGTGGGAAGCCGCGGCGCGCAGGACTCTCGCCGGGCTCGAGGAGCTGCACCCCTCGCGGACGATTCTGCTCTTCCCCGACCCGACCCGCGCGGACGGGGTCGACATCCACGTCGACCTGAAGTGCTTCACGGTCGATGGGTCGTCGCGCGAGGTGTGCTCGGACGTGATCGAGCTTCGTCTCGGTGGGCAACGCACGCGGGTTCCCGGCTCGATCGTCGAGCCGCTTCTCGTCACCGACCTGCCGACGTTCTGCCGCTGGCGCGGGCTGCCGCCGTGGGGCGCGCCGGAGCTCGAGCAGCTCGTCGACGTCTGCGACCGGCTCGTTGTCGACTCCTCCGAATGGCGGAGCCTCCCCTCGGCGTACCGGAAGCTCGAGCAGCTTTACGACCGGATCGCCGTCTCGGACATCGCGTGGGGACGTGGGCTCGGCTGGCGCGCGCGTCTTGCGGCACTCTGGCCGGACATCAAGACGGCCAAGACGCTGTCGGTGACGGGGCCGAAGGCGGACGCGCTCCTTCTTGCCGGTTGGCTCCGGTCGCGGCTCAAGAAGCAGGTCAAGCTCACCCATCGGTCGGCCGGCGAGATCGAGCGCGTCGCCGTCGACGGCGAGCCGGTTGTGGAGCCGCGGGGCTGGCCGCCGAATCCGAGCGATCTCCTGTCGGCCGAGCTCGACATCTTCGGCCGCGACCCGATCTACGAGGCGGCCGTCAGCGAAGCCCGCTGAGATCGAGCCGGCCGTTCCACGAGACGGGGTCGTCGAACCGCCCGCCCGCTTCCTCGAGGATCACCCCGAGGGGGGCCGTATCCCAGAGCGCGAGCCCGAGAGCGTCGACGGCGACTTCCGCTGCGCCCTCGGCGACCAGCATGTGGGCCCAGAAGTCCCCGAACCCGCGGAGGTGCCACGCATCCCAAGCGCGCTCCGGCACGGGCCGGTCGAGCGCATAGAGGAGAGTCGCGTCCTCCAGGCGATCGATCGCCGAGACCTGGATCCGCTTCCCGTTCGCGTAAGCACCCCGACCGCGCGCCGCCCACCAGCGGCGGCCGAGCGCGGGTGCCGAGATGACGGCGACGCGATCCTCGAAGGCGATGAGCGTCGCCCAGATGGGGATCCCGCGCGTGTAGTTCCGCGTCCCGTCGATCGGGTCGATGATCCAACCGGACGCGTCGCCGCCCTCTTCCTCACCCAGGATCGCGTCGCCGGGACGTTCGCGCTCGATCCGGCCCCGCAGCGTCGACTCGACGAGGCGGTCGGCCTCGGACACCGGCGTCAGGTCGGGCTTGGTCTCGACTTGGAGATCGGCCGCGCGGAAGCGCGCCATGGAGATCGTGTCGGCGTCGTCGGCGAGTGAGAGCGCGAAGGCGAGGTCGTCGTCGGGCTCCACTCGGGGAGCCTAACGACCACCCTTGACGACCGAGAACGTGGGCTTCGAGACCTTCAGGGGAGTCGGCGTCGACCACGCCATCTGGGGGCGCTTGAGGAACGAGTGGTTGTAGCCGCGGACGCGGTAGTACCAGCTGCCGGGCTCCAGTGGGAGCAGCGACGATGTGGCCCCAGTCACCAGCGAGCCGAGCGGCCGCCACGGATTGGCGGACTTGCTCCACTGGATCTCGTACTCCTGTGCACCGAGGACGGACTCCCAGGCAACGAGCGGTGTGCCGTAGAACGAAGGCGTTGCGCGTACAGCCGATGTGAGGCGGCCCTTGGGCGAGAGGCCGCTTGCAAAGGGACGACTGGATGAGGTGACGACCGGCGGCGTGGCCTTGCCGAAGCGCATCACGCGGCCCGACTGGCAGACGTCCTGCGGCAGCTCGGTCTCGCGATACCGGATGAGGACGGGTGCGGGTGGAATCGGAGGGACGGCTGTCGGTATCGGCTCTACGACGACGGGAACGACTGTCCAGTAGTACCCGCCCGTGGGCCACGCGGTGTCGGGCAGGTCGACCTTGGCCGCAGGCTTTGCGGCCGGGGGAGTGCTTGCAGCACCTCCGGTCGAGCCTGTCGTGGTTGCGGCAGGAGCGGCCACTTCCTCGTTCGCCACCGATTCGGTGCCGTCGATCATCAAGACCGTTCCCTCGGCGCCCTGCTCGAGGGTGTCCCCCCGTGCCAACCCGAGAGCGGTTGTGTCCTTCGGCAGCGCGAGCGGGCCTGTCGTGCGAGGTGCATACGCCGGGCTGCCGATCACGGCGCTACGGAAGACGATATTGACACAGTCCGCATCGGTCGCGACGTAGACGCGGAACAGCTCGGCGGGCGCGCCGTTGTTGTAGTCCAGTGGGCCACCGCTGTCGCCGCTGAACGCGAAACCGGGCGTGAGGGCATGCGCGCGACCGGCCCCCGAGTCCGACTGGACGTCGGACACAGCGGCGACACCTCCGAGCGTCCCAAGTGAAAGAGGCGGCTGCACGTCTGTGTAGGTGGGGCTCCATGGCCCCCAAGTCGTCGCCGGCAATCCGGAGACGACCTCGCCGTACAGTGCGCGCTGTGCGCGGACACGGAACTGGATCGAGCCCGTGAAGAAGGGGTTCGTGCGGTGGAACGTGTACAGGTCGCGCGCGTCGGCGACGTTCGTCGTTGTCATGAACGTCCTTCTCGCCCCGTAGATCCACACCTGGTAGGCGGTCGCGCCGTCGACCGGCGACCAGCGGACGAGTCCCGGATACGGGCTGTCGAGGTCCTTCGGGACGCTCGCCCAGCGGATGTTGAATCCGTACGGCGCGCTCCAGGAAGTGACGCCTTTGCTCGTGATCGCGCGGACGTGTGCGTAGAGGGCATACGGCGAGCCGGTGATCCACGGCAGCGCGAGATCGATGGAGACAGTCGGCGTGCGCAGGTTCGCGTAGAGCTTCGCCAGCTTGTCGGCAGCCGTCTCCACGGTTGGCGTACTTGTTGCCGGGGTGGTGGTGGTCGTCGTCGTTGTGGTCGGGGCGACGAACTCGTCGTTCGCGTTCGACCAGACGATCGAGCTCTCCGTGAACGACCTGGTGGTCGCCAGCTCGAACTCATAGCGGATGGCGCCGCGGACGGGGAGCCAGGCAAAGGATGGCGTGCGGTTGAACTCGTGCTTGACGGGCTCGTCGGTGCGGAGCAGAAACGCCTTCAACCCCTGCGGCGTGATTGCCGGACGGTCGATTCGCGCTTCGGCGACGCCGCTGAGCGCGAGCGCGAGCACGCCGAGGGCGGCGAGCACGAGAAGACGACGGACCGCATTCATCACCCAGCCTTCATCGGCCGCTGCGCCGCGAAGCTTTAGTCCAGCAGGCGTGCCGCGGCGAGGACGAGGGCGTCTGCGCCTGCGCGTCCCGCAATCTGAAGGGACGACGGCAGGCCGTCCTCGGCCGGGCCGCACGGAAGGGCGAGCGCGGGCCAGCCGAGCGCCGAGATGGGATACGTGAAGCGGATCAGCGAGACACGGACGTCGAGGTCGCCGGGTCCTGCGCCGCGATGGAGCGGCGGCGCGACGATCGGGAGCGTCGGTGTCAGCAACAGGTCGATCCCCTTGAGCGCCTCCTCGGCGCGTTCCCGGTACTCGGTGCGTAGCCGGCCCGCGCGCTCGACCTCGGAGTCGCGCACCGCGAGGCAGCGCTCGACCTTGATGCGGACGTCCTCGCCGTACAGGTCTGCGTTTTCCGCGAAGAGCTCTCGGTGGACGTCGGCCACCTCGCGGTTGAACGCCGGAAGGATCTCGACGTCCGGGAACGGGAACTCGACGGGCCGGCGGCGTGGGAAGCGCGCGGCTGCGGCTTCGACGCGCTCGCGAACCAGGGGATCGGCGAGCTCGGTCCACGCGACGCCGACCTCGAGCTCCTCGAGCGACTCGAGCTCTGCAGGCTCGAAGCCGGGCGCGAGCGCGGCCAGCATCCGCTCGCAGCCCTCGACGTCGAGCGCGAGCGGCCCGCCGGTGTCGAAGCTCGCCGCGAGTGGCCAGCAGCCGTCGAGCGAGACGAGACCGTGTGTCGGCTTGTGCCCGACGACGCCGCAGCACGCGGCGGGGATCCTGATCGAGCCGGCGGAGTCCGTGCCGAGCGCGGCATCGGCGAGCCCTGCTGCCAGTGCCGCCGCGGAGCCTCCACTCGAGCCGCCCGCGACGCGGCCCGGGAACCGCGGGTTCGGCACGTCCCCGAAATGCGGGTTTTCGGAGGTCGTCCCATACGCGAACTCGTGCAGGTTCGCCTTGCCGACGTTCACGTAGCCCGCATCCTCGAGCCGCAGCACGGCGGAAGCGGTGTGCTCTGGGACGTGGCCGGCGAAGATCCCCGACCCGTAGGTCGTCTCCAGCCCACCGGTGTCGAACAGGTCCTTGACCGCCAGCCGGATGCCCGGTCCGGGCGACTCGGGCTGGGCGAGGAAGATCGTCAGTCGAAAGCCAGGTAGAGGAGCGCAACGCCGATCGTGCCGGCGAAAAGCAGCAGGAAGACAGCGAAGAGGGCCCAGCCCAGAACCAGGTTCTGCCGCTCGAGCTCCGGGGTCAGTTCCTTCACAGGATCACCGGATTCAGCGCTGCTGCGACGAAGAGCAGCGCGAGGTAGAGGAGCGAATAGTGGAAGAGGACGCCGGCGTTTCGCCGCGTCGGCTCCCGCCGGAGCTTCCACGCTAGGCCGAGGAACACGCCGCCGAGGAGAACGGCTGCAACCGAGTAGACCGGGCCGAGCCAGTAGCCGACGCCGAGCGTGAACGCGACCAGCACCAGGGAGTAGAGGACGATCTGCCGTGTGGTCTCCGCGTCGCCGCGGACGACCGGCAGCATCGGCACTTTCGCCGCTGCGTAGTTCTCCTTGATCAGGAGCGCCAGCGCCCAGAAGTGCGGCGGCGTCCAGAGGAAGACGATCAGGAAGAGCCAGAGCGCCGGCAGCCCGAGGTTCCCGGTCGCGGCGGCGTAGCCGACGAGCGGTGGCACCGCGCCCGCAGCGCCGCCGATGACAATGTTCTGCGGTGTCGAGCGCTTCAACCAACGGGTGTAGACGAGGACGTAGAAGAGGTTCCCGACGAGCGCCAGCGCAGCGGTGAGCACGTTCACGGTGCTCGAGAGGAGCACGAAGGAGAGTGCCGAGAGCGCGAGCCCGAACTCGAGCCCGCGTGTAGGCGGGACGCGACCTGCGGCGATCGGCCGCTTCTCGGTGCGCGCGCCCATCAGGCGATCGATGTCGGCGTCCAGCACGTGGTTGAGCGCGCTCGCGCCGCCGCAGGCGAGCGCGAGGCCGGTCATCGCGGCAGCGAAGAGCCACCCGTCGGGGAC
>JAXIPI010000387.1:0-7753 GCA_045403015.1 Gaiellaceae bacterium | reverse complement strand
TCGGCGAACTGCGGATTCGGAACGTGACGGGAGGCGCGATGATCGTGGCGTTGCGCAAGCCCGATGGGACGTTCGACGTGACGCCGGGCGCTGACGCCGTCCTAGGCGTGGGCGACGTGATCATCGGCGTCGGCACGACCGACGAAATGCGGCGACTCGAAGAGCTCTTCGCCCCACGCGAGACGGCGGCCGGCGCTTGATCCTGCACGCGCGCTAGCACACCTTCCCTCGGCAACGCGGCGGGCTAGCCCGCGCGAGCTTCCGCAAGCAGAACTGAGCGATGGCGTCGACCCACCGCCTGATCGAGCGCGGTCCGTCTCTGCTGATGCTTGGCTTGTAACGCGGGTCCGGCTGGCGATGAGAAGTGCCACCAGGACGGGTCTACAACGAGTGAAACCAACTTGGATCGAGACCACGGGAGGTCGAAGTGTCCGCATCAGTGCTCTACATGTCGATGTCCCTCGACGGGTACATCGCGGGTCCGAACGACGAACCGGACAACCCGGGCGGCGACGGGTTCGACCGGCTGCACGACTGGATCAAGACTCCGGACGGGGAGTACGGCCGGCCGGCCGGGCCGGCCGGGGAGTTGTACGACGAGATGAGCACGTACGGCGCGATCCTGGCGGGCCGGCGTACCGTGGAGCAGGTCGATCACTGGGGCGGCGATCGCCACGGTGTCCAGATCTTCGTGCCCAGTCACCGGCAGCCGGGCCCATCCGTCGCGAACTATCCGTTGGTGACGTACGTGACCGATGGAATCGAGAGCGCGATGGCGCAGGCGAAGGCCGCGGCCGGCGACCGCTACGTGTTGGTGCATGGCGCCTACACCGCGCAACGAGCGCTCGAGGCCGGTGTCCTGGACGAGTTGGTCATTCACCAGATCCCGGTGCTGTTCGGTAGTGGCCGTCGGCAGTTCGAGGTGTTGCCGTCGCGCGTCGAGCTGGAAATCGTTCGGGTGATCGATACGCCGGAAGCCACTCACATCCGCTACCGCGTCCGTCGCTGAGCCGGTCGGCCGGCGGCCTCCTCTAGTCGGCGAGGAGTCGTCGCTGCTCGCGGCGAGCGAGCACGGCGAACGCAATCGTGATCGCCAGAAGGGCGAATGAGATCGCCCACTCGAGCGCGCCGCTGCCCTTGTCCGGGTCGACCCCGAAGACGATCTCGATCCACTCCTTGGAGATCAGCGTCACCACGAAGAGGAGCCCACCGCCGACAGCGAGCCCTCGTTCGATCCACAAAAGCCGGGTCGAGCACGCGGCCATCGCGGGGACCTATACCAGATCGGCGATCTCGCGAACAGGCCGCAGACCAGCGCTTGACCGACGCCGCGGATTGTGTTGAGGTATTCCGCCAGGGATCGTCGCCGGCCGCAACGGGGGGTCCTAGTTTTTTTCGAGCGCCATCGCCGTCTGCCGCTCATTAGGTGGGCAACAGTTGGAACGAGCGATTTGAGGCTCTGATCCACTGTGGCGGCCGCTGAGCCCACCTCGCCGGAGTTCACGCGCTTTGTGGCGGCGGAGCGCCGTGCGCAGCGGTTCGGCGGGACCCTGGAGCCGGTGCCAGGCGGAACGGTCCTCGACCCGCTGGTGGTCACGCGCGACAACCTGAGCCGGCTGGCGGCCGAGGCCGCCAAGCGGGCGGCCGGCTTCTTCCGTCCCACCAAGCGAACCGAGGTCGTCTGGGTCGACGGCGACAGCGAGCTCGCGGTGTCCGTCGCCGCCGTGCGAGTCGAGACCGGCCGAGGGACGGTCCTCGTCAGCATTCCGGTTCGCTGCGACCAGACGGGGCCGACGGAGGTGCACGTGACGTTCGCCGTCGGCGAGCCGGGGCGGCCCGCAGGCCTCTACGCCGCGACACAGCGGCGGCCGCGCGGGCCGGCGCTGATCATCGATACCTGGGGCGACGCGATCGTTGCGTTCGCCTGGAACGTCGTGCTCGAGCTGGTCACCGGGCTGGCCGGCGCCACCGGCAAGGACACACGCGGCAACCGGCTCGTGCCGGTCGAGCTCGAGGCGACGCGCAGCGGACTGGCGATCGTACCGATGGCCCGCCACCGCTTCTCGGGCTCGACGGGCATCAGCAGGAGTCGCGGATGAGCATCACCGCCGACGACCTCGGCGTTCTCGGCAACCTCGCGACCGCGATCGGCCTCCTCGACGCCGACGGCGACCCGAACCCGGAGTGGTTCGGCGACCCGGCCGAGTCGCTGTCGACGATGCTCGCCGACGAAGGCCAGCGCGAGGCGCTGATCGGGTTCGTCGACGAAGCGATGGGTGGCGCGGACCGCGAGACCGATCCATCCGGAGCGACCTGGCTGCCGATCGTCGCGCTCGAGGATCCGAACCTGACGGTGGCGATCACGATCGACGATGCGCCCACGAACCACGTCGTCATCGGCCTCGGCGTCACGTTCAGCACGACGAACCCCGGATCGCGCTCGTCGGCGTCGGTGCCGCTCTTCAAGGCGGCCAAGCTCGGGAAGTCGGTGCCGACGCCCTTCGTCCTCGGCCAGCCCGGCGGCCGGATGCGCCTCGACACCCGGGTCACGGTCGACGCGAGCGCACCGGTTCCGGGGCAGGCGCATCTCGGTGCGATCGGCCTCGAAGTGGACGTGCCGACTGCGCCGAGCGACCCGGTCGACGCTTCCTTCGGGCTCGTGCTCGAAGACTTCCAGCTGCCGGGCGCGTCCGCCCCGCAGACGCTGCACGTGTCGGCCGCAAACGCCGGGGAGCTCGACGACGCGATCCTCGGTCTCGTGCTGTCGCTCGTGCGTGCGCAGGCCGAAGCTGCCGGCGGCTCTGCGCTCGGCGCGCTTGCCGGGCTGCTGGGGCTCGGTGCGGACGCCGTCGACGACTTTCCGATCGAGCAGCTGGCTTCGCAGGGCCCGCGTGCGCTGGGAACCTGGGTCGAAGGAATTCTCGCCTCCACCGCGCCGCGACAGGCCTGGCTCGGGCATATCGCCACGCTCGTCGGCGGTGCGCGCGTCGGTGACGAGGTCACGGTGTCGCTTGGTGCGGTCAACGCGGCGCTGCGCTTCGGGCTGCGCACCGAGCCCGGTCCTTCGGGGCACATCAGGCTCACTGCCACCCTCGGCGCGGATGTGGGCGCTGCGAGCCCCCGCGTGCAGGCTCGGGTCGACGCATTCCGGATCGACCTGGGCACCGGCGAGGCGCTTGCGCTACCGGCGCTCGGCCTCTGGGCGAGCATCGGACGCCACGACGGTGCGGGCACCAGGGTGCTGGACGTCGCTGCACCGACCGTCGCGCGCGCCGACCGGCTGCGTCTCGGCTTCGGCCTCGACCCTGCCCGCCGGCTCACGTTCGTGCTCGCGGCGGACGGAGTCCGGCTCGGCACACACGATTACCCCTCGCTCGATCTGACGTCGCCCGACGCGGTGATGGACGCCGCGGGCAACGCGATCGAGGACGTTGCCAACGAGTTGCTCGGTCAGCTCGGCTCCGCGCTCGACGGCGTCAAGCTTCTGCTGGGGCTCGAGCCCCCGCCAGGCCATCCGGCCGTTCCGACCATCAGTCTCGCCGATCTCCTCGGCGATCCTCTGGCCGCCGTCTCCGGTTACTGGCGCACCCTGCTGACGGCACACGGCGACGCGGTGCCTGCGGTGCTGGAGGTCGTTCGCGACGCGGTCGCCGATGCCGGCGCAGCCGTCAGTCCGATCCAGGGAACCGGAACCGGGGCCGACCCATGGCGGATCCCGCTCGTCGGTCCGGTCGAGCTGGAAGCGCATGCGGACGGCGACGCGCTCACGGTGGCGATCGCTGCGGGCACGCGGGTCGACACGATCGGCCAGCGCTGCACCGTGATCGAGACCCGCCTCGCAGCCACTGTCGCCGTCGTCGATTTTGCCGCCGGCAGCGCCCAGCTGCTCCCCTCGGTCGACGGCAGCCTCACCGCGCGTGAGCGCGGCGTGAGCCCGCCGAGGGCGGCTCTCCCGCTCGGCGGCGGCGTCGCGCTCACCGCGGACCACGTCGGTGTCCGGCTGTCGTGGGGGGCAGAGCCGGGCCTCTCCGCGCACTTCGAGGCGCCCTCGCTGAGCCTCCACGTCGACGCCGACACCATTCCCATCGCTCTGCCGGTCGTCGCCGGCGACGGCTCGGTCACCTTCCCGGCGCAAGGGTGGGACGCGCTTCAGACACTGGTTGGGCACATCGGCGGTCTCCTGCCAGGGTTCACCGGCGACGTGGTCGAGTTGCTCGGCTGGCGCGGGGGCGACCTGTCGACGCCGACACTTCGGCTGGCCGACCTGGTCGACGACCCGGCCGCGGCCTTCACGGCGTGGCTCCCCGAGGTGCTGATGAGCAAGCTCGGGCCAGCCGCTCTCGGAACGCTGGCGGATTTGCTCTCCGCCGCAGGTCCTGTCAGCGGCGCGATCACTGGCACCGGACACCCGGACGACCCGTACCGCCTCGCGCTCGACGTCGCTCCCGGCGTCCCAGAGCTCGTCGTGTGGTTCCCGCCGGAAGGCCTCGAGCCGCGAATCGTGGCCGCGCCTCAGTCGCTGCAGCGCTGGCGGCCGGGCGATCCGGGGCTCCCGCCGGAAGCGCTTGCCGACGCGATCCGTCGAGAGGCCGGCGTGTCCGCCGAGCTGCGCGACCTCGCCGCCGGACGCGACGTCGCGGGTGGCCTGTCCGAGCTGATCACGCGCTGGAGTGCGAGCGACGGACGGATCGTCCCGCCTGCCACGGCACCCGCGGGGGTCGACGTCGACCGGATTCGTGTCGCGTCCGGCCAACTGCTCGGGCGGCTCGACCTCGAGGATCAGCTGGGCCGCATTCCGACCACCGTCGTCTACGTCGCGATCGGCGCGGCCAGTTGGCCCGACGCACCGGCGGACCGCCGCGTCGATCTCACGGCGCCAGGACTGACTCCGGAGATGTTCGCTGCGCCGAAGGCGGCGGCGGGCGACTGGTTCGTGGCGCTCGGAGAGCGAGCCGCTTGCCGGCTGGGCTCGGGCGACGACGACGGCACCGTCGGCCAGGCTGCGCGCCTGCGTCGCGTCCTCGATGCGCTGGCGCCGCTCGGAGCCGATCTCGTGCTGGTCGGCGTCGGCGGGGCCGGCCATGCCGCGCGGCTGGCCGCTCAGGAGCAGTCCGCGTTCTCGGATGTTGTCACGCTCGGAACGCCGCTCGGCCCCATCTCGCTGACTGCGCTCACCACCCAGCCGACCGCCGATGGGTTGCGCCTGCTCCAGCGGCTGCTGCCGGTGCCGGTGCCAGGGGCCGACGAGGACGAGGACCTTGCCCTCGGGCGCAACCTGGTGGCGGCGATGATGGAGCTCGCCGACCGGGTCGATCCGGGCAGCGAATTGCGTCCGCCGGCGACTGCCCTGCCGGCGCCACGGACCGGGCTCACGGTGACGGCGATCTTCGGCGACGTCGACGGCGACCACGTGGGTCGCGCGATCACAGCGATCGTCGCCGCAGGGCTAGCAACGCGGGCGCGGGCGCGTGCCACGACGCCGCTTCCCGAAGCGACCGGCGTTCGCTTCGGAGTTCGGCTGGCCGTTCCGACGACGACGGCCGGGTCGCTGGTGGTGGAAGGCGACGCTCTCCTCACACTAGCCGGCTATGACCGCGCGGGCGGCCTCACGACCGCGCGCGAGCTCCGCACCCGCCTGACCGTGCGCGACCGGCTCGGCTGGCTGGCCGCCACGCCTGAGCTGGCCTTGCGCATGGTCACCGCCGACGTCGTCGTCCCGCTCGGAGGCGGCGCCGGGCACGGGCACACGAAGATCGCGCTCCACGATGCCCGCGCGCTCGGCATCGACCGGGAGCGGCTCGTGCTCGGAACGGCGGTCGAGACGGTGCCACTGCTGCCAGAGGCGCGTGTGTTGCTCGCGACGACCGTCGAGCGACTCGTCGCCGACGTCGCCAACCCGGTCGCCACCGGCCTGGCGGAGCTCCTCGAACAGCTCGGCCTGATCTCGGCGGGCGGCTCCGTCCCCAATGCCTTCGAGCAGCTGATCTTCGATCCCGCCGGCCTCGTCAACGGACGCCTGGAGGCTGCCGGCTCCGCGATCGCTACGGCACTTGGCGAGCTGCTCGGCCCAGCCGGCGCAGCTGTCGACCTCGCGGCACGCACGGTCACCGTCACCGGCGGCAGTCCCTCGAGCGGCAAGTTCGGCTGGAACGGCAACCTCACCGCCGGCCCAAGCGGCCTGGCGGGTCAGTTCACGGTCGGCCCGGCAGGTCCCTACGGAGCCGCGGGCGGCCTCCAGCTCGCGCTCGACCTCGCGCCGTTTGCCGCTGGGCTTCGCTGGCACCGTCCAGCCGGTGCCGTGGACGAGATCTCGCTCTGGCCCAATCCCGATCCCGGCGCCCTCGCGCGCGCTCTTGCCCAGGCGGCTCCAAGTCTCGGCGCGCACCTCTCGCTCGAGCTGATGCGACGTGCCGATGAGGATGCCCGGCCGGTGATCGAGGCCGTCCTCGACGCCGCCGGCATGCTCGGCGGGGCGCCCGGCGACGAGGACCGACCACTCCGGCCGCTCGCAGGGCTCATCGCCGATCCGGCGGGCTGGCTCCGCAGCGGGGAGTCGATCGCGTCGCAGCCTGCGAAGGCACAGGCGCTGTTCGACGCGCTGCGCCCGTTGACCGGGCTCGGCGGCAGTGCGGGCGACCCACTACCGCTCGCGAACGGAGTCTCGCTGTCGGTCGAGGCCGCGGGGCCTGACCTCCGGCTCGAGCTTGGCGTCGACAGCGCCGGGTGGGCGGCCGTCGCCACCCCGCTCGGCCGGCTCGCCGGCGGGCTCAGTGCCGCGCTGACGATTCCTGCCGCAGGGCCACCGACGGCAGGCCTCGCGCTCCATGCCGGGCTGACCGGTGCGGCGCCCGGTCGCCAGGCCGTGCACGTCGCGCTCGGAGCAACGGGCATCACCGTGTTCGTCCGGCCCTCGGCCGGCACCGACATCCCGCTGATCCCGTTCGCCGGGCTCGGCGTCCTGGCGGCTGCCGCCGAGCGCGCGCTCCCGTTCCTGCTCGACCAGGTCGCGGGGATCCCCGGGCCGGTCGGCGCTGCCGTGGGCGGCGTCGGAGACGCGTTCGCGTTGCGCACCGGAGCTCCGAAGGCGTTCGACGGCGACGCACTGGCCGCGTGGGCCGCCGATCCCGTAGCTGCGTTGAGCAACGCAGTCCCGTCGATCATCTCGACGGGGCTGACGACGCTTGCGCCGCTGGTCGACGCGGTCGTCCCAGGGAACGTCGCGGTCACCGCAACCGCGACCAATCTCACCGCCACCGTCGGCGCCGTCTCTGTCGGCTGGAACCCGACCGCGGCGCGCGTCACCGTCACCGGCGCCGGCATCGACGTGCCGGGGATCGAGGAGCTCTCCTTCACCGTCGCGGTCAGCGAGAGCGGGCTCGACGAGCTCAGCCTCACCGTCGGCCCGGCCGCGATCGACGCGGGCGTGATCCTGCGGCCGTTCATCACCGTCGCCGCAGGAGCGAGCCCCGTCGGCGGACGCCGAGTCGCCGTCGGGCTCGCGCTCGACGACACGCACCGGTTCGGCGCGCGCTGGCTGCTCGATACGAGCACCTTCTCGCTGATCGCGAGCAACGGTCCGATCGCCACGCCGAGCGACGTCACCGATCCGGTCGCCGTAGCGCTTCGCGCGGTCGAGGCAGTCGCCGACCTCGTGGCGTCGTTCGCGCTCGGCACGCAGGCCGTCCAGGATCTCCTCGATATGCCGGTCGGCACCGATGAGGTGCGTGACCTGCTCGCCGGCGTGCTCCTCGAG
>JAXIPI010000209.1:0-4134 GCA_045403015.1 Gaiellaceae bacterium | reverse complement strand
TTCACCTTGCCGGGCATGATCGAGCTGCCCTTCTGAAGCTCCGGCAGGAAGATCTCTGCGAGCCCTGCGCGCGGGCCTGAGCCCATCAGCCGCAGGTCGTTTGCAATCTTCGTCAGGCTGACCGCGACCACCTTGAGCGCGGCGGACGCCTCGACGAGCCCGTCGCGCGCCGCCTGCGCCTCGAACGGGTCGGCAGGCGGAGAGATCTGAAGGCCGGTGTCGGCCGTGAGGAGCTCGCGCACCCTGGCGGCGAAGTCCGGATGCGTGTTCAGGCCCGTGCCGACGGCGGTGCCCCCGAGCGGGACCTGGCCAAGCCGCTTGCGGCTGTCCTCGATCCGCTCGATCCCTTGCCGCACCTGCGCGGCGTAACCGGCGAACTCCTGCCCGAGCGTGACCGGAACGGCGTCCATCAGATGCGTCCGCCCGGACTTGACGACGTCGTCGAACTGCTGCGCCTTTTCCTCGAGCGCAGTGGCGAGGGCAGCGAGCGCGGGGCGCAGGTCGTGCTCGAGCTCGCCGAGGGCGGCGAGGTGGACGGCTGACGGGAAGACGTCGTTCGAGCTCTGTCCCATGTTGACATCGTCGTTCGCGTGCACGTCCTCGCCGGCCAGGGCGGCGATGACCTCGTTGGCGTTCATGTTGGAGCTCGTACCCGACCCTGTCTGGAAGACGTCGATCGGAAACTGGTCGTCGTGCTCGCCCCGCGCGATCGCGTCCCCGGCTGCTGCGATCCGCTCCGCTTTCTCGGCGTCGAGCAGCCCGAGCTCGGCGTTCGTCCGCGCAGCGGCGGCCTTGATCCGGCCCAGCCAGCGCGCGACGGGGACGGGGATCGGCTCGCCTGAGACCGGGAAGTTGACGACTGCCTTACGCGTCTCAGCGCCCCAGAGTTCCTGCTCGATCTCCGTGCTCACAGGGCCGAAGTGTACCCCGAGCCAGTCATTGGTACCCGCGTTGCCATGCCCGTGACTTCTGACATCAAGCCGCTCCCTCTGTCGGCCTCGCCGGAATACAGATCGGTCTTGACTTTCGTCGCGCACCGAGGCTAGATGCACGTAGGGACTGGCCGCGAGGCCGGCGAGGGCATGGAGGGGCGCTGCGGATGAAAAGCTTGAGGTGGTCATTCGTCTGCCTGGTCGGCTGCCTCTTGGTGGGCGGTGCGACCGCCGCGCCGGGCCGCAATGTCCCGCCGGACCGCCTTGCGCAGGCCATCGCGGAGCGTCCGCGAAGCGTCGAAGGCCTCGATCTCCGGCTGGCCGAGATCGCTTCGCACGCCCAGCCGCTCACCCGCGCGCGGCGGCTGGGCCTGGACGTCGAGCAGAGAGCGATCAGAGTGATCCTCGAACCGACCGCCACAGCCGACGAGGCGGCGGCGGCCGCGGTCGCAGCCGGAGCGACGGTCGAGCGTCGCGCCGTCGGGCTCGTTCAAGCGCTCGTCCAGCCAGGGCAGCTCGCCGTCCTCGCGCGCGACTCGCGCGTCGAGCTCGTCCGCCCACCCGCGCGATTCTGGCCGCTGAGCGTCGGCGGCGAAGGGGTCGCAGCCGCGAACGCGACTGCTCTCCATACCGCCGGCATCACCGGCGCGGGGGTCAAGATCGCAATCATCGACGGCGGCTTTGCCGGCTACCAGGCCTTGCTGAACGACGACCTGCCGGCAACGGTCTCCACGCAGAGCTACTGCAGCGGCGGCCTCGCAGCCGGCGGGGATCACGGAACCGGGGTAGCGGAAATCGTGCACGAGGTCGCCCCCGGCGCGGAGCTCCTCCTCATCTGCTTCGACTCGGAGGTGGGGCTCGCGCTGGCCGAGCAGTACGCGGAGCAGCAGGGCGCCCGAATCATCAACCACTCAATTGGCTGGTTTGGAACCGGCCGCGGGGACGGGACCGGCGCTCCGGAGTCTCCTGCCGGAATCGTTGCGCGCGCGGCGGCGAACGGCATCCTCTGGGTGAACGCCGCGGGCAACGAGGCCAGCGAGCATTACAACGTCAACTTCCAGGACGCCAATCAGAACGGCTGGGCCGAGTGGAACACGTTCAGCCTCGACGAGGTCAACCAGTTCGTCGCCCCAGCCGGCGCGCTCGTGTGCGCGGAGCTGACGTGGGATGCGTGGCCGCAGACCTCGCAGGACATCGACCTCTACCTCGTTCAGCTCAGCACGGGCCTGCCCGTCGCGGGGTCGGAAGCCGACCAGACGTCCGCACCAGGCCAGCCTTACGAGGAAGCGTGCTTCCTGAACTCGACCGGCTCCCCGATCGCCCTCGGCGTCAGAGCATTCGGGTTCTCCATCGGTGGCGTGCCACGGATGGACCTGACCGTGCTTGGTGCGGAGCAGCTCGCGTATCGGAGCAGCGGCAGCATCGTCGCTCCGGCCTCGTCCCCAAATGCTGTCGCGGTGGGGGCGGCGTGCTGGCAGCCGGTCTGGAATCTCGGCGGTTTCACGCAGTACGTCCAGACCTCCTACAGCTCGGTCGGGCCGACGATCGACGCGCGCTCGAAGCCGGACGTCGTCGCCTACGACTCGGTCTCCTCTGCAACCTATGGCCCCTTCGGCGCCTGCACGACGTCGGGCTTCACAGGCACGTCGGCGGCTTCCCCGCATGCGGCGGGCGCCCTCGCGCTGCTGGCACAGCAATATCCGTTGGCCTCCAACGACAGCCTGGAGGCGAAGCTCGAGGCGGACGCGACCGACGTCGAGTCATTCGGCCGCGACGACGCCTTCGGTGCCGGGCGGCTCGCCGTCTATCCCGCAACCGCATCCCCGCAGACCCTGGTGTATGTCCGTAGCCACGGCACCTACGAGAGCCAGAGGCTGTTCGCGATGGACGCAGCGGGCGGCGGATCGGTGCAACTGACGACCGGCTCGATCCCGCACCTAGGCCCCGCGCCGTCACCGGACGGTTCCAAGATCGCCTTTTCTTGCAACGGCATCTGCACCCTCAACCGAGACGGCAGCGGCTTCACAACGCTGCTGACGGGCAACCAGTTCGCTCCGTCCTGGTCGCCAAGTGGGCTGCAGATTGCATACGCATTCGGTGACGACGTCTGGGTCATGGACACCGCCGGGACGAACCAGGTGAACCTGACCGCCGACCCATCCAGAACGGAGAGTTCTCCGAGCTGGTCGCCGGACGGCACCAAGCTCGTGTTCACCTCCGACGATGCATCGCGTCTGAACACCGACGTCCATGTGATGAACGCAGACGGGTCCGGCCAGGTGCAGCTGACAGACATGGGGATCGCTTTCGATCCAGCCTGGTCACCCAGCGGCGCCAAGATCGCATTCCAGCGCGGCAACGCCAGCGGCAGCACCGAGATCTGGCTGATGAATCCGGACGGCACCCAGCAGGTGAAGCTGACCGACGGGACGTCGCCCGCCTGGTCGCCCGACAGCACCAAGCTCGTCTTCGCAACGGGCGGCGGCGGAACCGGATACCAACTGGCGACGATCGACGCCTCCGGCGCGAACAGAAGAGTGCTGACGTCATTCCCGGTCGACCCCGCGGTACAGCCCACGTGGCTCCCGGGAGCAGCCGGCGTTGCAGCTGTCGCGGCACCGCGCATCGACGGCACGCCGCGCGTGGGAGCGCTGCTGCGGGCGCTTCCCGGCGACTGGACGGCTTCCCCAACCGGCTTCGGATTTCAGTGGCAGCGCTGCTCCGCGGGAACGTGCGCCGATATCGCAGGCGCAACGCGTGCCGTCTACCCAGTGACGGCAGCCGACGCCGCCAAGACCTTGAGAGTTCGAGTGACGGCGACGCGAGGGCTGTCCAACGCGTCCAGTACCTCGAGCGAGTCGGCCGCGGTTCTGGTTGCGAAGCCGACGATCGTCTCGCTACCGGCGATCGCCGGGACGCCCTCGGTCGGATCGACGCTGAGTGTCGCCTCCAATGGCACGTGGACCGAGCCGCCGACGAGCTTCTTCTACCAATGGCGCCGGTGCACGTTGGCCGATGGTTGTCGGAACATTCTCGGGGCAGTCTCCTCGACGTACACCGTCGTGGCGGCTGACGTCGGCTCGTTCCTGACCGTCATGGTCATCGCCTCGAACGACGGCGGCACGACCCGCGAGTCAGCGGCCTGGACAGCAGTCCCCCTTCCGCCGAGTGGCGGTGGTGGCGGGGGCGGGGGCGGCGGCGG
>JAXIPI010000351.1:0-18649 GCA_045403015.1 Gaiellaceae bacterium | reverse complement strand
CCCACCACTCCAACCAGCCGCCCACCCACGAGGCGCGCGTCGAAGGTGAGAGGCGCCGGACGGCCCGGCAGCTGGAAGCGGATGCGCCCGCCGGCAACCTTCGCCGGCACGGTCTGCACGTCGGCATGGCCGACGCCGAGCGCAACGACCGCGCGACCACTACCGACGACGAGCGAGACGTTGCTCGGCCCAGTCAGCGTGTAGCTCCCGGTCCACGCACCCGTCAGCGCGGAACCCGAGCGGTCTGCTGCCTGTGAACCGGCACAGAGAATCAGGGCGAGCGGAACGGCGACCACCAGACGTTTCATACGACCTCTCTCCTAATAGTGCGTCGACGCAGTAATCTATCGCGTCGACGCACTATCCACAAGCAGCACTATCGTTGTCGGTGGCCGATGCCAAATAGACAGCTCTTCCTCAAGGTCAACACGACGGCGCAGTACGTCGGGCAAATTGTCGACGCGCGCCTGCGACCGGTCGGCATTCCTGGATTTCTGCTCGCCCTGCTGACGCATGTCCGCGACAACGCCCCGGTGAGCCCATCGACGGTCTCGCTCGCATCGGGCGTGCCGGCCACGACGCTGCGCGACAACATCCAGCGGCTCGTCGATCGCCGTCTCGTCCGGCGAATCCCTCACCCCGAGGACCGCCGTTCCTATCTCCTCGTCTTGACGAGGCGGGGCGAAGCCGTCACTCAGGCAGCCGATCCCGCCTTACTCGACGCATACCTCGCGCTCGAGCAGCGCCTGCAGCTACCGCTCGAACAGTACGAGCTGATGCTCGACGAGCTCAACGACGCTCTGCAGGGCGCGCTCGAGAGCTTCGAGGTACACAGGGTGACGTAGGCTCCGCAGGTGGACGCGGAGCGCATCCGGCATACCGTTGCCTTCAAGCTGGTCCACCCGGAAGGATCGGATGCAGAGCGTGACTTCCTTGACGCCGCGGAGCGCTTGGCGGCTGTTCCAGGCGTCGAGGAGTTCGAGTTGCTGTCTGAGGTCAGCCCGAAAAATGGCTACCGCTTCGGGATCTCGATGGAGTTTGCTGGCCGGCCAGCTTATGAGCGCTACAACGAGCACCCCGACCACGTGCGCTTCGTCCAGAAACGCTGGTTGTCCGAGGTCAGCGAGTTCCTCGAGCTCGACTACGCGGCGTTGTAGGTGGAGCACACACTTCAGCCCCCGTTCGTCGACTCCCGCATCCTCTTCGGCCAGATTCCCTGCTTGCCGGGTGAGAGAATCCCGTTCGGGTCTAGCGCGTCCTTGATCGTCTCGTTGAACCGTCTGTAGGCGTGGTCGTTGAAGCTGTACTGCTCGGCGGCGAGGTCCATGAAGTCGAGGTGCGCCCGGTACTCGCCGTATCCTTGCTTCGCCGCCTCGCGCACGAGCAGCTTGCACGTGTCGTACGCGCCGCGCGCCTGCACCTCGTTCTGGGTGTCGAAGATCACCAGCGTCACGTGGACGAAGCTGCGGCCGTTCGTGGGGTCAAGGCGGCCATGTAGTCGAGCCCGGCCTGCTGTTCGATCATCCCGCGGAGCAAGTCACGCAGAGCGAGGGCGTCCCGGCCTGTGAGCGGGGCGACCGGCGAGAAGCCGATGTGGCCGCCTTGCTCCCCGCCGTACCACCCTGTCATCTGGTTCAGGTCGAGGCTCGGCACGCCCGCCTGGACGCGCTCGATCGTGTTCTCGATGTGCGGGAACTGCTCCGGTTCGTACTTCGTTCCCCAGACCTCCGCGCCGGGGATCTGCTCGAACGCCTCCTTGACCTTCTTGAAGCGGAGGTCGACGACCGACTCGTCGCCGTAGAGGGCGAAGCGCATCATCCAGCGCCCGATCTCGAGCTCGCGAGCCATCCTGTCGACAGTCGCATCGGGGATCGGGCCATCTCCGTCGTGCCACAACTCGCGCTTCGTCATCACCGAGGCGAGCAGGATCGTGCTCAGGAACTGCGGCACGTGGTCGATCGTCCGGTCGAGCATCAGCCTGCGGAGCGTGTCAACTGCGGCGCCGAGATCGTCGTCACGCCAGACACGTAGCCACAGGGGCATGTAGCACTCCGGGTTCGGCATCAGCCAGATGCCCATCTTCGTGACGATGCCGAAGTTCGACTGCATGAAGAGTTGGTCGGGCGTCGGGCCGAGGCCGCGCTTATAGAGGTTCCACGATCGGTTGCCCGGCATCGCGCCCATGCCGGTGCGCATCAGCTCCCCGTTTGGGAGCACCACCTCCATGCCGCACTGCGCGGCCATGTCCGTTCCGTAAGGGAGGTACGTGATGCCGTGGTCGAGCGTGTTGCCGACGACGCTGCCCCAGCCGAGGTCGGGGACCGAGAGCATCAGCTTGTGGCCGCCTGCCTGGATCGCCTCGTAGAGGTCGAACCAGCGCACGCCCGGCTCGACGACGGCGTACCCCAGCTCCTCGTCGATCTCGAGCACGCGATTCATCCGTCGCAGGCTCAGGATGACCGAGCCGCGCACTCTCGGCGCCGGGCCGCCGTAACCGTTGTTGCGGCCGGCGCCGTGGGTCCAGAGGGGGATCTTGTGCTGGTTCGCGACCCGCACGATCTCCTGGATCTCCTCGACCGTCTCGGGCATGACGACCGCCGAGGCGGTGTAGTCGTCCCAGCTCTCGTAGGCAAACGGGTCGCGAAACTCGCGCAGGTCGGACTCGTCGGTCAGCACGCGGTCGGCACCGACGGCGGCGGTGAAGCCGTCGAGCGCGCGGGAGAGGTCGCCTACGGAAACCTCGGCTGAGACGACGCTGGTCATCTGGCACCTCCTGGTCGTGGCGGCGCATCGTGGCGAACGTGCGAACACGCACGAGAATACTCGTCGCGCACGAGACATTTCGACTCCAGTCTGAGTCGGTCAGGCGATGAAGCGCTCGGATGAATGCCCCCAACGGGATTCGAACCCGTGCAGCCACCTTGAAAGGGTGGTGACCTGGACCGCTAGTCGATGGGGGCCGGTGGAAGGAGGATAGCCTCGCACGATGCGAGCACGGACTCTGAGACCGCCGCTGCCGTCACGTCCGTCGTGGTGGCTCGAGGAGGCGCGAGCCCACGGAGGCCAAGAGGTGTCACCTCCGCTCGACGGGGCTATCGACGTCGACGTCGCGGTCGTCGGCGGTGGGTACACGGGGCTCTGGACCGCCCTTACGTTGCGCGAGCGCGACCCTTCGCTCACGGTGGCGCTGCTCGAGGCACGCGAGATCGGTGACGGGCCGAGCGGCCGGAACGGTGGTTTCCTGCACGGCTACTGGTCGTCGCTGCCGACGCTCCGACGCGTGCTGGGAGACGGTGCCGCGCTCCAGCTCGCACACGCGTCGGCCCGCATCGTGCCGGCGGTGCGCGCGTTCTGCGAGAGCCGCAGCGAGGACGTCTGGTTCCGTGAGGGCGGCATGCTCGAGGTCTCGGCCGGCGCGTCCGAGGACGCCGGCGTCGAGCATGCGTTCGAGGCCGTGTCGGCGCTCGGCGTCGAAGAGGAGGCGACGCTGCTCGACACAGCCGAGGTGAGACGCCGTTGCGACTCGCCACGCTTCCGCAGCGGCGTGATCTTCCGCGACGGCGCAACGGTGCAGCCGGCACGGCTCGTGCTCGCCCTCCGCCGGGCGGCGATCGCGAGCGGAGTTCTGGTGCATGAGCACACTGCGGTCACGACTGTCCGCGCGGGCTCGCCGACTGTGCTCGAGACGCCCACCGGCGTCGTCCAGGCCCGCGAGGTCGTGCTCGCGCTGAACGTGTGGGGCACACGCTGGCCGCTCGGCGGCCGTCAGACGAACTTCGGCAGCGCGGTCGTCCTCACCGAACCCGTGCCGGAGCTGCTGGAGGAGATCGGCTGGACGGGCGGCGAAGCGATCATCGACGGCCGCATGTTCCTGCACTATTTCCGCACGACACCCGACGGACGAGTCCTCATGGGCAGCGGGTCGGGCCGGCTCGGGCTCGGGGACCACGTCGGCCCTGGGATCCTCGAGGACGTGCCGGCGCAAGCTCGCGCCGAACGCGGCCTGCGTGACCTCCTCCCAGGCCTTCGCGCCGCGCCGATCGCCGCGCGCTGGAGCGGGCCGATCGACGTCTCAGCCGACAAGCTCCCGCGCTTCGGCACGGTGCCGGGGGCGCGGCTTCACTACGGCGCCGGCTACTCCGGCAACGGGGTCGGGCCAAGCTGGCTCGGTGGGCAGATCCTCGCCTCGCTGGCGCTCGGCACCCGGGACGAATGGACGGCGCTGCCGCTCGTCGAGCGCCAGGCCCGGCGGCTGCCGCCCGAGCCGTTTCGCTACGTCAGCGGAAAGCTCGTGCGCTGGGGGACTCTGGCCTCGGAGGAGGCGGCTGCAGCGGGCCGGCGGCCACCCGTGACCGCACGGGCCGCAGCGGCGATCCCCCGCGTTCTGCGGATGCCGATCGGCACGCGCTGACGACAGCCGGGACGTCGAGTACGGTCCGCGCCATGGATGACCACGAGGACCGCTATTCGTTCCCCGAGGGAGGCGATCCCCCCTCACCCCTGACGGAGCCGTCGGGCTCCCTCTTCCCGGCCGTGGCGGCGGGACTCGTCGCCGCGATCGTGGGCGGTGTCGTGTGGGGCCTGATCGTCAAGATCACCGACTACGAAGTCGGAATCGTGGCCTGGGGGATCGGGTTCGTCGCCGGCACCGCTGTCGTTTTTGCGACCCGGGGCGGCAAAGGCCCGCACCTACAGGCAATCGCCGTCGTCTCGGCGCTCATCGGCATCCTGCTCGGCAAGTACCTCAGCTACGCGTTCGCCGTCCAGGAACAGGGGGACGCGCTGGGGCTCAGCATCGGCCTCTTCTCCAGCGACATGTTCCGCATCTTCCGCGAGAACCTCAGCGACGTCTTCGGCCTGTTCGACCTGCTGTGGACCGGTCTCGCCGTCTACACGGCGTGGCGGGTGCCTCAGCTCGAGCAGCCCGAGCCCGCCGCGGCACCTACCGAGGAGCTAGATCCGAAGAGCTAGATGCGGCACGTGGCGCGGCCGTTCTTGACCAGGTACTGCTGGTGGTACTCCTCGGCCGGCCAGAACGTCGCTGCGGGGACGATCTCGGTCGCGATCGGGGCAGAGAACTGCGTCTGGGCTCGCGCCTTCGACTCCGCCGCGACCTCGGCCTGCTCGGGCGAGTGGGTGAAGATCGCCGAGCGGTACTGCGTGCCGACGTCCCAGCCCTGCCGGTTCACCTGGGTCGGATCGTGCAGGCTCCAGAACCGGTCGACGAGGTCGGCGTACGAGATCTCGCTCGGATCGAACGTGACCTCGACCGCCTCCGCGTGACCGGTCGTGCCGCTGCAGACCTGCTCGTAGGTCGGACGGTCGGCATTCCCGCCGACGTAGCCGACCTGCGCGTCGGTGACGCCCGGCGTGTTGCGGAACTCGACCTCCACGCCCCAGAAGCAGCCGGCGGCGAACGTCGCCTTCTCAGTCGCGGCCGTCATGCCTGCTCCAAATCGAGTGCGCACGAATTGATGCAGTAGCGCTGCCCGGTCGGGCCAGGCCCGTCGGGGAAGACATGCCCGAGGTGACCGCCGCAGGCGGCACAGTTGACCTCGGTCCGCACCATCCCATAGCTCGTGTCGGTCTCCGTCACGACGCTGTCGAGGTCGGACGGCTCAACGAAGCTCGGCCAGCCTGTGCCGGAGTCGAACTTCGCCTGCGAGCGGAAGAGCTCCGCCCCGCACCCGGCACAGCGATACACGCCGGGGTCCTTCGTATCGACGTACTGGCCGGTGAACGCGCGCTCGGTGCCCTTGCGCCGGAGAATCTCGTACTGCTCCGGGCTGAGCTCGGCGCGCCACTCGGCGTCCGTCTTCTGGATCTTCGTTGTCATGCCCCAATCGTAGCCGTGAGGCCGTTGCAGCCTGGTTAAGCCTGAGGGAGAACGAAGGCCGCAATCGCGACGAAATGCACCGCCGCTGCGCCGATCACGAACAGGTGAAAGATCTCGTGGTAGCCGAAGGTGGCCGGAGCCGGGTTCGGGCGCTTGAACGCATAGGCGAGGGCGCCCACCGTGTAGAGAGCCCCGCCGATGAAGACGAGCACGGCCGGAGCGACGCCGAGGTCGAAGAGCTCGGGAACGGCCACGACGCCGACCCAGCCGAGGGCGATGAAGACGAGCGCGGTCAACCACGTCGGCGCGTCGATCCAGAAGAGGTTGAGCACGAGCCCTGCGGCCGCGCCGGCCCAGACGACGACGAGGATCGCATCGGCCAGCTTCCCCTCGAACGCCAGCAACGCGAACGGCGTGTACGTCCCGGCAATCAGCAGGAGAATCGTCGAGTGGTCGAGCCGCCGCATCCACTTGCGGACCCGGACCGAGCGCCAGGTGACGCGATGGTAGAGCGCGCTGACGCCGAACATCGCGGCGAGCGCGGCGGCGTAGATCCACGTCGCGACCAGCTCGCGCCCCGTATCGGAGACCGCGACGAGCACGACGCCGGCAACGACCGCCACGTAGAACGCGTACTGATGGAACACACCTCGCAGTCGCGGCTTCTGGAGGATCTCCACCCCGAGATTGTGCCCTACACTCGACTCAAGGGGGCCGTTAGCTCAGTTGGTAGAGCAGGGGACTTTTAATCCCAAGGTCGCTGGTTCGATCCCAGCACGGCCCACTGGATCCGAGAAGACCCGAACAGTCACGAGCGATCGGGGCCGTGACGCGCGAGAAGACACGAACACCGCGAGCACACGGAGAATCCCAAGGTCACCGCGGCGCCGAGCGTAAGGAAGTGCGGATGGATGCGGCCTACCCCGACCTCGACCTCATCGGCTGGGCCGTTTGGGTCAACAACAGGTCAACAGCTGCACGTACTGAAGCGGCCAGCCACACGCATACCCAATCAACAAGAGACGTCCGGCGGTGCCGGGGGCGACCGTCCGCATGGTAAGGACGGAGTCGACGGTTCGAGTCCGTCAGAGGGCTCTGCATAAGCCGCGCAAGTCGCCGCGCCAGACTACTGAAGTCCCTCTTGGCGGCAGGCGCGAGTGTGGTCGGGTCGGTTCCCGAGCATCGCTCGCCACCTCGACGGCTGCAGACTCCCGCCGGTGCGGCAGTTTGTCGTCTGGTTCGTCACACGACCTGAGACCGACGCGCCCATGCCTCATGACCGGCTCGCGAATCCCTCGTTCGAGGAGTAGCTGAACCCTCCGCCGGGGGTACCGCGGCCGTCGCTCCACGCCGATCGAAGGACTCACCCAAGGGCTCGCCTCCCTGCGGAGAGCCCACTCGATCCCGGAGGTACGACGATGAGCACCCTTGCTCCTGCAGCCGAGCGCGCCCTGACGGCGTCTCGCGTTGCGCTTGCGTCCCTGCTCGCCGGCGTCGCCATCGCCGCCGCCTTGCCGGCGGACGCTAGCGCCGCCTCGTGGACGGACTCCCATCGCATCAACGCGTCGTGGACGGACTCGCGCTCGCCCGCCGCCTCGTGGACGGACTCGCTCCGCCCCACCGCGTCGTGGACGGACCGCGCCGCCGCTTCGCGCCGTCACTAGTCGTCTCGACCCACCAGCCGCGAAAGGCACGTGACGGCGTCGGCAGACTGAGGCACAATTCGAGCGAGCCCCTGCCACCGTGGAGGTCCCAACGCACGGCGAAGCGCGCATCGGGCTGCGGCGGCACCTGCTCCGGCACGGTGGCGGCAGCGCGCCCGCGGACGACCTCCCGCCCCGCGCCCGCGCGTTCCTCTTCGCGGTAACGGCCGCCGCGGCGGTCGCGGCCGTCGTCGCCGTCTCCGGCCCGACGCCCGACCTAGAGGACTGGCTCTTGTTCGCGGGCCTCGGCGGCGCCGCCGCGCTCGCCGAGCGTGTGCTCGTCCCGACCGGGCGCCACCACGGCTTCCCGCTGTCGGTCGTCTTCCTCGTCGCGGCCGCCCTCCTGCTTCCGCCAGTGCTCGTGGGCCTCATGGGGCTCGCCCAGCACGTGCCCGACCTCGTCGCAAGGCGGTTCCCCTGGTACATCACCGCGTTCAACACCGCGAACTACACGCTCAGCGCACTCGCTGCGTGGGTCGCCGCCGAACTCGTATGGACGACGAGCCTCGCGGGCGATCTCGCCTGGCTCGTGGCCGGCGTCGCGGCATCGGTGGCGCTCGTCGTCGTGAACCACGTCAACCTGGCGGTGATGCTGCGCCTCGCGCGCGGGCGCCCGCTCCGCTTCAGCGGTCTGCTCTCGCCGACCGGGCTCCTCGCGGATCTCGCGCTCGCGAGCCTCGGCGTCGTCCTCGCTCACTTCTGGCTGTCCGAGCCGTACCTGCTCCCGCTCGCGATCGCGCCGCTCTTCCTCATCCAGCGCTCGTTCGGGCTCCTGGCTCGGCTCGGCGAGAGCGAAGAGCGCTTCCGGACCATGTTCGAGGGAGCGCCTGTCGGCACCGTGATCCTCGACCTCGAGCGCCGGATCGTCTCGACCAACCGCGTTTTCGAGGAGCTCGTCGCCTACGACAAGGACGAGCTCGTCGGGCGACGGCTCGCGGACGTCAGCCCCGAAGCCGAGGCCGCCTCGCTCGAGCAGCTGTTCGGCGGCGCGCACGCTGCATACGCCGGGCAGCGGACGCTCGTGCGCAAGGACGGGGCCGAAGTTCGCGGCCACGTCGCCGCCTCGCTCGTCGTCGACGCGCAGCGTCGGCCGCAGTTCGTGATCGTGATGGTGGAGGACCTGACCGAACGGCTACGCCTGGAGGAGCAGCTCCTGCACTCACAGCGACTGGAGGCGGTGGGGCAGCTGGCCGGCGGTGTGGCGCACGACTTCAACAACCTGCTGACGATCATCGCCGGACGGACGCGGTTCGCCTTGCGCGAGCTCGCGGGCACAGACGACGGGCTGCGCACCGATCTCGAGGAGGTCGCCGCCGCGACCGAGCGTGCCGCGGCGCTCACGCGCCAGCTCCTTGCGTTCAGCCGGCGGCAGGTACTGCAGCCGCGCGTGCTCGGCCTCAACGCCGTCGTCACACGAACGGACCGGATGCTCAGGCGCCTGATCGGAGAGGACATCGAGATCGCGATCGAGCTCGCACAGGACCTCCACCCGGTGCGCGCCGACCGTGGCCAGCTCGAGCAGGTGATCCTCAACCTCGCCGTGAACGCGCGCGATGCGATGCCGAACGGTGGGCGCCTGACGATCTCCACGGCAAACGTCGAGCTCGGCGCCCCTCCCGCTGGCGACGTCGACCGGCCGGACGCGCCCGGGCCGCACGCGATGCTCGCGGTCTCCGACACCGGCCATGGGATGGACGCGGCGACCCGCTCGCACCTGTTCGAGCCGTTCTTCACGACGAAGGAGCCCGGGAAAGGGACGGGGCTCGGGCTTTCCACCGTCTACGGGATCGTGGCGCAGAGCGGCGGCCACATCAGCGTCGACAGTGCGCTCGGCGCCGGATCGACGTTCTCCGTCTACCTCCCCGCCATCGACGCGCAGGTGGCCGCGGAGGAGGAACCGACGCGCGACGAGGGCACGCTGACGGGAGCGGAAACGGTCCTGCTCGTTGAGGACGACGTCGGCGTCCGCGCGCTCGCGGAGCTCGTGCTGTCGCGCCATGGGTACACGGTGCTCACGGCCGGCGACGGCAGCGAGGCGCTGGGCGTCGCCGCGGACCACGAGGGCGGGATCGACGTGCTCCTCACCGACGTCGTTATGCCGCGGATGAAGGGGCCGGAGCTGGCGGAAGAGGTCGTGCGCCTGCGGCCGGGGATCCGAGTGGTCTACATGTCCGGTTACACGGACGCGATGGAGCTGCCGGAGGACGCCGTCGGCGACGTCGTTCCGAAGCCGTTCTCCGAGGAGACGCTCGTCCGCAAGATCCGCGACGCACTCGACGCCACAGCCGATGAGACCAAACGGGCGGCCGCAGCGAGCGCGCGACGTCATTGACCGGTCGCGAACGATCCGCACGCCTGTCCCAGCAAGTGACGTGGCTGCCCGGTTGTCTTGCTTGACGACAGATTGGGTCAACGTCAGGTCTACAAGCCTTCGTCAAACGACCCGAACTCCTCCGAACCCGGTTTCGCTCAACCATGCGCCTGTACGAGCTCTCCCGAGACCACGCGAGAGCACCAGCATCCACTTTTAATCCCAAGATCGCTGGTTCGATCCCAGCACGGCCCACTGGATCCGAGAAGGCCCGAACAGCCACGTGCGATTGGGGCCCGTGACACGCGAGAAGACGCGAACACTGCGAGCACACGAAGAATCCCAAGGTCACCACCCGTTCCGGGCGTAAGGGAGCGCTTGACGAAGAGGCTACGCCGAACTGCTGCTACACAGGATGGCGTTTTGGGTCAACACGAGGTCAACAACTGCATTTGCGGATTCGTCCGCTCCGCGGGCACCGGACGCCGCGTCATGCCGGCGCCGAGCCCCTTGACGAGCTCCCCCCGACGTCACCGAGCGTCCAGGGTCCGCCGCGATCGGCTCAAGAGGTGTCCGCCTCGTCGCCGGCCGTCCTGAACCGGCGGGCGGGGGAAGCGGTTGGGACGTTTCGCGGTCGGCTACGTGGTAAGAGATCTGCTCTTGCCATGAACGACCCCGTCGAGGAGCACATTCAGGCATACAACACGCGGGACCTAGATCGTTTCGTCGCGTGCTACTCGCCCGACTGCGTCATGGAGGATGCCCGAGGCACCGTGCTGGCACGCGGGCACGCAGACTTCCGCGCCCACTTCGGACGCGTCTTCGCGGACAATCCGGAGCTCCACTGCGAGATTCTTCACCGTGTGCGCGTCGGCCACTACGTCGTGGACGAGGAGCACATCACCGGCCGCTACGGCGGGGAGCAGCACGGCGTGGTCGTGAGCCACGTCGGCGGTGGTGTGATCGACCACCAGCGCCTGATCCGCTGACGCCGTTGGGGCGCAGGAGGAGGGTCGACGGTTCGAGTCAGTCAGGCTGCGGCGGGCTCGCGGGAGAACGCGGTCCACAGCAGCGAGCCCAGTAGCCGTAGTCCGTCGCCTCTAACCGCCCTTTGACCAGAGGCCGACGCGGGCCGGCGGAAAACGTTCGGTCCATAGCTCAGTAGGTAGAGCAGGGGGATCTTAATCCCAAGGTCGCAGGTATCGATCCCAGCACGGCCCATCGGTCAGGGCGCCACGCAGAATCTTTCGGCAGGCCGTTCGCCGCGCTGAGGGCTACCAGATCGTGGTCACGCGGCCGTCGGCAAGGTCCACGACGAAGATGTTGGCTTCGCCGCTTCTGTCAGGTCCGAAAGCAGCGATGGCCTTGCCGTCAGGCGCCCAGACGAGCGGCAGCTGGGTACGCGATTGCGCACTCCGGATCGCGTAGCTGCGCCGCGTGTTTCGCTTGAACTCCACGACGTTGACTCCACCAGGGCCCCAGAGCGCGAGGCGATGTCCGTCAGGCGCCCAGACGGCGCAACCGGATCCGGTGAAGATCCTGCTTCGCCCGTCTCGGAGCAGGACCTCGATCCGACCGTTGACATAGATCGCGATCCCAACGTGCCCCCAGGCGGGGCATTGTGGGAATCCGCTCTTCCGCGTCAGACGTCGCTCGCCACCCCCACCCACGGAGCGCGAGTACAGGTCCAGTCCGTACTGGTGCTCACAAGGCTGGCTTCCTGCAGGCGCCGTACAGCGCACATAGGCGACACGCTTCTCATTGGGCGACCACGCGATGCCCGACTCGCCGGTGCGAACCTCAGCAAGCCTTCGTCGGCCGCTCCCGTCGGCGTTCACGAGGTAGAGGGCGCCGAACTCGAAGAAGGCGATCCGTCCACCACTCGGTGACCAGCCATAGCCCGAAAAACCGTCGCTTACGTGCAGCAGGCGGCGTCCGTTGCGCGCATCGAGCACGGACGTACCTTGCGTCGTGGTCACGAGGATCTTCCGGCCGCCCGGCGCCCACGCGAGTGACTCGAGATTCAGAGCGGTCAGACGGCGCGGCGCGCTTCCGGGTTGGACGGCGAACGTCCCGCCGCGCGACTCGAACGCAATCTCGCGGCCAGGAGCCCACGCGAAGATGCCGTAATGTGGCCGCGGTCCGACGCCGGCCGAGAGAAGAGAGGCGTCTGCGCAGCACAGGACGAGCGCGAGCGTCACAAGCGGCAGACCGAGCCGCCAAGCACGATCAGACATCGATCACCGAGTTTCGCGAAAGAGCCACGCACCGGATATCTCCGTAACCACGGTTCTTCAGTCGCGGGGCACTAGACAGAGCGGGGGCTACTAGGTACCGCAGCGCCAAGCGTCGTCGTTGTCTGATTGGACGCCGCGTCGGGTCAACGCTGGGTCAACAGACGCTCGTCAGGTAGCCCGAACGCATCCGATACCCGGTTCGCGTAACCATGCGCCCTCACGAATGTTCCCGAGACGTCACGAAAGCAGTGGCATCCACTTTTAATCCCAAGGTCGCTGGTTCGATCCCAGCACGGCCCATTCACAGCGGCGCCGGCATGCGGGAGCCGCATGGTTGAGTCAAGAGGACGTGCGATTCGTGCAGCGCGAGCGACGTGGTGCTGTCCCCCGTGCGGTCCTCGGGAACCGCGTCGCTCAACGTCGGGCGGTCGCGGGAATAGGCAGCCCCTTGCCGGTGTCCTAGGGAGCACGGACATCAACGAAAGGGAGGGATCATCATGTTCCGCGCACTCACCATCATCGCCGCTATCGTCGCGCTCGCCGTCTCGGCGGCACCCGCATCCGCAGGGTTCATCATGAAAGACGGCAACATCTGCGACCCGATCCGCCACATCGGCTGCTGAGGCCCTCGCGCCCCGCTCGGCTCCGGTCGGGCGGGGCCGGTCGTTCGCGGACGTGCCCCCAATGGCCACTAGGCAGACGACGGCTGACGCTCTAGCGTCGAGCTGGGCCGGGTCGTGGGAAGCGCCTCGGCGTTCGGCTCGCCGCCTTGCCCAGCAGGTCGACCGCTCCCTCGCGCTCGCTCGCGTACGCGCCTGACTCGCTGTCGCTGCGATGCTCAACGCATGACCGAGAGCCGAGCGGACGACGGGGTGTGGGTCTTCAACGGTGACGGAGGCCGGTTCGCGGGTGGAATCTTCACGTCGCGTGACCGAGCGGAGACCTGGATCGCCGACAACAAACTGAAGGGCGTACTAACGCTCCATCCGCTCGACGTAGGTATCTACGAGTGGGCAATTGCAGGCGGACTCTTCACGGCGAAGAAGGCTGACCACTAGACAGCTCGCTTCATTGGGAGCTTCACGACGGCTTCACAAACGCACGACCACTACGAGCGCGGCAAACGGATCACCTAGCTCAGAGACATCGTTGCGAGACGTGCGAAACGGTGCTGTCCCCCGTGCTGTCCTCGACCGATCGAAACCATCGCTTTACAGCGGTGTTCGAAGCCAGCACGGCCCACTGGATCCGAGAAGACCCGAACAGTCACGTGCGATTGGGGCCGTGACACGCGAGACGCCGCGAACCCCGAGGAACACGATGCGCTCACCGAGCGCGCGGACGCCCCTCGGTCCGTCGACGGCCGCCGCGACAACGAACGCGGCGAGCAGCGGGCCGAGGCTGCCCACGAGGTGCAGGTACTGCGGGGGCTGGGACTCGGTCAGGCCGATCGCGTCGGCGACGAGCGGCGCGAAGCCTAGCCACGCGATGAGGAAGGCGAGGACGAAGAAGCACGTCAGCGGCGCTCGGCGGCTCAGGCCCTCATGCGCCCGCGCCTTCTCAGGATCGGCGTGTGTCGCCGCGGGTTCGGTACCAGGCGAGCGTTTCGCGGATCGCTTCGGCGTGCGGGGTCGGGTGGGCGCCGAAGGCCCGGGCGAACTTCGAGTGGTCGAGGACGAACGGCTGCTCGAGCTGGTAGGCGACTTCGCGCACGGCGCGAAGCGTGGGGTTCACGGTCGCGACGAGGGCGAGCAGCGCTCGCGGCATGACGCGGAGGCGGGGCTCGCGCCCGAGCTCGCCGAAGACGCGCCCGACGAATTCGCGCGTCGAGGGGGTGGGCGCGCTGGGGACGTGCCAGACCTCGCCCAGCGCCTCCTCGCGCGCGCCGAGCGTCACGAGTGCTGAGGCGAAATCGTCGATGTACGTGTACGTGTGTGGGGCGTCCGGGTTCCCGAGCACGGAGGCCGGCTTGCCCGTGACCGCCGCGGCGAAGAGGCGCTCGCCGGCCTGCGAGAGGAGGACGTGCGGCCCGAAGAAGTCCGACGCCCGCCCGATCGTCGCCCGGACACGACCGTCCTCATGCGCCTCCATCAAGGCTGACGCGATCTCTGCCCGCGCGTGGCCGTTCGCACCACGCGGCCGGTAGGGCAGGGTCTCCGTGAGTGGTCCCGCAACCGGGCCGTAGGCGTAGAGGTTGTCGCCGTAGACGATCCGCGCGCCCGCTGCGGCGGCGGCCTTGATCACCGCGGTCATGATCGGCGGCAGCGTCTTCGGCCACGTGTGATAGGGCGTGCTCGCGCAGTGGTAGAGGACGGTCGCCCCCGCGAGCGCCTGCGCCAGGCTCGTTTCGTCCGAGGCGTCGGCCGCGACGAGCTCGGCACCGGGCGGGAGCTCGCCTCGGCCGCTCCGGTTGACCGCCCGGACGCGCCTCCGATCCCGGATGAGCCGACGCACGACCGCGAGCCCGAGCGGGCCTGTGCCGACGACGACGTGGAGCTCATCTCCGCGGTTCATTGCTCAGCTGCAGTTTCGTCACTCGATCACCTTCGTGTCGATCACCCCGAGGTAGTCGACGTGCATCGTGACGCGGTCGCCGGGTTGCAGGTAGATGCCCGCCTCGTGTGCGTCGCCGATGTAGTTGTCGACGGCGTGGTCGGGTATTGAGGTCGCCCACCCGCCCAGCAGCCAGTCGACGAAGCCCGCCATCTTCTCTGCGAGCGGCACTTCGCCGAACACGGTTCCCTGTGGGGTGCCCGAGAGGATGAGTGCCCGATCGCCGATCGTCGTCTCCCCGCCGAGGAGTGAGACCCGCTCGCCGTTGTGTTCCCAGGTGGTGGTGCGGCACGCCCTGGTCTGTTGCACCATCTCGTCGAGGTCCCAGATCCACTTGCTGAGCGCCGCGCGCTGGCGCAGGCGGCCGCCGCCTATCAGCACCTCCACGACACCGTCCTCGACCTGCACCGAGCTCACGATGCGAAAGCCAGCGACCCCGACGCCCTTACGACGCTCGCCTGGGGTGCCGTACACGGACTCGCCGTACTCTGGCGCCAGGGTGCGCTTGCCAGGGCTGCTCCGTTCGCAGACCCCAGTGAGCTCGCCGAGCGTGTTCTCCCGCTCCTCGTGGATCGCCCAGCCAGGAAGCGCCGGGGCCAGACTACGCGGTGACGTCGCGCCGGGCGAAGGTCGTCGCGGCGATGATGGCGGCGACCAGGACGTAGGCAGTGACGGTGAGCATCGCTCTGGAGGCGCTGACATCGGTCGTGCCGCCGGCAACGAAGGCCTCGAGGAGGAGTCCCGGGAAGAGACTGTTGGCAGGACTCCAAGCGTCCTGGATGAGGTGCTCGAACGGACCCGCCCAGGCGATCCCGATCGCCAGGGCAACAGGGACGGAGCGAACGAGGACCGCAACCGTCATGCCGAGGAGGGCGTAGCCGGTGACCCAGAAGAGGACGGAGCCGTAGTCGGCGAGCGCATCGCCGAGCGCCGCAGCGCTGAACCATTCGCCGGTGGCGACGTCCTGCGAGGGGGCGAGGAGCCGGGCCGCCAACCAGGTGAGCGCCTCCGCGGCGGCGAGGACGATGGCGGCGAACAAGAGCAGGCCGGCCATCTTCCCGGCGAGGAGCCGGAGCCGGCGCGGCTGGTGCAGGAGCATCGTCCGGAACGTCCCGCGTGAGAACTCCACGGCGACCGCGCCGACGAAGACGACGAAGAGAAACGTCCCGGCAAAGGAGACCGCGGTCGTGAACACTTCGGTGCCGCCGCCGGCGTCCGCGAGGGACGCCAATGTGACACCCCGCGCACGAGGATCTCCGGAACGCTCCGCCGACGCCAGCACGATGGCGGCGGAGCCGACCGTGAAGACGAGCGTCGTCGCGGCCGTGACGATGAACACACGGCGCCGGCGCAGCTTGACGAGCTCGGCCCGGAGCGCTGCGATCATTCCTTACGCTCCTCGACGACGGCGAGGTACTTCGACTCGAGGCTCGGCTGGCGCACGTGCAGCTCCGAGAGGACGATGTCCTGCGCGATCGCAGCCTTGTTCAGCGCCAGCGCCACCCCTCTGGCATCTCCGTTCGGAACTTGCACGACCAGCTCGTCGCCCTCGCGGCGCGGCTCGTGCCCGCCCCCGCGCGCAATGGCGGTCAGTCGCTCGAGGTCTCCGCGATGCTCCGGGGCGAGGGCAATCACCGCGCTGGTCTCACCGAGGAAGCCCTGAGTCGGGCCCTGGTAGACGAGTGAGCCCCGATCGATGACGATCAGCCAGTCGCAGACCTGCTCGAGCTCGCTCAGGATGTGCGAGGAGACGAGCACGGTGCGCTCGCCGTCGCCGACCGAGCGAATGAACGCACGCATCTCGTTGATCCCCGCCGGGTCGAGGCCGTTGGTGGGCTCGTCCAAGACGAGTAGCGCCGGGTCCCCGAGCAGCGTCGCGGCGATTCCAAGGCGCTGCTTCATTCCGAACGAGTACTGGCCGAAACGGTCCGAGCCGCGCCCGCCAAGTCCCACGAGCTCGAGAACCTCGGGGATGCTACGAGCGTCATGGCGGCCGAGGGTGGCCAATACGCGCAGATTTTCGACCCCGCTGAGCCCCGGCCAGAACGCAGGAGACTCGATGAGCGCGCCGACCCGGCCGAGGTAGGAGGCGGGGTCCTCCATGCTGACGCCGAGCACGGTCGCCGTGCCGGCCGTCGGGCGCACCAGGCCGAGCAGCATCGCCATCGTGGTCGTCTTGCCGGCGCCGTTCGGCCCGATGAAGCCTGCCACAACCCCGGCTGGAACCTCAAGGGTCAGCGCGTCGACCGCGAGCCGGCGACCGTACCGCTTGGTGAGGCCGTTCGTGGTCAGAGCTGCTGGCCGCCCAGCACCCGGGCCTCCGGATGCGGTGCCCGGCCAACGATCGTGCGTGTTTAGTTCCGCTTGTGTCACCCGATCTTTATAGCAGATCTAATCTTATGGCCGCAAGGATCTTAGGCTATCCTTACGGGCATGAGCACTGAGCTCGGCCTTCGGGAACGAAAGAAGCGGCAGACGCGCACGGCGATCAGGGACGCTGCGATGCGTCTCTTCCTCGAGCGTGGCTTCGACCAGGTCAGCGTCGCCGAGGTCGCGCGTGCCGCCGACGTCTCAGAGGCGACCGTCTTCAACTACTTCCCGACCAAGGAAGACCTCGTCTACGAGCGCATGGACGCGTTCGAACAGGAGCTCCTCACCGCGGTGCGGGAACGGCCGGAGGGCGAATCGGTATTGCGCGCGTTCGTCCGCTTCATCGTCGACCGCTCCGACAGTGCCGCAACGGGCGACGGCAGGCGCCGAGTGGCCGCACTAACGCGACTCACAACCGCCAGCCCATCGCTGCGGGCGCGGGAGCGACAGATCATCGCCCACTACACCGAGACGCTGGCGGTATTGCTCGCAGAGGAGACAGGGGCTGCCCCCGACGACATAGAGCCCCGCCTCGCCGCCGAAACGATGATGGCCTTCCATCGCTCGCTGATCGACTTCGCCCGCCGGCGAGCCCTATCACGGAAGAGCAGCGCCGACTTCGCTTCCGAGATCCGCGCGGCGGGCGAACAGGCCCTGACGCTCCTCGAAGGCGGCCTGGGCGAGTACGGCAGGCGCGCCGCACCGCATCCTTCTCGCGACAATCCCTGACGAGGCGCGAGATGCGGAAGGACGTTCGTGAGTTCATCCGGCGGCTTGAAGCCGCCGGTCTCACCGTCGAGCCGACGCCGGGCCACTACCGGGTCCTGCGCGACGGAAAGCCGCTCCGCAAGGCAAACGGCATGCCGTTCACACTGCCGTTCTCTCCGGACACGACCCGCTGGCGCAGAGCGGCAATCGTCGAGCTGCGCAAACTCGGCATCGACCCGTAACCCGTCAGCTATCGCAGCAGGCGGTTGAATCGCGGCCGGTTTCCGTTGCTCGGCGTTGTCGATCGGGCTTGTGCGGACATGAACGTGGCCCGCGTCACGGCTCCAACAGGTTCACGGCCGCCATACCGGCTTCGTCGTAGCGCTCGCCCGCGGCCTGCGGAAGCTCCGCATCGACGCGCGCCAGGTCGTCTGGTGTCAGCTCGACGTCGACCGAGCCGGCGTTCTGCTCGAGGTACGTGCGGCGCTTGGTGCCGGGGATCGGGACGAAATCGTCGCCGCGTGCAAGCACCCACGCGATCGCGAATTGCGCCGGCGAGACGCCCTTTTCCGCGGCGATTTCTCTCACCTTCCCAGCAAGCTCGAGGTTCGCCTCGACGTTCTTACCCGTGAACAGTGGGCCGCGACGGCGGAAGTCGTGCTCGTCGAGCGCGCTCATTTTCCGAGAACGCCGACCTTCGGCCTACGATCGCGGCGTGACGAGCACGAATCTCCGCCGCTTCGTTATCGCGTACACGGTCTTCGTGGGCATCCTCGTCGCTGGGACCGTCGGCTTCCAGATGATCCTCGACGAGGGATGGGTCGGCTCGTTCTACAGGGCGGTCGTCTCAACCACGCTCACCGGGCTTGCGAGCGCGCCCGAGTCCAATGCGGGAAAGATCTTCACGGTCTTCCTCCTGTTTGGCGGCGTG
>JAXIPI010000152.1:0-4924 GCA_045403015.1 Gaiellaceae bacterium | reverse complement strand
CTCGCCGGCGGGCGGTTCACCGGCGGGGGCAGTCAGGTCAGGGTCGGCGAGGCCCGGGTCACTCGCGGCCTGACGATCCACTGTGACCTCCTGCTGTCGAACAACCTCGAGGTCAACTGGGGCGGCAACAAGTTCCACATGACCGAGCACCTCACGACGGTCGAGTGCTCGGACGACCCGGCGATCATCCAGGATCCTCCGCCCGCGCCGCTCGACACGCTGGTGGGTGTCGGGACGGGTCGCTACAACGGGGTCGACGGCTACACGATCGAGTTCACCCTGGTCGACTACGGTGAGCCGGGCAGGGACGATCGAGCCGCGCTCCGCATCTACAACACAACCAATCCGGCCGAGGTCGTCCTCAACGTGCCCCTCCAGCTTCTTAGCACCGGGAATCTGCAAGCGCATTACGACCAGCCGCACAAGACGTAGCTCACCGAGTCCAGGTCGGGGCCGCCCCACGGAAGGGAGGCCCCGACTCGGCTCCAGTCACCGCGCAAGATATCGTTCGGGACAGCATCTACTTGAACCAGAAGGTGGTTCGCAAACGCATTTTGCAAACGAGATGAAGGGAAGAGAATGGTGAAGCGCTTCGCGCTGCTCGCAGCACTCGGTGCTGCGCTCGTGACCTTCGCCGGCTCGGCCGGCGCGATCACGGGGAACTACAGCAAGGACTTCAAGAACGACTTCGTCGGTCTGCTCGTCTTCTACACGGCACCCGACGCCAACGGTGACATCTTCAGCCACCGCTGCTCGGGGAGCCTGCTCTCCGACAGGGTGACCATCGTGACGGCAGGGCACTGCACCGAGGAGGTGGACACGGGTCGTGTCTACTTCCAGCAGGCTGCTGCTCCCAACTACAGCCCGACTGCATTCGGCGGGCTCGGCGGCGACGAGGCGACCGGCTATCCGTACAACGGCGGCAACGCTGCCAACCAGCCGTTCTCTCGCTCGTTCAGCGTCGCGGACAACTACGGCTTCCACAACTTCGAGGGGTACCCGAACAACCTCGACGCCGGCGTGGTCGTCCTCGACGCGCCCTACACCACGCCGTCCGGCACGTACGGCCAGCTGCCAGCCGCCGGTGCCGTCGACGCGTACGTCGCGTCGACCAAGTCCAAAAAGGACCTGCGGTTCGTTTCGAGCGGCTACGGCCTCTCGGATCAGGACCCGGTTCCCGTCTCGTTCCGGGAGCGGTTGACCGCGTCGGCCTACCTCGTGAACTGGGAGGCCCCGGTCACGACGTACAACCTGAAGACGACCGCAAACGCCTCGCAGGGAAAGGGCGGCACGTGCAACGGCGACTCCGGCGGCCCGATCTTCTTCGCGGGTACCCGCACGATCGCGGCCGTCACCTCGTTCGGCATGAACGCCCAGTGCAAGGGCCTCGATTTCTCGTACCGGCTCGACCGGCAGGAGGTCCTCGATTGGATCAACGACCCGAATCGTCCGGACGCCGGCTAGGCCGAGTCCGACCGTGTCCCGAGGGCCCGCTCCGGCGGGCCCTCGGCGTTTCGCCTCAGTCGCACTCTCTAAGACCCGGTCGCGTAGCTCTCCAGGAGGCCGGCCCGCGATCTCCGACGGCGACGCCGCCGTGAGCTAGGACTACGATCGTCCGAGAAGTCGCTCAATGGAGATCTCGTATCCGCCAGCCGCGGCGACCGCGAAGCTCGCCCCTCCGCTGTCGGCGCCCGCCCTCGTGCCCCGGCCACGCCTCGATGGCCTGTTGTCGCAGGCGCTCTCGCGCAGGCTCACGATCGTCGTCGGCGACGCGGGCTTCGGGAAGACGACGCTGCTCGGGACGTGGGCTTCGCGGGCGCCGTCGGCGTGGTACAGCGTCACCTCGGAGGATCGTGTGCTGCCGACTCTGGTCCGCGGGATCGTCGACGCCTTGCGCCTCCGCGTCCCCTCGCTGCCCTCCGACCTCGCCGGGATCCTGGCCGGATCGCGAGGGTCCGACGGCAGCCACGACACCGATGGCGCCAGGGCTGTGGCCGCGACGCTGGCAGAAGTGCTGACGGAGTCGCTCACCCGCGACCTCCTCTTCGTGCTCGACGACGTCCACGAGCTCGTGGAGGCCCCAGGCCCCACCGCTTTCCTCGAGTCGCTGTCGCTCCAGGCGCCGCAGCTGCTGCACCTGGTTCTCGCGTCGCGGGCGGATCCCCAGTTGCGAATCGACAGGCTACGCGGCCAGGGCCACGTCCTCGACGTCGACGCCGGCGACCTCCGGCTCGACCTCGACGAGGTCGCGGCGCTCGTGGAGGCCGCGGGGGTCACGGGCTCACCCGACACTGTGGCCGCCATCCGGGACACGTGCGAGGGATGGCCGGCGGCGGTTCGGCTCGCGGTCGAAGCTGTCAGCCGCGTCCCCGACGGCGAGACACGCGACGTCCTCGGCCGGATGCCGCTCCCGGGCGGACGGTTGTACGCGTACCTCGCGGGTGAAGTGCTCGCGCTCGAGGATCCTGCTGTCCAGCGGCTCATTCGAACGCTCGCCCCGCTGCCGCGCTTCACGCCCGAGCTCTGCGAAGAGCTTGGACTCGCCGACGCTTCCGAGCTCCTCGCCTCGCTCGCGCGCGGCGGAATCTTCGTCGAGCCGCATGGCCGAGGAGCCGGCTCGTACACGCTGACCACCCCGATCCGTGAGTACGCGCTCACCTCGCTCCCGCTTCCGGAGGGCGAGCGCCGACGGGTCCTCGAGCTTGCGGCGGACTGGCTGGCCCACCGCGGCGAGTTCGCCGAGGCGCTCACGCTCCACGTCGACGCAGAAAACATCGACGAGGCAATCCGCATCCTGACCGAGTACGGGCAGCAGTTGCTCGCTGCCGGCGCGCTCGCCACCCTCGAGCACGCGTTCTCCGCCCTGCCGGACGAGCGGCTCGGGGTGGCGCTCGCGCAACTCGCGGGAGAGGTGCGACAGGTGCGCGGAGACTGGGACGGTGCGATCGCCTGCTACGAGCGCGCAGCGCAGGCCGCCGAGCCTCTCCCGTGCGGACTCGCCTGGCGTCTGGGTCTGATCTATCACCTCCGCGGCCGCATCTCCGAGGCCCTCGAGCTCTACGGCGCCGCGGACGAGACGAGCGGCACCGCACACGACCTCGCGCTTCTTCTCGCCTGGCGCGCCAGCGCTCTCTGGCTGCGAGGTGACGCCGCCGCGTGCCGCAGCGACGCTGAGCGCGCCCATGCCGTCGCCACGGAAGCCGGCAGCCCACAGGCGCTCGCGGCGGCGCACACGGTGCTTGCGATGCTCGCCGCACTCGACGGTGATCGCGGCGCGAACGACGCTCACTACCTTCGCGCGCTCGACTACGCGGAGCGTGCGGGAGATGTCCTGCAGGTGATTCGCGTCCGCACGAATCGCGGCTCACAGTTCTTCGAGGAAGGTGCGTTCGAGGAGTCGATCGAAGAGCTCGATCACGCCCTCCGTCTCGCCGACCTCGCCGGGTTCGCGTTGTTTCGCGCCCTCGCGCTTTCAAACCGGGGCGATGCGCATCTCAAGTTGGGCCGGCTCGAGACGGCGGTGGCCGACCTCGAGGCGGCCCGCCGGCTCTTCGAGCAGCTCGAGTCCCGTCTCGTCTCATATCCACTCAAGAAGCTCGGAGACGTCTACCAACTGCGCGGATCGTGGGCCCTCGCACGAGCAGCGTACGAGGAGGCGGTCCGGCACGCCGAGGAGGCGGACGATCTCCAGGGGCTCGTACCTGCGCTCTCCGGTGCGGCGCGAGTGCTCGTGGCGGACGACCCGGAGGGGGCGAAACGACTCGCGGAGCGGGCGTGCGCGCTCGGGCCCGTGCTGGGGCACGTCGAAGCGCTGCTGGCCGCCGCCTGGGTCGCGCTTGCGTGCGGCGACCGGGACGCTGCGAGCACGAACATCGCCTCGGCTGCGAAGGTAGCGCGCTCTCGTCGAGATCGGGCCGGGCTCGCCGAAGCGCTCGACCTGGAGGCGCTCAGCTCCCAGGACATCGCTGTCCGCCGCCGGCGGCTCCAGGAGTCGACGGCGATCTGGCGCGAGATCAAGAACCCGATCGCCGGCACGGCGGCGACGCTGGGGCTCGCCCTCGTCGACGGTGACGAAGCGGCCGCAGCCGCCGCGAGGAAGGCGCTCCGCGCGCTCGGGGCTCACGGCGCGCTCTCGGTCTTCGATCTGCTCGCTCCCCCCGCCGCGTTCGCCGAGATCGAGATCGAGACACTCGGCCGCTTCCGCGTCCTGCGGCACGGAGAGCCGATCCCGGCGACGGCCTGGCAGTCGCGCAAGGCGCGTGACCTCGTCAAGATCCTCGTCGCCCGCAGAGGACGGCCCGTGCCGCGTGACGCGCTGATGGAGGCGCTCTGGCCGAACGAGGATCCGGCTCGTCTCTCGAACCGGCTGTCGGTCGCTCTCAGCACCGCTCGTGCCGTGCTCGACCCTGAGAAGCGCTACGAAGCGGAGCGGTTCGTCGTCGCCGACCGGGCCGCGGTGAGGATCGACCTCGACCACGCACGTGTCGATCTCGAGACATTTCTCGCTGCCGCGCGAGAGGCGCTCGCCGCCCGGCCCGACGACGATGCGGATGGGCCCGTGCGGCGTGCCGAGACGCTCTACACGGGCGACTTTCTGGAGGAGGACGCCTACGAGGAATGGGCGCTCATCGCGCGCGAAGAGGCGCGGGCCGTGTACTTCGAGGTGCTGCACGCGCTCGCCGACGCAGCGCGCCGGTCACAACGGCCCGACGACGTCGCACGCTATGCCCGCCGCCTACTCGAGCGGGATCCCTACGACGAGCGCGCACACCTCGACCTCGTCGACGCTCTCGAGCAAGCAGGCGGACACGGCGAAGCCCGGCGCGCCTACGGCACCTATTGCGCCCGAATGGAGGAGATCGGCGTCGAGAGCGCGTCGTTCCCGGCCCCGGATCCACCGACTCCGGGCTGACGTGTGCTGCGG